>NZ_CP114908.1:329285-658571 GCF_027497315.1 Solwaraspora sp. WMMA2059 | reverse complement strand
CCTGCCTCTCGGTGTCGACGATCTGCGGTCGTAGGAGGACCCAGAAGACCAGACGCTGGAGCATGGGCAGGTGCGTCCGGGTGGGTCCGACGCCGTACGACGTCTGCACCACCAACCGGCGTACGCCGTGACGACGCATCGCCTCGACAACGACACCGGTCCCCCGGGAACGGACATCCAGCGGCGTGTGCGCCGGACCACGCAGCCTGACCCCCACCGGGTTCTCGCTGATGCCCAGCGTGACGATCACCGCATCCTGACCACGCACTGCCTTGTCGACGTCACCAGGGTCGGTGGCGTCGCCATTCACCCCGCGCAGCAAGCCGCCATCGACCTGCCCGGCCACCGTCGTCGCGTTCCGCGAGAACGCGGTGACCTCATGGCCCCGGTGGCCGAGTTCCCGCACCGTGGCACGGCCGGACCCACCGGATGCACCGACCACCAGTACCTTCATCGCTGCTCCCCCTGTCGTCGTTGCCGCCAGTGCGCGGCTCCCCATCGACAAAATCAGTTCCGGGTCGGCGAGGATATGATCGGGAAACGCGAAAGTATGCTCGATCGTCCAGGAATCGCGATGGTGAAACTCGAGGTCGATGCGCCGTGGGTGTCGGTGGACCCGGTCGGGGAAGCACTGCACCTGCTGCGGATGACCGGGATCTTCTACTGCCGCACCGAGGTCAGCGCCCCATGGGCGCTGGAGATGCCGCCGTTCGGCGATTGTCTGAGTGTCCATGTCGTGACGTCCGGTGGCTGCTGGCTACGTGTCGGGGACGCGCCACCACTGCAGTTGAGCGCCGGCGACCTCGCGCTCGTGCCGCATGGCCGTGGGCATCTGCTGATGAGCAGCCCACAGACCGGACAGGCCGGAAAGGCCGGACGGGTCGACCTGCTACCGCAGGAACATCTCAACGCGCACTACTCGATACTCCGTCACGGTGGCGGCGGCGAGACGTCCACACTGGTCTGCGCAGTGGTGTCGTTCGACGGGCCGGCCGCTCACCAACTCGTACGACTGCTGCCACCGGTCATCCATGCGGCCGGATCAGACCGGCGTACCAGCGGCTGGATCGGTGCCACCCTCGCGCTGCTGACCAGTGAGGTGTCGGACCTTCGCCCGGGCGGGGAAGCCGTCACCACCAGACTCGCTGACATCCTGGTGATCCAGGCAATCAGGTCATGGATCGACAGCGACGACCCGCAAGCGCGAGCCGGATGGCTCGGCGCGCTGTCAGACCCACTGATCGGGCGGGCCATCGCGGCGATCCACCGCGAACCCAGCCGTACCTGGACCGTCGCCTCGCTGGCGCGCGTAGCCGCGATGTCGCGGTCGTCGTTCGCAGCCCGGTTCACCCGACTCGTCGGTGAACCGGCACTCCAGTACGTCACCCGGTGGCGGATGCACGTCGCGCTCGCGAGGCTCGAACAGGGCCAGACGACGGTTCGCGAACTGGCCGGCCAGTCCGGCTACGGATCGGAAGCCGCGTTCAGCCGGGCGTTCAAACGCATGATCGGAGTCGCTCCCGGCTCGGTCCGCGGTAGTCGCGACCCGAGTGCCGGCCCGCACTGAAATCACAGCACCCGGCATCAGCCGTCATGCGGCCTGCTGCCGGCGTGCAGCAACGGACGGAGCTCGGCGACGATCGGCTGATCTGCGGGCAGCCAGGTGACCTGATCGAGTTCGTCGGCCGCCAGCCAGCGCAGAGCTGAGTGCTCGAGCGCGGTCGGCTGCGCCGGCCCGAGCAGTCCGGCGAGGTAGACCCGCAGCACCGACCGGCCGTGGCCGAGCGGCTGGTCGGGGCCGACCCGGTCACCCACCGTGATCGCAACCCCGAGTTCCTCGCGGCACTCACGGATCAGGGCATCGGTCTCGGTCTCGCCGCTCTCCACCTTGCCGCCGGGAAACTCCCACTTGCCGGCCGCGCCCGGTGGATGGGTCCGGGCACACGCCAGCACCCGACCGTCAACGACGATCGCCGCCCCGACCACCACCTGACGCCTCGCCCGCCCGCTCCGCACAGCAGATGAGCCTGCCAGATCAATCAGCATTTCGGGTAACCCTGCTGACTGCTAGGACAGCAGATGACGGAAGGGTGGACGTGGACACACCAACCAGTTAGCGGCCAGACTGGGGACCACCGACCAAGACACAGGATGGCGACGATTTGGCCACAAGCCGGCAACGACGCCTGGGAGGTGTGGCTTTGCGAGCACTCTGGTCCAGCCGGACCGGCCGCGACTACCTTAGCGATGCCCTTACCCAACTGGACGGGTGGACGCAGGACGGCCAGCAGCTCCGGCGAACCCTGCTGCTCGACGACAGCCAGCACGCCGAGCTCACCGAGCGGATCAAGGTAGCAGCCGACGCCCTGCACCTGCGGCCCGACGTACGCCGGGCCGACGGACGGACCCAGATCCGGCTCGGCTCCCCCGACGGCGACAAGATCACCGACGGCGACGTCGCACTCGCGGCCCGCATCGAGGACGCCTACCGTACGGTCGTCGACCTTCGCTGACCCCGCATCCTGCGCTCGGACCACCGCTGGCCGCAGCGACCTCGCGCTTCGCTGGCGTGGTTGTGCCCGCCGCCTACCCTCGGACGCATGGCGAACGTGGCGTACGACCGGCGGGAGCAACTTCGGCAGATTGAGAGCGGGCTGCTCGACGGGGAGCAGGTGATCGCGGTCTACGACGCGATCGGCACCGGCACCGGCTTCATCGGGCTGACCAACCGCCGGGTGATCATCCAGGACAAGTCGTTCGTCGGCAAGAAGGTCGCCATCACCAGCATCCCGTACTCGAAGATCACCAGCGTGAGCGTGGTGAGCAACAAGTCCTGGGGCGGCTCGTACTTCTCCTCCGGCGCCATCGCGATCAACGTCGGCACCCACACCTACGAGGTCGAGTTCCGTGGCGACCAGAAGTCCCACCACGTGCACAACGTGATCCTGCACTACATCTCGTGACCGACTGCGGGACCGACAGACAGCAGGGCTGACCGCTCGATTATGTCCATCCCGCGCTCAACCTAAGCGGTTTCCGGCTTCTCCGGCTCGACACCGCCGGCTCGCAGGATCCGCCGGACCTGTTCCCGGCCGTAGCCAGTCACCCGAGCGATCTCGCCCACGCGGGCACCGCCTCGGTATGCAGTCACGATTGCGGCCGCAAGCCGCTTCCGTACCTGTGGCACCTCGGCACGCGCTGAAGCGACTTCCGCGAGCCCATCCTGCACGCGTCGGAGCGCAGCCCGGTACGCCTCCGCTGCCGCCTCAAGGTCACCTGCCACGGCGGAAGGTGCCTCAGGGCTTCGGGTCTGGCGTAACGAACGTGCCGCGACCGGCGGAGGTGACCACACGGCCTTCCTCGCGTAGCACGTCAAGCGCGGCCCGCACGGTGCCACGCGCCACGAGGTACGTCTGCGCCAACGTCACCTCACCAGGCAGCTTGCGCCCCGGCAGCCAATCGCCGCTATCGATCTGCGCCTTGAGCGCATCGGCCACCTGCTCGGCAAACGAACGCGGCGACCACGGGTCGACCATGCTCACAGGCTGCCACCTGTCCAGCCGACCGATGCTATCCATTCAGTTCACCAGCCCAAAACCCACCCGCACCGCGGATTCCCAGACGAAGCGCGCGGCGATACGACGCCTCCTCAGGAGCCGTGGTCGGTCCGAGAGTGCTGCCGGGGCACGGGACGGTGCAGATCTGGGCCGACGCCGGCTCAGGCGGGATTGGTCAGCGGGTGGATGTTGCCGTCGACCGCCTCCGGTTGGCCAATATCGACTCCGGCGAAGGCGTCATGGCCGTATACCAACTGGAGCCGTTCCACCGCCGAGGCTGACCCCTCCGTTCAGCGTCGAGGTGAGTCTCACGCACCTCAAAACCGCCTCGTAAGGTGTCTGAGCCTCACCTCGATGCGGCGCAGACATCGAGACTGAACGACGGTAAGTCAACAGAAGCCGGCTGTTACGGTGAGGAACATGACCGCAGTGCCCGAGTGGATGCGGCCGCCCCGCCCTGAAGGGTGGTACGCCGACGACCTCGACCAGCTCCCGCAGGCGCCCCGTCACACCGAGCTGATCGACGGAGCACTCGTCTTCATGATGTCCCCCCAGCGGGCTTGGCACGGCCGAGCTGTCTCCGCTTTGCTCTTCGCCCTCATGGAGCAGGCGCCAGCAGGCGTCGAGATCGAGCGGGAGATGACGATTCGGCTCGACGAACGGAACGCCCCGAGCCCGATCTCCTCGCCACGCGGGCTCCCTACTACGACCCGGACTGCACCTTCTACACACCCGACCAGGTGCTGTTGGTCGTCGAGGTGGTCTCGCCGGAGTCGGACCACCGCGACCGGACGGTCAAGCTGCGCAAGTACGCGGAAGCCGGCATCCCGCACTACTGGCGCGTCGAAGACGAGGGTGGATCACCGGTGGTCCACGCCTACGAGCTCGACGAGCCCACCCGGTCGTACGTCGCGACCGGGATCCACCGCCACGAGCTGCACACCACGACGCCGTTCGAGCTCAAGCTGAATCTGGACGGGCTTGTGCCCGGTCGAAAAAGCTGAGCCGGGCAGCCGCTCAACTGCCTGACACCTCTCTGCCATGACCGCAGGGCCGGCCTACAGCCTGATGACCCGAACCCGATGCCCGCACAACTTGGTCATGTCGTCGACATCCGACGTCAAGACCGCGACCGGCGCGGGTAGTCGTAGCGCCATCTCGGCGACCATGGCATCGATGGCGTACTTGTGCCCGTGCAACCCCGCCGCCTTCAACAGCCCCGCACTGCGACGGGCGCTTTCCTTCGTCACCGCCTCCACACGAATGCGGGACAACAGCCAGGTCAGCCGAGCGGTGTCCACGCCGGTGTGGGAAACCTCGATGATCGTGGCAGCCGACATGGCCAGATCAGCCCCGTCACGCTCCGCCTGCTCCAGCAGTCGCATCACCATGCGATCCCGGCCGATCCATCCCGAGAAGCCTTGCGAGTCGAGCACAAGCGATTCGAGGCTCACGCCGCCCGGTCCGTCTCCCTGGTCCCGTACAGAAGCGCCTGGGCCTCGGCCATCTCCTGATCGGTGAACGCCCCGGACTCAGCTTGATAGCGGTCCAACTCCTCCCGGAGAAGCCTTCGCCGCTCAGCCCGCTCGGCCAGCTCGGTGAGGTAGCCGGAGACGTTGTCGGTGTGCGACTTCATGCTCTCCAGCAGCTCCACCGGCAGCGTGATCGTGACCTTCCTCGTCCTCGCCATCCAACAACCATACCACGGTATTACCGCGAGCTGGGCACAGCTGCTACCCCCTCGCAGACACCGCGAACCTTGGGACACGCCACATGCCGGCTCGTGCCCAGCATGCCGAAATCAGACGTTGAAGCGGAACTCGACGACGTCGCCGTCCTGCATGACGTACTCCTTGCCTTCCATCCGAACCTTGCCGGCCGCCTTGGCCGCCGCCATCGTGCCGGCCGCGACCAGGTCGTCGTAGGAGACGATCTCGGCCTTGATGAAGCCGCGCTGGAAGTCGGAGTGGATCACCCCGGCGGCCTCCGGCGCGGTCGCCCCGACCGGGATGGTCCAGGCCCGCGCCTCCTTCGGCCCGGCGGTGAGGTACGTCTGCAACCCGAGCGTACGGAATCCGACCCGGATCAGCTGGTTGAGCCCCGGCTCGCTCTGCCCGGTCGACTCCAGCAGCTCCATCGCCTCGTCGTCCGGCAGATCGATCAACTCGGACTCGATCTTGGCGTCCATGAAGACCGCCTCGGCCGGGGCGACCAGCGCCCGCAGCTCGGCGAGCAGCTCGGCATTGCCCAGCTCGTCCTCGTCGACGTTGAAGACGTACAGGAACGGCTTGGTGGTGAGCAGGTGCAGCTCACGCAGCTCGGCGACGTCGATGCCGGCGGCGGCCGCACCCGCGTACAGCGTGGTCCCGCCGTCGAGCAGCGCGGCGGCGGCCTTCGCGGCTGCGTGGATCGCCGCCCGGTCCTTGCGCAGCCGGGCTTCCTTCTCCAGCCGGGGCAGCGCCTTCTCCAAGGTCTGCAGGTCGGCCAGGATCAGCTCGGTGTTGATCGTGGCGATGTCGTCACCCGGGGAGACCTTGCCGTCGACGTGCACCACGTTCGGGTCGGAGAAGACCCGCACGACCTGGCAGATCGCGGCGGCGTCGCGGATGTTGGCCAGGAAGGCGTTGCCTCGGCCCTGCCCCTTGGACGCGCCCCGCACCAGACCGGCGATGTCGACGAACGACACCGGCGCCGGGATGGTCTTCTCCGAGCCGAAGATCTCCGCCAGCCTGCCCAGCCGCCCGTCCGGCAGCCCCACCACCCCGACGTTCGGCTCGATCGTGGCGAAGGGGTAGTTCGCCGCGAGGACGTCGTTCTTGGTGAGCGCGTTGAACAGGGTGCTCTTGCCGACGTTGGGCAGGCCGACGATGCCGATGGTGAGACTCACGTCGGTCGAGTCTACGCAGCGTCCGGTGGCGGGTCAGGCGCAGGCGGTCTTCAGCTTCTCCGCCAGCTCGGCCAGGCGACCCTCCACCTGTCCCATCGGGGTGTTGTCGTCCGGGTCGACGATCTGGGCGGCGAACTCGGACGCCTCGGTCAACGCCTGCTGCACGTCGGCGTCGACCGGGTCGGCGGCGAGCGACTCCAGCATTGCCGAGAGGTCGGTGAACTTGGCCCGGAACTCGGCGTCGGCGGTCTCCGCAGCCGTCCCGCCCTCAGCCACTGCGGCGATGAGGTCGGCGAAGTACGCCTCGATGGTCGATGCAGTCTCCTCGGCGACCGGTACCGCCGTGTCGCATGCCGTCTTGGTGGCCGCGGCGGCCCCGCCCTCGGCGGAGCCGGCCGACTCCGCGTCGGCCGACGCGGTCGCCGTCGGCGATGACGTCTGACCGGCGGCGGTGTCGGTTTCGCTGTCGCCACCGCCGCAGCCGGCCAGGGTCAACGCGAGCGCCGTCGCAGCGGCGGCGGTGATCAGGGTACGTCGCATCGAAGATCCGTCCATTGAGAGGCGAGCAAACTGGACCAGGCTAACGGACGTCTGCTCCCGGCCCGCCCGGCCCCTCGTGGACGTCACTCGCAGACGGCGCGGAAATCTTCTGGGATCGCCACCACGGCGGCGACCTGCTCGTCGCTGAGCGGAGTCTCACCGATCTCGGTGGCGGCCTCGATCGCGGCCGTACTCTCGGTCAGCACCGTCCGCAGTTCGTCCGACACCGGGCCGGTGGCCAGTGAGGTGAGCGTCGCCGACCAGCCGCGCATCTGCGCCTCGAAGTTGTCCTTCGCGTCCGCCGGCGCCCCCGCGCTGGCCGTCGGGTCGGCGAACTGGTTGACGTCACGCTGGAAACCGGCGGCGAAGTCGCTGCTCATCGATACCGCCTGATTGCATGCGGCGTTGGTGGCGGCGAGGATGTCGGCCTCGCTGGCGGTGGTGCTGCCGACGGTCGGCGACGGCGCGCCCGTCGGCGGCGGCTCGGTGCCGCAGCCGGTGAATCCGAGGATCAGGGCCGAGCCGAGAACGGCGCTGGCCAGTAGGCGACGCATGATATCTACCGACTCCTTTATCGAGGTGCACCAAACTGTGCCACTCTATCGATCCAGGAGCCAGGTCGCCGAACGGAGCCCATCGACCGACACAGATGGCGAGAGCGCCGCTGCCAGCAGTTGATGGTGAGCATCGTCATGTTACTTACCAGTGACGCGTGCTCTACCGTCTGCGCAGGGCGACGGCGCCGTGTGCCCAGCGCGGCCAGACCCGGCAGCACCGGGCGGTACCCGCTGCGAGCGGCGTACCGTTGCCGCCCGGACGGACGTTCGGGTGGACGACAAGGTCCGGGCGAGCGGGGAGCGGGTGGCGTGGTGGCGAACGGGGCGGCGGCGCTGGCGCGGCCGGTGGTGGAACGGGCACGCATCGCGGTCGCGATCGCGTTCGGGGTCAGTGGTCTGGCGTTCGCCTCGTGGATCTCCCGTACCCCGGCGATCCGCGACGCCCTCGATCTGACCAACGCCCAGTTCGGGCTGCTGCTGTTGTGCACGTCGGTGGGCGCGGTCAGCGCGCTGCCGCTGTCCGGTCCGCTGGTACACGCGATCGGGCCCCACCGGACGGTGCTGCTGGGCGCCGCGGCCGTGACCGTCGGGATGCTCGCCGTCGCAGTCGGTGTGGCGGTCGTCTCACCGCCACTGGCCGGCGCCGGGCTGCTGCTGACCGGCACCGGGTTGAGCAGCTGGGACGTGGCGATGAACGTCGAGGGTGCCGACGTCGAGCGCCGGCTCGACCGCCCGCTGATGCCCCGTTTCCACGCCGGCTTCAGCCTGGGTACGGTGACCGGCGCGCTCCTCGGGGCCGGGTGTGCCTGGCTGGCGGTGCCGGTCGACTGGCAACTCGCCGTCACCGCACTGCTGGTGATCGCCTCGATCGCCGCGGCCGTACGGATGTTCCTGCCGGTCCCGGTGCGGGTGCCCGGCGCGGCAGCACCCCGGTCCGGGGTGCTGCGTGCCTGGCGGGAGCCGCGCACCCTGCTGATCGGTCTGCTGGTGCTGGCCTTCGCGTTCGTCGAAGGGGTGGCGAACGACTGGCTCACCCTGGCCGTGGTCGACGGCTACCAAGTCGGTGACGCGGTCGGCGCGGTCGCATTCGGGGTGTTCGTCGCGGCGATGACCGCCGCCCGGATGGTCGGCGGTACGGCGTTGCAACGCTGGGGACGGGTGACGGTGCTGCGGGCGACGGCGGTGCTCGCCCTGATCGGCCTGGCCCTGGTGGTGTTCGGGCCGACGCTGCCGCTGGCGCTGCTCGGGGCACTGCTGTGGGGCGCCGGGGCGTCGCTCGGCTTCCCGGTCGGGATGAGCGCGGCCGCCGACGAGGCCGACCGGGCGGCGGTACGGGTGTCGGTGGTCAGTTCGATCGGCTACACCTCGTTCCTGGCCGGTCCGCCACTGATCGGTTTCCTGGCCGAGCAGGTCGGCATCCTACGATCGCTGCTGGTGGTGCTCGGGGCGTTGGCGATCGGCCTGCTGGCCGCCGGCGCTACCCGGCCGGCCGGCACGGGCGGCACGGGCGGCACGGCCAGCGCTACCCAGCCGGCCGGCACGGGCCAGGGCTCGTGACTGCAGGTCCGATTCCCGCCAGCCGACCGGGCCGGCAAGCGGGCAGGATCGACCCATGGAGCTCGACTTCGAGCGGTGCTACCGAGTGGTGGACAGCCGCGACCAGCGCTTCGATGGCTGGTTCTACACCGGCGTGACGTCGACCGGCATCTACTGCCGGCCGTCCTGCCCGGCGGTCACCCCGAAGCGGGACAACGTTCGGTTCTTTGCCTCGGCGGCCGCCGCGCAACAGGCCGGGCTGCGCGCCTGCCGGCGCTGCCACCCCGACGCCACCCCGGGTTCGCCCGACTGGGACCGCCGCGCCGACCTGGTCGGGCGGGCGATGCGGTTGATCGGCGACGGGGTGGTGGACCGCGGCGGCGTACCGGGGCTGGCCCGCCGGCTCGGCTACACCGAACGGCATCTCACCCGGGTGCTGACCGAGCAGGTGGGGGCCGGCCCGCTGGCGTTGGCCAGGGCGCAGCGTGCGCAGACGGCCCGGATCCTGGTGGAGCGGACCGCTCTGACCGTCGCCGAGATCGCGTTCGCGGCCGGGTTCGGCAGCGTCCGGCAGTTCAACGACACGTTCCGGACGGTGTACGGCGGCCCGCCGTCGACGCTGCGCGGCCGCGTACGGCCCGGTGCGCCCGACCGGGCCGGGGTGATCACCGTACGGCTGGCGTTCCGTCGGCCGATGGCGGTCGACGCCGTACTCGGATTCCTGGCCGACCGGGCGGTGCCCGGCGTGGAGTCCGCCGACGGCGGCAGATACCGGCGTGCGCTGCGGTTGCCGTACGGCACCGGCACGGTGGCGCTCACCCCGCACGACGGTTTCCTCGCCGCCGCGTTGCGCCTCGCCGACCTGCGTGATCTGGCACCGGCGGTGTCCCGCTGCCGCCGGCTGTTCGACCTGGACGCCGACCCGGCGGCGGTGGACGCCGTGCTGGGTGCCGATCCGGCGTTCGCCGCTGCTGTCGCCGCCGAGCCCGGGGTCCGGGTGCCGGGCGCGGTGGACGGCTTCGAACTGGCGGTACGGGCCGTGGTCGGGCAGCAGATCTCGGTGTCCGCCGCCCGCCGGGTGCTGGCCCGCCTCTGCGCGGCGACCGCGTCGCGAACAGCCCCGCCTGCGGACGGGTCGCGAACAGCCCTGCCTGCGGACGGCCTGGCGCCGTTCCCGGGCCCGGCCGAACTGCTCGCCCTACCCGACGACGCCTTCGCGATGCCAGCCACCCGGCGCGGCACGCTGCGCGCGTTGGCCGCCGGGGTCGCCGACGGCGACATCGGGCTCGACCTGGGCAGCGACCGGGCCGAGCTGTCGCACCGGCTCACCGCACTGCCCGGCATCGGCCCGTGGACCGCCGGTTATGTGGCGATGCGGGCGCTCGGCGACCCGGATGTGCTGCTCGGCACCGACCTGGGGGTACGGCGCGGCGCGGCGGCGCTCGGCCTGCCCGCCTCCCCCGCAGACCTGACCACCCACGCTGAGCGCTGGCGGCCCTGGCGGTCCTACGCCAACCTGCGGCTGTGGCGGTCCGCCACGCCAACGAAATCTACATCGGAGTGAATGATGACAACGTCTTCGACATTGGACGCGAGTACGATCGCCACGGCGGTCGGGCCGCTGACACTGATCGCCGACCCGGACGGGGCACTGCGGGCCGCCGGCTTCACCGCCGACCCGGACGACCTGCTCGCCGTGGTCCACCCCGACCTGCGCGGACCGGTCCGCCACCGGGCCGACCTCGGCGACGTCACCCGCGCCGTACGGTCCTACCTGGCCGGTGAGCTCACTGCGATCGACCAGCTCCCGGTCAGCCAGCGCGGCGGTCCGTTCCAGCGCACCGCCTGGTCGGCGCTGCGTGAGGTGAAGCCCGGCGAGCCGGTCAGCTATACGGCGTTCGCCCTGCGCTCCGGCCGCCCGGCAGCGGTCCGGGCGGCAGCCGGCGCCTGCGCCCGCAACGCGGTCGCGCTGGTGGTCCCCTGCCACCGGGTGCTGCGCGGCGACGGCACGCTGGGCGGCTACCGATGGGGTCTGCCGATCAAGAAGTGGCTGCTCGACCATGAATCGCAGGTGACCTTCGCAGGGCAGTGAACCGGTGCCGGCACCGGCTACCGTCGTGGTGTGGACGCCGTACCCGACCGATCTCCGCCCCGGCGGCGCGCCGTCCACAATCTCTGGCGACTGCGCTGTTACCTGCGCCCGTACCTCGGTCAACTTGGTTGGCTGCTGGCGGCCGCCGCAGCAGCGACCGGGGCCGGCATCGCCATCCCGCTGGTCATCGCCGAGGTGGTGGACGGCCCGGTGGCCGCTGGTGATCCCGCTGGTCTGCTGTTCCTCGGTGGACTCGCCCTGCTGCTCGGCGTCGTCGAGGCGGTGCTCATCTTCATCCGGCGGTGGACACAGAGTGCCTCGTCGATCGGGATGGAGAGCACCATCCGCGACGACATCTACGCCCACCTGCAGCGACTCCCGGTCACCTTCCACGACCAGTGGCAGTCCGGGCAGCTGCTGTCCCGGGCGATCAGCGATCTGTCGGTTATCCGACGCTTCCTCTCCTTCGGCCTGCTGTTCCTGATCCTCAACTCGGCGACCTACCTGACCGTGGTGGCGCTGCTGCTGCACCTGTACTGGCCGTTGGGACTGGTGGTGGCGGCCAGCGCCCTACCGCTATACCTGTTCAGCCACCAGTTCACCCGCGCCTACCTGCGGGTGTCCCGACGAATGCAGGACCAGCAGGGTGACCTGGCCACCCTGGTCGAGGAGTCCGCGCAAGGGCTGCGGACCATCATTTCGTTCGGGCGCGGGCCGTACCTCACCGCGCGCTTCACCGACCTGGCCCGCGAGCTGCACGACACCGCGGTCGGCAAGGGCCGGCTGCTCGCCCATGCCTCGGCCCGCTACGACCTGGTGCCGAACGCGAGCCTCGCGGTCGTGCTGGTTGTCGGGGCTGTCGCCGTCGCCGACCAGCAGCTCACCATCGGTCAACTGGTCGCCTTCGTCACCCTGCAACTGATGCTGATCTGGCCGATCAAGTCGCTGGGCTGGATCATCTCGCACGCCCAGGAGGCGATGACCGCCGCCGACCGGATTCAGGAGGTGCTGGACACCTCGCCGTCGATCGTCGACCGACCGGATGCCATCAGGATCCGGGTCGGTGAGGTCCGCGGCGAGTTGCGTTTCGACAACGTCACCTTCGGCTACCCGGGGACGCCGGAGCCGGTGCTGCGCGGCGTCGACCTCACCGTACGGCCGGGTGAGACGTTGGCCATCGCCGGCCTGACCGGCAGCGGCAAGACCAGCCTGGTGTCGCTGGTGCCGCGGCTGTACGACGTCACCGGCGGGCGGATCACCCTGGACGGTCATGACCTGCGCGACCTGCGCCTCGACGAGCTGCGCCGGTGCGTCGGCGTGGCGTTCGAGGACCCCACCCTGTTCTCGATGTCGGTCCGGGAGAATTTGACCCTCGGCCGCCCGGACGCCACCGACGCCGAGGTGCACGCCGCGGTCCGGTTGGCGCAGGCCGACTTCGTCCACGACCTGCCCTGGGGGTTGCGGACCCGAATCGGCGAGCAGGGGCTGTCACTGTCCGGCGGGCAGCGGCAGCGGCTGGCGCTGGCCCGGGCGGTGCTGGGCCGGCCCCGGGTGCTGGTGCTCGACGACCCGCTGTCCGCCCTGGACGTGCACACCGAGGCGTTGGTGGAGCAGGCGCTGCGCCGAGTGCTGGTCGGCACCACCGCGCTGCTGGTGGTGCACCGGCCGTCCACGGTCGCGTTGGCCGACCGGGTGGCACTGCTGGACGCGGGCCGGATCGCGGCTGTCGGCACCCACACCGAACTGCTCGCCACCGTGCCCGCCTACCGGGCCGTACTCTCCGCCGACGGACCCGGCCTGGTCAGGTCGCGGTGAACCGGACCGACGGTGCCGGCGGTACCGCAGATCGCGACGCGAGCAGGTACGACGACGGGCAGCTGGACTGGCGTGGGATCTCCGACCGGGCGGCGGACGGGGTCGGCGGCGCAGGCGACGGCGACCCGGTCGACAACGCCCGGGTCCGGGCCCGCAGCCGGGCGCTGCTCGGCTCGCTGACCCGGCCGCACCGGCGCATGATCGCGGTGGCGGTCGCCCTGCTGCTGCTGCAGAACGCCGCCGCGATGGCCGGTCCGTACCTGGTGATGCTGGGTATCGACCGGGCCATTCCGCCGCTGACCGACGACGGCGACGCGGGGCCGCTGATCGCGATCGCCGTCGCCTTCGCGGTCGCCACCGTCGCCGAGTACGTCGGCAAGCGCAGCTTCCTGATCCTGTCTGCCCGGATCGGTCAGGCGATCCTGCTCGACCTGCGTCAGCGGGTGTACCGGCATTTCCTCGGCCTGTCGGTCAGCTTTCACGAGCGCTACACCTCCGGCCGGGTGGTGGCCCGGTTGACCAGTGACATGGACTCGATCTCCGAGCTGGTCAACGGCGGCATCGACGATCTGGTGCTCGCCGGGCTGTCGGTGGTCTCGGTGGCGGCGATCCTGCTCTGGCTGGACCTGCCGCTGGCCCTGGTGACCCTGCTGGCATTCCCGTTCCTGCTGTGGATGTCGATCTGGTTCGCCCGCGCCTCCACCGTCGCCTACCGGCGTACCCGGGAGACTGTGGCGCTGCTGATCGTCCACTTCGTGGAGTCGCTCGGCGGTGTCCGGGCCGTGCACGCGTTCCGGCGCGAGCCCCGCAACCAGGAGATCTTCGGAGAGGTCAACACCGGCTTCCAGCGGGCCAGCCTGCACGCGTTCCGGCTGATCGCGATCTACTCACCGAGCCTCAAGGGCATCGGCAACGTGGCCATCGCGATGGTGCTCACCTTCGGCGGTTGGCAGGTGCTGCAGGGCCGCACTGAGATCGGCGTGCTCGCCGCGTTCCTGCTGTACCTGCGCCGGTTCTTCGAGCCGATGCAGGAGCTGAGCCAGTTCTACAACTCGCTGCAGTCGGCGACCGCGGCGCTGGAGAAGCTCTCCGGCGTACTCGACGAGCGGCCGGACGTCCCCGAACCGGTGCGGCCGCGGCCGCTGCCGCTGCCGGTACGCGGCGCGGTGCGGCTGCATGCCGTTTCCTTCGGCTACCGGCCGGACCGTCTGGTGCTGCCCGAGCTGACCCTGCGCATTCCTGCCGGGCAGACGGTCGCGCTGGTCGGGGCCACCGGGGCCGGCAAGTCAACGATCGCCAAGCTGGTGGCCCGGCTCTACGATCCGGTCAGCGGGTCGGTCACCCTGGACGGGATCGACCTGCGTGACATCGCCGGCCGCGACCTACGGCGGGACGTGATCATGGTGACGCAGGAGAATCACCTCTTCGCCGGCAGCGTCGCGGACAACATCCGGTTCGGCCGGCCGGACGCCACCGACACCGAGGTCGAGGCTGCGGCGCGGGCGATCGGCGCACACGAGTTCATCGCCGGACTTCCCGACGGGTACGCCACCGACGTGCACCGGCGCGGCGGGCGGCTGTCCGCCGGGCAACGGCAGTTGGTCGCCTTCGCCCGGGCGGTGCTGGCCGACCCGGCAGTTTTGATCCTCGACGAGGCGACCTCGTCGCTGGACGTGCCGACCGAGCGCCTGGTGCAGCGGGCGTTGCAGACCATGCTCGACGGTGGCCAGAACTGCAGTAGCCAGAACTGCGGTGGCGGCAACGACGGTGGCCGCAACGGCGACGGACCGGGGGCCAACAGCTCGCCGACCGGCCACGGGCGCACTGCGCTGGTCATCGCGCATCGGCTGTCGACGGTGCAGATCGCCGACCGGGTGCTGGTCCTCGACGACGGCCGGATCGTCGAGGACGGCCGGCCCGCCGACCTGATCGCCGACGGCGGTCGGTACGCCGTGCTGCACCACCAGTGGCGCGACAGCCTTAGCTGACCCGGACCGCCTGCAGGGTGTAGCTGAGTGGGAACCGCTCCGGTCGTTCAGTCAACCGCCACTCGCCGTCGTCGCCCTTTATCATCCGGCCGGGCAACGCGTTCCACGGCACGCTGTCGTGCTCGACCAGCATCGTCACCTGGAGCCCGGCGTCGGTGAGCGCGGTGAAGATCTCCCCGATGCCGTGGTTCCAGGAGTGGGTCAGGTTATGGGTGAAGCTGACGGCCGTATCGACGTAGGTGCCGTCCTCGTTCCATACCAGCGGCCGGTCCGTCTCGAAGTACGGCAGGTCGAGCACGAGCAGGCCGTCCGGGCGGGTCTCGTCGACCGCCCACAGCGCCGGGTGCCCTTCCCGCAGGAACAGCCGGCCGCCCGGCCGCAGCAGTGCGGCCACCGTCTCCGCCCATCGGGTCACGCTCGGCAGCCAGCAGAGCGCGCCGATCCCGGTGAAGACGAGGGCGAACCCTCCCGCGCCGAGCACCTCCACGGCGCGGTAGACATCGGCTTCGACGTACTCGACCGGGGTCTGTGCGGCTGCGGCGATCCGCCGGGCCTCGGCCAGGGACGCGCCGGAAAGGTCCAGGCCGGTCATGGTCGCGCCCAGCCGGGCCAGCGACAGCGTGTCGGTGCCGATGTGGCACTGCAGATGCACTCCGCGTACGCCGGTCAGGTCGCCGAGCCTCGGCAGGTCGAAGCGCACCACCTCACTGAGCAGCGCCGGGTCGGCGATCAGCTGCGCCACCCGGTAGTCCGGCGATGCGGCGTGTGCCGGCGCGCGCTCGTCCCAGCTGGCCCGGTTGAGCGCCAGATAGTCGGTCATGCCGCCGACCATCGCATGATCCGACGCCGCTGGCACCCCGTTATCGTCCGGTCGGGTCCGGCCCGGTGAGCCTGGTAACGGCGGGTGGCCCCGGTCGCTCATGCGCTCCCGGGGCCACCCGCTTTCTCAGTTGTTACGTGTCACGCCCTGTTCGCCCGACGGCGGGTGAGCAGGAGCAACGAGATGCCCAGCACCACGAGCGCACCGCCGCTGGTGATCAGGTTCGTGGTCGCGCTGCCGGTGACCGGCAGCCCCACGTACCGGAAGGCGATCTCGTTCGAGGTGCCGTTCGGTGTCGTCACCGTGATGGTTGTGTGCTTGACGTCGCACGGCGGAGTGACGAAGCTCAGCGAGGTCCCGGAACTGTTGACCGTGACCTTGTTCGCTGGAATCGTCTTGCCGCAGATCGTCACGGTCGTCTGGCCTGGGATGAAGCCGCTGCCTCCGACGACCACTGTGGTCCCGCCGTTGGCCGGTCCCTGTCCAGGGTCGACCGAGTCGATCACCGGTGCCGGGCCACCCGAGTAGGTGAAGCCGTCCGGAGCGACCGCGTCGTCACCCGGCAACACCACCACCACATCAACCGGACCCACCGGCCCCGGCGGCGTCACCACCGTCAACGACATACCCGACGGATCCACCACCAGATCAGTCCCCGGCACACCACCGAACGTCACATCAGTCGCCCCGGTAAAACCGGAACCCGTGACCGTCACCGTGGTACCACCCGTGTTCGGACCCGAATCCGGCACCACCGAATCAATCGTCGGCGGCACATAGGTGAAGATCCCCGCATCCGCAGTACCAGCCGGGAACACCAACACCACATCAGCCGGACCAGCAGCACCCGGCGGAGTCACCACCGTGATCTCCGTACCAGCCGGATTCACCGCAAACCCCGTACCCGCCACGCCATCAAACGTGACACCGGTCGCCCCAGTGAAACCCGAACCAGTAATCGTCACCGTGGTACCACCAGACGTCGGCCCGAAATCAGGATCCAGATCCGTCACCACCGCATCCGAACCATCAGCCAGATACGTGTACGCCAACGGATCAGTCGAACCACCATCAGTGGTCACCACCACATCCACCACACCAGGCGCATGCGCCGGAGTCACCGCCGTCAACGACGTACCCGACGGATCCACCACCACATCAGTGGCCGGCAACCCGTCAAACGTCACCGCCGTGTCACCCGGCACAAAACCCGAACCAGTGATCGTCACCACCTGACCACCAGACTGCGGACCAGAATCCGGATCAATAGACGACGCAGTCGGCGGCGCGACCACGTAGGTGAAGCCGTCCGGAGCGACCGCGTCGTCACCCGGCAACACCACCACCACATCAACCGGACCCACCGGCCCCGGCGGCGTCACCACCGTCAACGACATACCCGACGGATCCACCACCAGATCAGTCCCCGGCACACCACCGAACGTCACATCAGTCGCCCCGGTAAAACCGGAACCCGTGACCGTCACCGTGGTACCACCCGTGTTCGGACCCGAATCCGGCACCACCGAATCAATCGTCGGCGGCACATAGGTGAAGATCCCCGCATCCGCAGTACCAGCCGGGAACACCAACACCACATCAGCCGGACCAGCAGCACCCGGCGGAGTCACCACCGTGATCTCCGTACCAGCCGGATTCACCGCAAACCCCGTACCCGCCACGCCATCAAACGTGACACCGGTCGCCCCAGTGAAACCCGAACCAGTAATCGTCACCGTGGTACCACCAGACGTCGGCCCGAAATCAGGATCCAGACCCGTCACCACCGCATCCGAACCATCAGCCAGATACGTGTACGCCAACGGATCAGTCGAACCACCATCAGTGGTCACCACCACATCCACCACACCAGGCGCATGCGCCGGAGTCACCGCCGTCAACGACGTACCCGACGGATCCACCACCACATCAGTGGCCGGCAACCCGTCAAACGTCACCGCCGTGTCACCCGGCACAAAACCCGAACCAGTGATCGTCACCACCTGACCACCAGACTGCGGACCAGAATCCGGATCAATCGACGACGCAGTCGGCGGCGCGACCACGTAGGTGAAGCCGTCCGGAGCGACCGCGTCGTCACCCGGCAACACCACCACCACATCAACCGGACCCACCGGCCCCGGCGGCGTCACCACCGTCAACGACATACCCGACGGATCCACCACCAGATCAGTCCCCGGCACACCACCGAACGTCACATCAGTCGCCCCGGTAAAACCGGAACCCGTGACCGTCACCGTGGTACCACCCGTGTTCGGACCCGAATCCGGCACCACCGAATCAATCGTCGGCGGCACATAGGTGAAGATCCCCGCATCCGCAGTACCAGCCGGGAACACCAACACCACATCAGCCGGACCAGCAGCACCCGGCGGAGTCACCACCGTGATCTCCGTACCAGCCGGATTCACCGCAAACCCCGTACCCGCCACGCCATCAAACGTGACACCGGTCGCCCCAGTGAAACCCGAACCAGTAATCGTCACCGTGGTACCACCAGACGTCGGCCCGAAATCAGGATCCAGACCCGTCACCACCGCATCCGAACCATCAGCCAGATACGTGTACGCCAACGGATCAGTCGAACCACCATCAGTGGTCACCACCACATCCACCACACCAGGCGCATGCGCCGGAGTCACCGCCGTCAACGACGTACCCGACGGATCCACCACCACATCAGTGGCCGGCAACCCGTCAAACGTCACCGCCGTGTCACCCGGCACAAAACCCGAACCAGTGATCGTCACCACCTGACCACCAGACTGCGGACCAGAATCCGGATCAATAGACGACGCAGTCGGCGGCGCCGGTGCGGCCGGACGTTCACAGGTGGCCTCGGCGATGATGACTTCACCGACCGGGATGACCACCGGGAACCCGAGGAGCAGACCCGAGAGTGACGCGGTGAGCACGATGGTGGCCGCCGCCGCGCTGTCGGCGGTGACGGTCTCGATACGCGACAGCGAGACGTCGAGCATCGCTCCGACCAGACCCGGTACCGTCACCGCGGCGCTCACGTCAAGGCTCGGCCCGTTCGGGATCAGGACCTCCGCCAGGCCGAACACGGTAAGCCCGGTCAACGTCGTGTCGGCAGTCTGCGGACCGACGAAGGGGCAGCTGACCGCAGCCTCGACGGCCGATGCGGTCAGCACGTTCACCCCGAGGATGTCCAACGACACGTCGGCGACCGAGGACGAGGCGGACGACGAAATTGGGCCCCTGGTAGCGCTGACCTCCAGGACGGTGCCGTCGGCGGCGACGCCGATGGCTCCCGGCAGGGTGATGTCGAGCAGGGTCTCGGTGTCGGTGCCGCCGGCGGGTGGGGCGTCCACCGACCCGATCACCGCACTGGCCTCGATCACCGAAATCCCGAGGACCTCAGCCGAGAGGTCGACGATCACCCCCCTCGCATGCGCGTCTCCGGGAGCTGCGTAGGCGGGTGCGGCCGTCACCGCCAACCCGCCAGCGGTGCCAAGTAGCGCGGCCAGCGAGACGCTGGCCACCCGTTTCAACGTTGACTGCACTTTTCCCCCGTCTCGTCTTCTGCGTGAGCCGGACAGGCCGGTGCGCCCATCCGTCAGAAACGAGAACGACAGCAAATAGGGCAAGTCGCGCGAAACTACCGGAGGTCCACCTCACTCGACACGCATGTCCGGCGCGGCGTAGCTGGCCAGACGGGACGGCGTCCGCTGAACAGATCCACTTCCGCCGTTCGCCGGACGTGCCCGCAAGTTGATCCCTAAGCTCACTCACCTGGCCTCGGACGGGCTGCCCGGTCAGGAAGCACTGCCCGCCAACCGTCAGAACAGGATCCGCGTCACAGCACCTGTCAGTACCGGGAGGTAACTTGGTGCCGCTGGTTTCGCGGAACGGGGAGGGTCGCGGGTGCGGTACGTGGCGATCGGGGACAGTTTCACCGAAGGGCTCGGCGACGAGTTGCCGGACGGCACCGTACGCGGCTGGGCCGAT
The DNA here is from genome assembly GCF_027497315.1 of Solwaraspora sp. WMMA2059. Classification (GTDB taxonomy): domain Bacteria; phylum Actinomycetota; class Actinomycetes; order Mycobacteriales; family Micromonosporaceae; genus Micromonospora_E. Next base: position 638,786 of record NZ_CP114908.1, on the reverse strand, counting down.
TTGGTCGCCGCCGGGCTCGCCGCCGCGAATGGCGGTAGCGTGCAGTACGCCAACCTGGCGGTCCGGGGACGGCTGCTGGAGCCGATCGTCACCCAGCAGCTCGACCGGGCACTGTCGCTGTCCCCACTCCCGACGATGATCACCCTCAACGGCGGCGGCAACGACATGATGCGCCCCGGCACGGACCTGAGCCGGCTGGTCGCGCTGACCGAGGGCGCGGTACGCCGCTGCGCCGACGCCGGGGTTCGGCTGGTGCTGCTCAGCGGCGGCGACCCGAGCGCCCGGCTGCCGTTCGGCACGACGATGCGGCGGCGCGGGGTCTCGCTGACCGCCGCCACCGCTGAGCTCGCAGCCCGGCACGGTCTCGACTTCATCGACGTTTTCAGCGACGTGGAGATCCGCCGCGAACAGTACTGGTCGCCCGACCGCCTGCATCTCAACTCTGCCGGCCACCGCCGGGTCGCCAGCCTGGTGCTGGACGGGCTGGGCCACCCGACCGAGGCGCACGTGGTCAACCCGGCACCGGTCGGCCGGCGCAGCCTGCTCGCCGAGGCCCGCTACTACCGGGAGTTCGTGGTGCCCTGGGTACACCGCCGGCTGCGCGGCCGCTCGTCCGGTGACGGGCGGACCGCGAAGTACGCCGACTGGGTGCCGGTCCAGGCCGGCTGACCCGCCGCTGCGCCGCTTTGGCAACACCGCCGCCGCGGCGGTGCGTCACACCAGGGCGGGTCGACGACGCCACCCCGAGGTGATCCCGGCGCTCGCCGCTCGGACCGCGCTCGGCCGGATCGGCGAGCCCGACGACATCGGCAGGGTGATCGCGGCGCTGCTGTCCGCGGCCGGTATCAGCAGCACCCATCTGGCGCCGAAGAGTGCGGCTGGATCACCGCACAGGACATCGAGGTGTCCGGCGGTTACAACCTCTAGCCGCTGCTCACCGGCTGGTGACCGGGACAGCGGCCCGGTCACCAGCCGCGCAGGAAGCGCAGGCCGAGCAGGAAGGCCACCACCGACGGCCCGACGAGCAGCGTCACCGCCTGCAGTCGGTACGGCATCCGGTGCCGGCCGAGTTCGAGTGCGTTGGCGAACACCGAGGCGGCGGCGAGCATCATGAAACCGCCCCACCAGCCGATGGTGCCGAAGTCGACCAGACCGGTCACGATCAGCTCAAGGGTGGCCCCGACCCCGGCACCGGTTACGGCCAGCAGGGCCACGGTGCGGTGCAGCCCTCGGGCGAGCGGATGGTCCGGACGCCAACGGTAGGTGCCGGCCACCGCCAGGCAGGGCAGCACGACGAGCAACGGCCAGCCGTCACCCATCAGCCCCAGCATGAGCAGTGCGCCCACGGTGAAGACGATCGCGCCGATGCCGGCGACGACGTATCCACCGAAGGCGCGGCCGCCACCGCGGGCCATCAGCGGGCCACCGGCGGCGGCGATCAACGCGCCGGGTACCAGGATGAACCCGGCCCACCAGTGGAACCGCCCGGGCGACTGGGCGGCGGCGGTCGCCGCCCCGGTGGCCAGGGCCGCCGCGCCGAGACCGGCGAGCCACCCGCGCTGAATCTGTCGCTTGGTGTCCACGACGACGAGCCTGCCCGGTCGCCGGCCGGCGGACCATCCGGGTAGCCCTACTTCCGAAGGTCAGAAATCCCCGAATCCGCCGAAGTCGCCGCCACCGAAATCCCCACCGCCGAAGTCGCCGCCACCGAAATCCTCGCCACCGGAGAAGTCCTCCCCGCCGGAGAAGTCCTCGTCACCGCCGCCGTCCTCCAAGCCGGCGGCGTACCCGGCGTCGTAGCCGGGGTCGCCGAACGTCGGAGAGAACAATGCACTGAAGACCAGCATGCCGCCGATCGCACCGGCCGCCCCGGCCAGCGCCGGCTTCCACAGCGGTTGGGAGTACCAGCCGGCCGGCACCGGCCGGCCCTGGTGGTAGCCGCCCGGGTAGTAGTGCGGCGTCTGCGGGCCCGGGTTGGGCCCGGCCCGGAAGGTCTGCCCCTGGACGTCGACCTCACGCTCCTTGGTGAGCTGCCCGGCGCCCCGGGCGGCGGCCAGTGGGGGCAGTTCGGGACCGGGGTCGATGCCGAGCGCCACCCGGGCCGCCCGGACGTAGGCCAGGCCCTCCAGGGCGGTCTCCCGGGCCAGCTCGAACTGCTTGAGGCTGCGGGCCTGCTCCAACTGGGAGCCGGCTGCGGTGTAGCGCTCGCCGGCGTCGAGCAGCGACTGCCGGACCGCCGGCTGGTCGCCGTGCAGGTTCATCACCTGGCCGCCGAGCCGCTCGTACCAGCGTTGTGCCTCGGCCCGGGCGTCGGCCAGCGCCCGCTCCTTGCGGGCGGCGCTCTCCCCCCGCCACCACAGCAGGCCGCCGGCGAACAACGCCACCAAGACCAGGAGCAGAAGAAATTCCATGGCTACGACGGTAGCCGCCCTGATCCACCACCAGCCACAACGACGGGCGGTGCCGGGCGTCGGCGGGCGGGCGGCGTACCTGTTTGACATGCTTTCCGGCGTGGATGTCGCGACGGTTGTGGTGGTGGTCGTCTGTCTCGGTTGCGGCGCGGCGCTCGGCTGGCTGACTGCCCGGGCCCGGTCGGCGACCGAGATCGCCCGGCTGGACGCGACGCTGCGCGCCACCCGCGACGGCGAGGGTCGGTTGGAGCAGTCGATGCGGGCGCTGTCGTACGAGGCGACCGCCCAGTCGCAGGAGGCGGTGGCGCGGGCGGTGGCTCCGCTGCACGACGCACTGCGCCGCTACGAGCAGCGGGTGGCTGAGCTGGAGCACGACCGGGTCGACGCGTACGCCGAGCTGCGTGAGCAGGTCCGGGCGATGGGCGGGGTCTCCGCTGAGCTGCGTACCGAGACCAAGCAGCTGGTGGCGGCGCTGCGCGCGCCCCAGGTGCGGGGCCGGTGGGGTGAGCACCAGCTGCGGCGCATCGTCGAGGCGGCCGGGATGCTCGAGCACTGCGACTTCGCCGAGCAGGTGACCGCGCGGACCGAGCAGCAGACGGTCCGCCCGGATCTGGTGGTACGGCTGCACGGCGGGCGCAGCGTGGTGGTCGACGCCAAGGCACCGTTCGACGGCTACCTGTCCGCGATGGAGGCCCGCGAGGAGCGCACCCGGGACCAGCACCTGGACAGCCACGCCCGGCAGCTGCGGACCCATGTGGACGCGCTCGCCGCGAAGCAGTACTGGTCCGCGTTCGATCAGACGCCGGAGTTCGTGGTGCTGTTCGTGCCGGCCGACCCGTTCCTGGACGCCGCGTTGCAGCGCGACCCGGCTCTGCTGGAGCACGCGTTCAGCCGGGACATCGTGCTGGCCACCCCGGCGACGCTGGTGGCCCTGCTGCGTACGGTGGCGTACTCGTGGCGACAGGAGGCGCTGGCCCGTAACGCGGTGGCGGTGCACGGGCTGGCCCGTGAACTGTACGGGCGGCTGGCCACGCTGGGCGAGCATGTCACGAAGCTGGGTAACGCGCTGGGGGGTGCGGTCACCGCGTACAACCGGGCGGTGGGATCGCTGGAGGGGCGGGTCCTGGTCAGTGCGCGCAAACTCGCCGATCTCGGGGTTTCCGGCGCTGAACTGACGCCCCCGCCACAGGTCGAGGTGGCGCCCCGTCAGGTGCAGGCGCCGGAGCTGGAATCGCCGTCGGCCGGCGATGACCGGGCGCATCGGACACGTCCCGAGTGGACCGGGTTGAGCTGGGAAAACCCCAAATAGACATCACTCATTGCAGGCATTTCACTACGACCACGCCACCTATTCAGGGAAGTTTATGTCACGGGCTGGTCACAACGCTTGGCTAGGTAGTGACAGCGATCCACCGGAACACAAAGGATGCGGTCACACGTGCCCTGCACCACAGGGCCCAGTTCTTCCGGAGGAAGAGAACGTGAGTAAACCCCGCATCTGGAGACGGCGAACCTCTGCCGCGCTCCTGGCATCCGTCATGGTGGCCGGTGCCGTGACGCTGGCGGGTGGTGCGTCCACCGCGAGCGCCAACCCGTCGACCAAGGCCGACGTACTGAAGGACACCCCTACCGATACGTTGGGGTCGCACGATCTCGACCTGCTCGCCGAGGCGGAGGCGAAGAGCGAGCAGAGCGTCACCTTGCTGGTCGCCACCGAGCAGGGCCAGGCACCGAAGGTCGCGGCCGAGCTGAAGAAGCTCGGCGGCGTGATCGGCAACCAGGTCGACGAGGTCGGCTATGTCCGGGCCCGCGTGCCGGTCAAGAACGTCGTCGCGGCGTCGAAACTGCCCGGGGTCTCGGCGGTCGACCTCAACGAGACGATCCCGATGCCGGACCCGATGCCGGAGAGCATGGCGGCGGCTTCCTCCGTGGCGAGCGCGACCACCGGCCCGGGGCCGGACACCGGCGCGGTCAACCCCTACATGCCGACCAATGAGACCGGCGCGGTCTCGTTCAAGAACAGCCACCCGCGCTGGGACGGCCGCAATGTCCTCGTCGGCATCATGGACTCCGGGATCGACCTGGACCACCCGGCGCTGCAGACCACCACCACCGGGGAGCGGAAGATCGTCGACTGGGTCACCCCGATCGACCCGGTCTACGAGAATGACGGCACCTGGCGGCCGATGCTCACCGGTGTGAGCGGCCCGAGCTTCAGCTACGCCGGCGTCACCTGGTCCGCGCCGGCCGGCTCCTACATGATTAACCTGTTCTCGGAGTCGATCACCGCGGGCGGGTCGGCCAACGGTGACGTCAACCGCGACGGCGACACCAGCGACCGGTTCGGGGTGCTGTACGACCCGGCCACCAACGACGTACGGGTCGACGTCGACCAGGACTTCGACTTCACCGACGAGCCGGTGATGCGCCCGTACCAGGAGAACTTCGACATCGGCCACTTCGGCACGGACGATCCTTCGACCCCGATCGCCGAGCAGGTGCCGTTCGTCGTCGAGTTCCGCACCGACGTCGACACCGCTCCGGTCGGCGGCCCCGGCCTGATCGACTACGTCAACATCGGACTGATCTCGTCGTCGCACGGCACCCACGTGGCGGGCATCGTGGCCGCCAACGACATGCTGGGCAACGAGGACTTCGACGGCGCCGCGCCCGGCGCCAAGCTGGTCTCCTCCCGGGCCTGCACCTTCGCCGGCGGCTGCACCGCCGCCGCGTTGACCGACGGCATGATCGACCTGGTGATCAACCGGGGCGTCGACATCATCAACATGTCGATCGGTGGTCTGCCGGCACTCAACGACGGCAACAACGCCCGCGCCGAGCTCTACAACATCCTCATCGACGTGTACGGCGTGCAGATGTTCATCTCGGCCGGCAACTCCGGCCCGGGCACCAACACCATCGGTGACCCGTCGGTGGCCTCGAGCGTGGTCAGCGTCGCCGCGAGCGTGAGCCGGGACACCTGGCTGGCCAACTACGGCTCCGAGGTACGCACCCGCAACTCGCTGTTCCCCTTCTCGTCGCGCGGTCCGCGTGAGGACGGCGGGTTCAAGCCGAGCATCAGCGCCCCCGGCGCGGCCATCTCCACCGTCGCCGGCTGGGAGGAGGGCGGCCCGGTCCCTGAGGCCGGCTACCCGCTGCCGCCCGGCTACGCCATGTACAACGGCACGTCGATGGCCGCTCCCCAGGCCACCGGCGCGGTTGCCCTGCTGATGTCGGGCGTCAAGGCCAAGGACCTCGACGTCACCCCGATGCAGCTGCGTCGGGCGCTGTACAGCGGTGCCCGCTGGATCAACGGTGCCTCCGCCCACGAGCAGGGCAACGGCATGCTGCACGTGGCCGACACCTGGAAGCTGCTGCGCGAGGGCGTCGAGGTCAACGGCTACGACGTCAGCGCTCCGGTCTGCACCCCGATCTCGGAGTACCTGGCCACCCCGCACGAGGGCACCGGCGTCTACAACCGGTGCGCCGCCGACGCCGGTGGTCACCGGCCGGGCCAGTTCAAGTCCTACCCGGTCACCATCACCCGGACCAGCGGCCCGGACGTCGACCTGCTGCACAAGCTCAAGTGGGTCGGCAACGACGGCACCTTCGCTGCCCCCGGCCAGGTGGTGCTGCCGCTGAACGAGGCCGTCACGTTCAACGTGCGGGCCACCCCGGACGCCGGTGTGCACAGTGCCATCCTCCGGGTGGACAACCCGTTCACCGCCACGGCCGACTTCGAGATCATGAACACCGTGGTGGCATCTACCGCGATGACCAGCCCGGAGTACGAGTTCAGCACCTCCGGCAAGGTGACGCGTAACGCGTACACGTCGTACTTCGTCACGGTGCCGGAAGGCGCGACGGCGCTGCAGGTCAGCCTGTCGGGCATCGCGGACGGATCGCAGACCCGGTTCATCGCGATCGACCCGTACGGCGTACCGCTGGAAAGCTCCAGCAGTCTGCGCTGCTACACCAACTTCTCCGACCCGGACGTCTGCAAGCCGGACGAGCGGGACTACCAGGACCCGCTGCCGGGGGTCTGGGAGATCGAGGTGGAGTCGCGGCGGACCTCGCCGATGCTGCAGAACCCGTTCGAGTTGACCGCCCAGGTACAGGGCGTCACCGTCGACCCGACCAGCACGGTGCTCGAGGACGTCACCCTCGGTGAGACCACCCCGCTCAGCTGGACGGTGGAGAACATCTTCGGCCCGGTCGTCGTCTCGGGGCAGGGCGGCTCGCTCGGCTCGGCGAACAGTGACCGGCCGACGATCGCCGACCTGGAGGTGCAGACCTTCCAGGTGACGGTCCCGGCCGGGGCAACCCGGTTGTTCGCGAAGATCGGCAACACCAGCGATCTCAGCGCCGACCTGGACCTGTTCGTCTACCGGAACGGTTCGCTGATCGACTACACCGCCGACGGCGACTCCGAAGAGGCTGTCACCATCGACAACCCGGCACCCGGTGTCTACGACATCGAGGTCGACGGGTACTCGGTGCCGGCCGGCACCACCGAGTACGACTACCTGGACGTGTTCTACTCGACCGGGTTGGGCACCATCTCGGTCGAGTCGGGCTCGACGGAGCTGGTCAACGGCGCCAGCGCCACGCTCAGCGGCAGCGTCACGGTGGACGCCACTCCGGAGGCGGGCCGGGAGCTGTTCGGTGAGATGCTCGTCGTCACCGACCAGGGCGCGGTCGTCGGCCGCGGCGGGGTCTCGGTCAGCTCGGTGAGCTGACCGTCGGCTAAGCCGTACGACGGAAGAAGGGCCCACCCCGAGTCGGGGTGGGCCCTTCACTGTGTCCTACGGGCACCGACGCCGGTGGTCGGCGCGCACCAGGGTCGGCGGTCGCGCCGCCGGTCAGGCGGGCTCGACCCGCTGCACCATGAACGGGGTGCCTTGCTGGCAGGTGGTCATCAGGTCAGCCTGGACGTGCCCGGTGACGCTCAGCCGGGCACCCGGACGGATCAGGTCATGCGAACCGCCGACCAGCAGATAGCCGTCGAGCAGGTAGCAGTCGTGCTCCACCCCGGCCTCGACGGTGCCGGTCAGGGTCATCGGCCGCGACGACCCGGTCGACTTCCCCGGCCCTGGGGTGCCCCCCGGGACCGAGGTGGGCAGGTCCTCGGGCGGTCCAGGGGTCTGCGGTGCTGTGCTCACCGTGGCACCTCCGCTCGGTGATTCGGCTGCCGGCGGCGAGGACGGTGCGACCGTCACGGTCGGCACCGGGTCGGGGTCGGGCTCGGTGGTGGGTTCACCGGTGCCGCACGCCGGCAGCGCCAGGCAGGTCAGCAACAGGGGTACGCCGATCCGAGTGACTCTCATACCGACTAGGACGCGGTGACCGGGACGTCCGTTCCCGCCGCCGCTGCCTTCATGTCCCGGCGCAGCTCGGACGGCAGCGAGAAGGTGATCGTCTCCTCGACCGTGGTGACCTGCTCGACGTCGGTGAAACCCCGATCGGCGAGGTGGTCGACCACCTGGTGCACCAACTCGTCGGGGACGCTGGCGCCCGAGGTCAGCCCGACGGTGGTCGCGTCGGCCAGCCAGGCGTCGTCGATCTCGTGGGCGAAGTCGATCAGGTAACCGGCGCGAGCACCGGCGTCGATCGCTACCTCGACCAGCCGCACCGAGTTGGACGAGTTGCGGGAACCGACCACCAGCACCACGTCGCAATCGGCCCCAATCTGCTTGATCACCTGCTGGCGGTTCTGGGTGGCGTAGCAGATGTCGTCGGTCGGCGGCGACTGCAGCATCGGCAGCCGCCGCCTGAGGCGGGCGACGGTCTCCATGGTCTCGTCGACCGACAGCGTGGTCTGCGACAACCAGACCACCTTCTCCGGATCCCGTACGGTGATCTTGTCGGCGTCCTCCGGGCCGTCCACCAGCTGGATGTGCGCCGGAGCCTCGCCTGAGGTGCCGACCACCTCCTCGTGGCCCTCATGGCCGATCAGTAGGATGTCGTAGTCCTGCGCGGCGTACCGGCGGGCCTCCTGGTGGACCTTGGTCACCAGCGGGCAGGTGGCGTCGATCGCCTTCAACGACCGCGCCTCCGCCTGCCGGTGCACCTCCGGAGCGACGCCGTGCGCGGAGAAGACCACGGTCGAGCCGTGCGGAACCTCCTCGTTCTCCTCGACGAAGATCGCGCCTTTGGCCTCCAGGGTCGAGACCACATGCTTGTTGTGCACGATCTGTTTGCGTACGTAGACCGGGGCGCCGTACAGCTTCAGCGCCTCCTCCACGGTCTGCACCGCGCGGTCGACGCCGGCACAGTAGCCACGGGGATTGGCCAGCAGCACCCGCTTGCGGTGGACCGGTTTCGCGTCAGGCTCGCTCACCCGGCCGAGTCTACGTGCCGTCGACCACGGCGGCAGCGTGACCAACCGGCGGGACCGGGCCGGGGCCGGACGCCTCCCGGCGGGGCGAGCGGCGTCGGTGTCACCGCCCGCCCGTACCCTTGCCGGGTGACCGACACCGACGCGACGCCGCGCAGCAGCGCGGACGAGCCGTGGCCGGTCCGGGTGGTCAGCCAGAAGATCAGCGCCTGGATCGGCCGGCTCGGCTGGGTGTGGGTCGACGGGCAGGTCGCGCAGATCAGCCGGCGGCCCGGCGCGACCACCGTGTTCCTGACCCTGCGTGACCCGTCGGCGGATCTCAGCCTGACCGTCACCACCAACCGGGACGTGCTCGACCTCGGCGCGCCGGAGCTGGCCGACGGTGCCCGGGTGGTGCTACGCGCCAAGCCGGAGTTCTACCCGGCGCGGGGCACGCTCAGCCTGCGCGCCGACGAGATCCGCCAGGTCGGCCTCGGTGAGCTGCTGGCCCGGCTGGAGAAGCTGAAGAAGCTACTGGCCGCCGAGGGGTTGTTCGACCGGTCCCGCAAGCGCCGCCCGCCGTTCCTGCCGCAACGGATCGGGCTGATCACCGGCCGGGCGTCGGCCGCCGAACGGGACGTGTTGACCAACGCCCGCCGACGCTGGCCGGCGGTCGATTTCCGGGTGGTCAACGTCGCGGTGCAGGGCTCCGGCGCGGTGCCGCAGGTGATCGACGCGCTGGCGGTGCTCGACGCGGATCCGTCGATCGACGTGATCGTCATCGCCCGCGGCGGCGGGAGCGTCGAGGACCTGCTGCCGTTCTCCGACGAGGCGCTGTGCCGGGCGGTGTTCGGCTGCCGTACCCCGGTGGTCAGCGCCGTCGGCCACGAGACCGACGCACCACTGCTCGACTACGTCGCCGACGTACGGGCGTCCACGCCGACCGACGCCGGCAAACGGCTGGTGCCGGACCTGGCCGAGGAGCTGCGGCTGATCGCCCTGGCCCGGCACCGGCTGGACCGGGCGGTGACCGGTCTGCTCGACCGGGAGACACACCGGCTGGAGATGGTCCGGTCCCGGCCGGTACTCGCCCGGCCACAGGTGCTGTTGGACGGGCGGGTCGGCGAGGTCGACGCGCTGCGGGACCGGGCCACCCGCTGCCTGGCGCACCGGTTGTCCGCCGGCACCGCCGAGCTGGGACACACGTTGGCCCGGCTGCGCGCGCTGTCACCGGCCGCGACCCTCGACCGGGGGTACGCGATCGTGCAGGACGCCGCCGGCGCGGTGGTCCGATCCCCCGACGACGTCGCGGCTGGCGACCCGCTGCGGCTGCGACTGGCCGGCGGTGAGCTGCCGGCCGTCGCCGCCCGAACCGAATGAGTGAGGCATCAGGTGACCACGAAGAAGGCAGCTGACCGAGGTACGGCGACCACGTCGGCGAAGGTTCCGGCGACTGAGCCGGCGAGCGGGCCGCTGGCGGCGGACTCGCTGAGCTACGAGCAGGCCCGCGCCGAGCTGGCCTCGGTGGTGGAGCGGCTGGAGTCCGGCGGCACCACCTTGGCGGAGTCACTGGCGCTGTGGGAGCGCGGTGAGCAGTTGGCCGCCACCTGTCAGCGCTGGCTGGACGGGGCCCGTCAGCGACTCGAAGCCGCCCGCGGCGCCCGACCCACCGGCTGAGGGTGCACCCAAGACGGCATTTCGCCACAATTCGGCTACGATCTTGCAAGTTGATGGACATCGACCTATCCTTCGGGGAAAGCGCTTTCCAGAGTCAGGGCAAGGTGTGCTGCAGCACACCGGCGGCGGGGACGTGAGGACGGTCCGGGTGACCTCGCGCCCTCAGCGCTGACGGCCACGCGTCCGGGGCCCGACGAGCCGCAGACTCGTCCACATCACCAAGAACACCGCACCTGGGTCGAGGCGTCCCCGCCCCGGCTGCCGCCATCCGTGGCCGATGGCCGTCATCTGACGGCCGGGCAACGGTCACATCGGTGCCGCCGGCGGGTTGACCACGGGCTGCGACCAGTGCCGTACCGGTTGCGCCGGACGGTACGCGTCCTCCAGCAGTCGAGACGATCCATCAGCAACTTCAAGACGAAGGCGAGACGAGACTATGAGACGACCAGTCGGACTGCGACTTCTCGCAGGACTGGCCATCACAGCCGTAGCCGGCACGGTCGGCGTGGCCCTGGCGATTCCCCAGGCCTCGGCGGCGACCGGCAGCGCCACCGGATTCGCCACCCGCAACGGCGGGACCACCGGCGGCGCGGGCGGCCAGACGGTACGGGTCAGCTCCGGTACCGGTATCCACTCCGCGCTGTGCAACCGTTCCAGCAGCAGCACCCCGATCATCATCGAGGTCCAGGGGACGATCAACCACGGCAACACCAGCAAGGTCTCCGGCGACAGCTGCAACACCGCCGACGACGTGATCGAACTCAAGCAGATCAGCAACGTCTCGATCATCGGGGTGGGCAGCGGCGCGGTCTTCGACCAGCTCGGCATCCACATCCGCGAGGCGAGCAACATCATCATCCAGAACGTGACCGTCCGCAACGTGAAGAAGTCGGGCTCGCCGACCTCCAACGGTGGTGACGCCATCGGCATGGAGTCCGACGTCCGCAACGTCTGGGTCGACCACGTGACGCTGGAAGCCTCGGGCGGCGAGTCGGAGGGTTACGACGGCCTGTTCGACATGAAGAACAACACGCAGTACGTCACCCTGTCGTACAGCATCCTGCGCAACTCCGGCCGTGGTGGTCTGATCGGCTCCAGCGAGAGCGACAGGTCCAACGGGTACGTGACGTTCCACCACAACGTGTACGAGAACATCGACTCCCGTACTCCGCTGCTGCGTGGCGGCATCGCACACATCTACAACAACCACTACACGGACATCGAGAAGTCCGGCATCAACTCGCGAGCCGGCGGACGCGCCAAGGTGGAGAACAACTACTTCCAGGACTCGAACGACGTTCTGGGCACGTTCTACACCAGCGAAGCCGGCTACTGGCAGGTCAGCGGCAACATCTACGACAACATCGACTGGTCCAGCCGCAGCGGCGACAACCAGCCGGCCGGCCCCAACCCCACCTCGAACACGAGCGTGAGCATCCCGTACTCCTACACACTCGACGGAGCCAGCTGCGTGCCGAACATGCTCCGGCAGATCTCCGGCGCCAACAAGGGCAACCGCGTCTCGGACGGCAGCTGCTCGCCGACCTCGCCGCCGCCGTCGAACCCGCCGAGCCCCACGCCGACCGTGCCGCCGACGCCCGGCCCGGACGGACGCTACGAGGCGGAGTACTCGCCGGCCTCGTGTGACGGTGAGATCGAGTCAGAGCACTCCGGCTACTCCGGCAGCGGGTACTGCAACACGGAGAACGCCTCGGGTGCGGCATCGCAGTTCCTGGTCAGCTCGAGTGGTGGCACGACGAACCTGACTATCCGGCACGCGAACGGCGGCTCGGGCAACCGACCGGCCAACCTGGTCGTCAACGGCTCGACCGTGCAACAAGGGGTCGCGTTCAACCCGACCGGCGGGTGGACCAGCTACTCGAACGTCTCGGTGTCCGTCGCGCTCAACAGCGGCACCAACACGATCCGGCTGGTGGCCACCACCGGCGAGGGCCTGAGCAACATCGACTACCTGCAGGTCTCCGGCGGCACCGGCCCCAGCCCGACCCCGAGCCCGACGGCGCCGCAGCCGACCTCGACCCCGACCCAGCCCGGTGGCACCAACCTGAGCATCGGCGCCGGATCGGACGGTTCGAGCAAGGGCAGCGGCACCAGCTACGGCGACGTACGGGACGGCGACATGGGCACCTACTGGTCGCCGAGCGGCACCACCGGTCGAATCTCGATCAAGTGGGACGCTGACACCACCGTCTCCTCGGTCAACATCCGGGAGGCGTCGGGTGCCGTAGGTGCCATCGGATCGTGGCGGCTGTACAACCACGACACCGGTGCCACCCTCGCCTCCGGCAGCGGTGCCGGCATGATCAGCTTCTCCTCGACCACGCTCAGCAAGATCAGCTTTGAGATCACCGGTGCCTCCGGCACGCCGCAGATCGCCGAATTCGAGACGTACGCCTGACGAGACGTACGGCTGATCGGCGGCTGGGCAGCCACCGCCACCACTGATCAACTGCACGCTCCAACGAGCCGAACACCAGATACCTTTCCGGACCCGGATCAGGTATCTGGTGTTCGGCTCGAGCCGTCGGAGCGCCGGTAGGTACGAACACCATGCTCGGCAAGTTCCCGGAGCACCTCGGTCGGTTCCCCCGCCTCGATCGCGGCCAGCAGTCGCTCGTGCCGGTGCACCCCGTCGACCGGCTGCGCCACCTCGGCCTCCCGCTGCAGGTTGATCGCCAGGTACAGCTGGAGCTTCAGCAGCACCGACTCGTACACCCCGGTGAGCTGCCGGTTGCCGGCCAGGCCGACCAGCTCGACGTGGAACCGCCGATGCGCCTCGGCAACCCGCAGCCGGTCACCGACCGTGGTGGCCAGCCGCATCTGGTCGACCGCAGCCCGCAGGCCACCGAGGGCGGTGTCCCGGCGCACCGGCAGCACCGACTCCACCGCGTGCCGCTCCAGGAGGTCGCGCACCGCGTACAGCTCCTGAACGTCGCGGTCGGACAAGGTCGCCACCCGCACGCCGCGTCGTGGTACGTGCTCCACCAAACCCTGCTCGGCGAGCAGCCGCAGCGCCTCGCGCAGCGGCGCCCGGCTGATGCCCAACCGCCGGGTCAGTTGCTCCTCGACGAGCCGTTGCCCGGGGTCGGTCTTGCCGCTGAGGATCTCGCGACGCAGCCGCCGCACCGCCAACTCCACCAGGCTCAGGCTCTCCAGCTCACCATCCACCGACGATGCGGCCACGTCGCTCACCCCGTCGAGTCTGCCACCCACGTCCCGGAAACCAGATTCCCGGCCGGGCAACCGCCCGGTACGGGCCGGACCCGCCGAGGTATCAGCGTGGCGTGAGCGCCTCGGCCATCACCCGTAGCTCGTCGGTATCCGCCGTGCCGACCACCAGCACACTGTGGTCCGGCGCCAGCCACACCAGTGCACGTTCGCCGGGCCGGGCCGCGTACCGCTGCCAGGTCGTCGCCCCGATCGCCACATCACCCTGCGGCTGCGCGGTCGCGGTCAGCTCCGCCACCAGCAGTTCCGGTGCCGGCCGTGAACTCTGCACCACCTGGACGGCGGCGCCGGCCGGGGTGACGTAGCCCAGCCGCAGCGTCGGACCGTCCGCCGCCGACACCGGCCGGAAGACCGCGCTCACCGCGACCCAGTCCGGTCCGAGACCGGCGGGCGCGCGCACCGGAAACTGGCCCGCCGCACCGGCCTGCTCGTACGCCGGCCCGGGATCCACCGCCACGGGCTCGTCGGCACCGAGGAAGACCCGGTAGAACCCGAACACCAGCAGGATCGGCACCAACAGGACGAGCAGCGACAGGGTGATGTCCTTCGGGGTGCGTTCCGCCCGGTCGCGCGCCGGCCCAGTCGTCTCCATGCCCCCATCCTCCCAGCCGGCCGGCGCGGACTGACGCGCGGACCGACCACCCCGCGACTACCTGGCACCGTCGTGACGTGCCAGGATTCCCTCAGGACCGGAGCCGGCGACGCTGTGCTCCGGGATGCGCCCCGCACCGTCGCGAGGAGGAGCACCGATGAGTGGAACCGGCACCCGTAACCCGCAGAATGGCACCCGTAACCCGCAGAATCTCGACCGTAACCTGGCCCTGGACCTGGTCCGGGTAACCGAAGCCGCAGCGATGGCCGCCGGCCGGTGGGTGGGTCGGGGAGACAAGGAAGGCGGCGACGGCGCCGCGGTCGACGCGATGCGCAAACTGATCAACTCGATCCAGATGCGTGGCGTCGTCGTGATCGGCGAGGGCGAGAAGGACAACGCCCCGATGCTGTTCAACGGAGAACGGGTCGGTGACGGCTCCGGGCCGGAGGTCGACGTCGCCGTCGACCCGATCGACGGCACCACCCTGATGAGCAAGGGCATGCCGAACGCCCTCGCGGTGCTGGCGGTGGCGGAGCGGGGCGCCATGTTCGACCCCAGCGCGGTCTTCTACATGGAGAAGCTGGCGGTCGGCCCGGACTGCGCCGACGTCATCGACATCGAGGCCGGGGTGCGGGAGAATCTGCAGCGGATTGCCCGGGTCAAGAAGTCGAGCGTCTCCGACGTGACGGTGAGCATCCTCGACCGGCCCCGCCACACCGAGCTGGTGCAGGAGATCCGCGACGCCGGTGCCCGGATCCGGTTCCTGTCCGACGGTGACATCGCCAGCGCGATCTCGGCTGCCCGCGAGGAGTCCGACGTCGACGTGCTGATGGGCATCGGCGGCACCCCGGAGGGGATCATCGCCGCCTGCGCGCTGAAGTGCATGGGCGGCGCGATGCAGGCGAAACTCTGGCCACGCGACGACGCGGAGCGGGACAAGGCCGTCGCTGCGGGGCACGATCTGGGCCGGGTGCTGCGCACCGACGACCTGGTCACCGGCGACAACTGCTTCTTCGTCGCCACCGGGGTTACCTCGGGTGACCTGCTGCACGGGGTGCGGTACCGCTCGGGTGGGGCGTACACCCAGTCGATCGTGATGCGCTCCAAGAGCGGCACGATCCGGGTGATCGACTCGCATCACCGGTTGGAGAAGCTGGCGCTCTACTCGGCGGTCGACTTCGACGGTCGGCCGATCGCCGAGCTCGACCTCTGACCCGGGGCCCGGTCAGGGCATGGTGAGCGGGTCCGGATCGTACGGGTCGTAGTCGCGCCGGCGGCGGAACAGGATCGCGGCGAGCACCCCGCCGACGAACCCGAAGAGATGGCCCTGCCAGGAGATCAACGCGTCGGTCGGCAGGATGCCGACCAGCTGCCAGCCGTAGAGCAGGCCGACCAGCAGGACGACGCCGAGGTTCCACCAGGTGCGCTCGACGATGCCGCGCATCAACACCAGACCGAGGTAGCCGAAGACGACACCGCTGGCGCCGACCACGACGGTGTTCGGCGCGCCGGTGAACCACACGCCGAGCCCGCTGACCAGGATGATCACCAGGGTGGAGTAGAGGAACCGGCGGACCCCGGCGGCCAGGACGAAGGTGCCCAGCAGGATCAACGGAACGCTGTTGCTGTAGAGGTGATCGAAGCCGTGGTGCAGGAACGGGGCGAAGAACACCCCGTCCAGCCCGTCGATGCGCCGGGGGACGATGCCGGCGGCCAGATCAAAGCCGGCGCTCAGCCAGACGTCGAACGCCTCGATGACGAACAGCACCGGGACGACCGCGCACATTGCGACGAACGCCCGGCCCAGCGAGGCGTAGAAGGCCTCGGTGCCGAAGCGGTTCGGGTCACCACCGGAGGTCCCCATGTACGCCATCTCCTAGTAGCTATCAGGTCCGCGCAACCGACGCCAGCCGACAGCTGGCGAACCGCACAAAAACACCGGCGGCGGTACGGACGATCAGGTCCGTACCGCCGCCGGTGACGAGTGCGACAGGTGCCGCCGACAGTCCGGACCGGATCAGTACCAGCCGACGTTCTGTGACTGCTGCCACGCGCCGCACGGGGTGCCGTAACGGCCGCTGATGTACCCGAGGCCCCACTTGATCTGGGTCGCCGGGTTGGTCTGCCAGTCGGCACCGGCCGAGGCCATCTTGCTGCCCGGTAGCGCCTGGGGAATACCGGTGGCGCCGGAGGCCGCGTTGTAGGCCTTGTGGTTCCAGCCGCTCTCCTTGTTCCACAGCTTGTTCAGGCAGGCGAACTGGTCGAGACCCCACCCCTTCTCCAGGGTGAGGGCGCAGCCGATCGCCCGGTTGCCGCTGAACTCGTCGCAGGACTCCGGAATCTCGCCGGTGAAGGGCACCGTCGCCGCCGGCGGCCGGGCCGCCGCCTCCTGCTGCTTCTGCTGGGTCACCTGCTCTGCCCGCTTGGCCTTGGCCGCCTCGGCCTTGGCCGTGGCGAGAGCCTTCTCCGTGGCTTCCCGTTCGGCGGTACGGCGTTGCACCGTCATCCGCTGGTGTTCGGCCCGGCGCTGACGCAGCAGTTCGAGCTCGACCTGCTCGGCCTCGGCGGCCAGGCGGGCGTCGCTGATGCGTTGCTGGGTCTCCCGGTCGCTTTCCAGGTAGAACCCGCCGGCGACGCCTGTCACGAGCAGGCCGACGGCGAGTGCCCGGACACCGAACCGGCTCCACAGCCGACTCACGAAGTGGTCCCTTCGTCGGGGGCAAGGACACGGCGGGCCGGGCTGGTCGGCACCGCTCGCGCCCACGTGGCCGGCCGACTGAACGGCCGGCTCGCGGCGGCCGCCGCCAGGTGCGGCGCGACCGTCACGTGCGGGTGCGGCGGTGCGGCTGGTCCGGGCACGCCGTGAGCGCCCGACCGGGTCGGTCGCGCGTCGGCCGGCCGCGATGGTGGTCGGCTGACGCACTACCACCGACGACCCGGATATCGGTCGTCGCCGGTGCGCGCGCTCGTCGACCACCATCGCTCACGGTGAGGCCGTTGGGAAACGCGGGACTTTGAATGTGAGATTGGTCACGCCAATTTTCACCCTATAGTGGGGCATAGACCCGCACCGGGCGGAGTCAACGTGGGATGTCCTCCAACAGATCAGTAACCATTTCGGCGATGGGAGAACGCTCCGAACGGGTCAGCGTCACATGGGCGAACAGCGGATGCCCCTTCAGCGCCTCGATCACCGCGGTCACCCCGTCGTGCCGGCCCACCCGCAGGTTGTCCCGCTGCGCGACGTCGTGTGTGAGCACCACCCGGGAGCCCTGTCCGATCCGGGACAGCACGGTCAGCAGGACATTGCGTTCCAACGACTGGGCCTCGTCCACGATCACGAAGGCGTCGTGCAGGCTGCGGCCCCGGATATGGGTCAACGGCAGCACTTCCAGCATGCCGCGGGCGAGCACCTCCTCCATCACGTTCTCGTGCACCACCGCGCCGAGGGTGTCGAAGACCGCCTGCGCCCAGGGCGACATCTTCTCCGACTCGGATCCGGGCAGGTAACCGAGCTCCTGACCGCCGACGGCGTACAGCGGACGGAAGACGACGACCTTCTTGTGCCGACGCCGTTCCATCACCGCTTCCAACCCGGCGCACAGCGCCAGCGCCGACTTGCCGGTGCCGGCCCGACCGCCCAGCGAGACGATCCCGATCGACTCGTCGAGCAGCAGGTCCAACGCGATCCGCTGCTCGGCGGAGCGACCACGCAGCCCGAACGCCTCCCGGTCGCCGCGTACCAGCCGTACCGTCTTGTCGGCCATCACCCGCCCGAGCGCGGCGCCGCCGGTGCCGTGCAGCACCAGGCCGGTGTGGCAGGGCAGCCCGGCGGCGCTGTCCAGGTCGACGGCCTCGCCCGCGTACAACTGCTTGACCTGTTCGTCGGTGGATTCCAGCTCGGCCATCCCGGTCCAGGTCGGGTCGCTGGCCTGGCCGTGCCGGTACTCGTCAGCGACCAGACCAACCGAGGCGGCCTTGACCCGCAGCGGCATGTCCTTGCTGACCAGCACCACGTCCCGGCCCTCAGCGCCCATGCTGAGCGCGACCGACAGGATCCGGGTGTCGTTGGACTCGTTGCGGAACCCCGGCGGCAGCACATCCGTGTCGGCGTGGTTGAGCTCGACCCGCAACGTGCCGCCCGACTCGTTGGCCGGCACCGGCTGGTCCAGCCGTCCGTGGCGGACCCGGAGTTCGTCCAGCATCCGCAGAGACTGCCGGGCGAACCAACCGAGCTCGGGATGGTGCCGCTTGCCCTCCAGCTCGGAGATCACCACCAGCGGGATCACCACCTCATGCTCGGCGAACCGGTGGAACGCCCCCGGGTCGGACAGCAGGACCGAGGTGTCCAGGACGTACGCGCGGGTGGTGACTGGCGGCTCCGGTTGGGCTGGGCCGGCGGACCGGTCGGCCGGCTCGGACGCGGCGGCGTCCGGGGCTCGGCGGGTCCGGCTACGGTCGGACGGGACAGTGGCGGCGGTCGGGTCCTGACCGGCCCGGGGGGTGGTACGTCGACTCGTCACAGGCCTGCTCCGTCGGGCGTGCACCCGATCCGCCCGCGATCCGGCTCCACCGGGGCCCGAAGGCACGGGTCGGATGCGGAACCCATGCGACTGCAGGTCCGGACCGTCCGGCTGGCCCGGGACGACCCCGGACCATGACTAGACGCTAGCTGCCGGATCCCGACCTCGGCTAGGCGTCAGAGCCGATCTTCGTCCCAGACACCGGAGGTGAGCGGGGCAGATGATGATCCGTACCCAGGACCGACACACATTGGTCACGCGACGGACACATCCGGGCCGGGTAGGCGGCCGGCCGGGATGCGCACCCCCTGCACGCATCCCGGCCGGGAGGAACTCCGGCGCGGTGACGCCGGGTTCCCCGGCGGTGTCGCGTCCGCCTCAACACGACACCGCACTCGGAAAAGCTCATCGCTACGACTGCCACCTGACAGCCACCGCTGCGGCCGGTCAGGGATGTCGGCCGGCCAGCAGTTCCGTCGAGTGCCGGCCACCGGTCCCGTCGAGGGTTCCGCCGACGCCGGTCCCACCGACGAAGGCGGCGCCGGTGTAGGTGGTGCCCGGACGGACCGCCAGGTCGACCCCGGTTGGCACCGCCGTAACCAGGGGCGGGCTCGTGGTCACCGGATGGGGCGGGACCACCGGACGGGCTGGATCCGGCAGCACCGACGCGATCGCGGCCCGGGTCTCCCTGCGCCGCCGGGTCCACGCTCCGCGGTCACCGTCGAAATAGCCCTGCCGGTAGCCGAACCGGTAGCCGATCCGGTAGCTGAGCTGGCCGTGCAGCCGGCCGGCGGCGTAGCTGGCCGAGGCCAGCAGCAACACCAGGAAGACCGCGAAGAACGAACTCATCCGGTCGCCCCGATCTCTGGGATCATCTCTCCTCCGACTCGAACGACGTCGGGTCGTCGGTGAGCAGCCGATCGATGTCGTCGGTCCTCACCTCTTCGACCAGTTCGACGCTGATCCGGCAACCGCCCAGCACCACCTCGGCTACCGAGGCCCGCCGGATCTCCCCGCCGGCGTCGTACACCCGCACACTCAACTCCGGACAGCCGAGGTGCGCCCGCCACGCGTTCCACTCGGACCGGTCCCCCACGTTGAGCGACAGGTGACGACACCCCCGGGCCAGGTACAGCCGCCACGGCGCGGTCAAGCCGCCAGCGACGGCGTCCGCGATCAGGCCGAAGGCCTGGGCCCGGGTCGCGAGTTCGGTCACCGCACCGTCTCCGTCACGTGTAAGCGACAACTCCACCCACTCAGCGTCTCAACCACGTGACGTAGAGTAAAGCGTCACGCGCAAGTGACAGCATCATCTTTTCGGGTGATTAGCGCCACCCCACTTCATCCTTAGACTGCACCCGTGACACCCCTCGTGACAAGGGAAGATTTCCCGACAGAGATTCACAAAGCTCTGTCACAAACACAGTACAGAAGGCTTCCTGCCCCCAGGAAAAGCGGTGATTCGCCGTACCGTCGGCCGGTGCCGGACAGCTCCGCCGCGCGAAAGATCGCCTTCGCCGCCTTCGTACGCAAGGCGCTCGCTGACGCGCGCGCGACCCGCGCCTGGACCGGCTCGGAGGTCTCCCGGCGCACCGGAGTGTCCCGCCAGACCATCAACCGGTGGGTGCGCGGCGAGTGGTCCAGCGATCCGGAGGCCGAGCGGGTGGTCTCGTTCTGCGAAGGACTGGGGATCAGCCCGACGGTCGCGTTCGGCGTACTCGGCTGGGACCGTGCCACCAGCGCCCGGCCGGCGCCCTCGGCACCGCCGATGGACCCGGACGTAGAGGCACTGCTCCGCCGGCTGGTCGATCCGAACGTATCAGATGCGGAAAAATTTCACATCAGGGAGACAATCCGCTATCTCGCCTACCGACCCTTACTGCCGGCCGAACCTCGCAAAGGACCCAAGCGGGCAGGGTAGTTCTCAGATGGCGAAAGAAAGCCGATCAAGCAGCCCGGTTCCGTCCCGCTTGCACACTGAGTCACGATAACGTTCCTCTCCGTACTGCTTGGGCTCGTCATCCACGGGGGACGGGACAAGGCCGGACACAGCCCGGACACAGCCCTGCGGGACAGGAGGGAGGGTCGAAACCGATGACCCTCAAATGGTCGGCAGTCGTGATCGCGGCCGTCGCGATCACGCTTTACGGCACCACGAATATCGTGGTCGCCGTCCTGAGTACCGGCGAGGTGCCGGCGGTGGTGAACCTGTTCGTCATCGCCTGCGCGTCGGTCGCCACGCTGGTGGCGGTCATCGCGCACCTCAACGACCGGCAACAGGGACGGCTGACCGCGCTCACCGAATTTCTCGTCGCCCGGCTCAATGAAGTCGATTCACACGTCGCCGACCGCAACTCCGGCTTCGTCGAGGGCTATTTGCTCCGGCAGGGACAGCAACACGACGCGGCAGTCGTGCAATTTCCACCGCGGATGCACGGCCGGCGACTGATGAGCGGCGGTGACGACTGACCCGCCGGGTGGTTCGCGGACCGTAGTCACCAGCGCCGACGTCCCCGAACGTTCACCCGCCGAGAGGTCTGGCACCTGCGGCGGCAGCAGGTACGCTGACGCCCGTGCGGCCGTTCGAGGTAGGAAACCAGCGCTTGGCCCGTCCGCTGACCGCGGAGCAGGCATGGCGAGCCACCATCGATCGCGCCGACCGGTGCGTGCTGTTCTTCGACTTCGACGGCACCCTCGCCCCGGTCGGTGACGATCCCACGTCGGTGCAGCCCGCGCCCAAGGTGCTGGCGGCGATCGAGTCACTCGCCGGGGTGGTGCAGCGGATAGCGATCGTGTCGGCCCGACCGGTCGACTTCCTCCGGGCCCAGTTCGCCTCGATCTCCGAGGTCGACCTGTACGGACTGTACGGGCTGGAGCACAGCCACGGGTCCGGGCCGACCGTCACCGAACCGGCCGCGCTGCCCTGGGTCCCGGCGATGCAGGAGTTGGCCGACCGGGCCCGGGCCGAGCTGCCCGCCGGCGCACTGGTCGAGTACAAACGGCTGTCCGTCGCGCTGCACTACCGGACCGCGCCCGAGCTCGCCGAAACCGTCGAATCGTGGGGGCAGGCCCAGGCCGAACAGCTCGGCCTGCGGGTGCAGAGCGGGCGGATGGTCATCGAGATCAAGCCGCCGGTCGACCGCGACAAGGGCATGGTCATCGGCGACGCGGTCGGCACCGCCGGCTGCGCCTGGTACTTCGGTGACGACGTCTCCGACATCAAGGCCTTCGCCGCGCTCCGGGCACACGCCAGCGCCAACCCGGATTTCTTCGGCGTCTGCGTGGCGGTGGCCAACGCCGAGACCGGGCACGATGTGTCAGCGGCCGCCGACCTCACCATCGACTCGCCGGAAGCGCTCGGCGACTTCCTGACCTCCGCCGTGCACGCCCTGGACTGACACCACCCGGCAGGGACGGCCCCGGGGGTCGTCAGGCGCCGTAGCGGCGTTGCCGGTTCGCGTACGACCGCAACGCCCGCAGGAAGTCCACCCGACGGAAGTCGGGCCAGTTGACGTCGCAGAAGTAGAACTCCGAGTGCGCCGACTGCCACAGCAGGAAGCCGGAGAGCCGCTGCTCGCCGCTGGTGCGGATGACCAGATCCGGGTCGGGTTGGCCCCGGGTGTAGAGGTGCTCGGCGATGTGGTCGACGTCGAGCACCTCGGCCAACTCCTCCAGGGTGCCGCCGGACCTGGCGTGCTCATGCAGCAACGATCGGACCGCGTCGGCAATCTCCCGGCGGCCGCCGTAGCCGACCGCGATGTTGACCTGCGCGCCCTCGGACCGGGTCTGGGTACGCTCCTGCGCGGCCTTCAACGCGGTCGCGGTGGAACCCGGCAGCAGGTCCAGCGCGCCGACGATACGCAGCCGCCAGGGGTTGCCCTCCTCGGCCAACTCGGTGACCAGATCCTCGATGATGTTCAACAGCGGATCCAGCTCGCGGGCTGGCCGACGCAGGTTGTCGGTGGCCAGCAGGTACAGCGTGACGTGACCGATACCGGCCTGGTCACACCAGTTCAACAGATGTTTGATCTTCGCTGCGCCGACCCGGTGCCCGTCGTTGGGATCCACGAACCCCATCTCCCGGGCCCACCGGCGGTTGCCGTCGCACATCACGCCCACGTGGCCGGGCACCGGCTTGCCCGCCAGTCTCGCCATGAGCCGTCGCTCATAGACCGAGTAGAGCAGCTCCCGCAGAGTCATCCCAAGCAGACTAGCGACCGGAGCGCCGCCGCGCGGTATCGGCCGCTCGGCGGATCGTCAGTTGTGCGGCGAGCCGGCGCACCGTGACGGCGTCCAGCCGGCCGTCGCCGAGACCGAGTTCGACGACGGTGTCGAAGACGCGCCGGTCCCGCGCCGCCGCCGCGACGGCGGCGTCCACCGTCGTCGGCCGCCGGGCCAGCCAGGCGCCGAAAGCGCTGTGCCGCAGGTGCCCGCCGAGGCGTCGGCGCAGCGCCTGCCGGTAGCGGCGGGCGGCGGCCGCCGGCGTACCGGCCGCCGCCGCACCGGCCAGCGCACCGGACAGCACCGCGTAGAAGATGCCCTCGCCGGTGAACGGGTTGATCAGCGACAGCGCGTCGCCGGCCAGCACCAGCCGACCCGCACCTGCCGGCGGCCGCCGGGTGGACAGCGGCAGATGATGCGCCCGCAGGTCGGTGACCTGCGCCAGGTCGGTGCCGGGCAGCAGCGCGCACAGCCGGTCCAGCAGCCGGGCACGGGTCAGGGGCCGGCCGCGCAGCACCTCCCCGTACCCGACGTTCGCCCGCCCGTCGCCAATCGGAAAGGCCCAGGCGTACGCCGGCCAACCGGCCGCCGTGGTGACGATCCGCTGTTCGCCGGGGCTGGTGACGGCCCCGACCGGCGCGTAGCCGCGAATCGCCAGGGCCAGATGTCCGTCCGGGTTCGGCCCGTGACCCAACGCCCGGCGTACCACCGATCCCGCGCCGTCCGCGCCAACCACCGCCCGCGCCGCGATCTCACCGTCGAGCAGCACCAGGTCGTCGCGGACCGTGACCCGCCGTACGGTGTGCCGCCGCAGCCGCACGCCGACGGCGACCGCGGTGGCGACCAGCCGGGCGTCGAAGACGGCCCGCGGCACCGTGTACGCCGGACGGACCAGCTCGGCCGCGACCTGCCCGCCGTGCGGGGCGACCAGCCGGAGCCGGCCGACCGGGGCGAACCCGGCGACCGGGTCGGGCACGTCCAGCCCGGCCAGCACGTCGAGGGCGTGCGGTGCGATGCCGTCGCCGCACGGCTTGTCCCGGGGGAAGTCGGCCCGGTCCAGCAGCAGCACCCGGGCACCGGCCCGGCGGGCGGCGATCGCGGCGGCGGCACCGGCCGGCCCGGCGCCGACCACCGCGACGTCGACGACCGACGTACCGTCCACCTGGACCTCCTCGTCAGGCCGGTTCCGTGCCGGCGGCCGTCCGGCCGGGCTGGGAACCGACGGTCCCCCGGCCGGGCTCGGCGCTGCCCGCCGCCCGGCCCCGTTCGGCGCGACCGGCCCGCCACACACCGTAGAAGGCCAGCACCACCGCCACCACCAGCGGCGCGCCGTCGCGGACCAGACCGTCCACGCCGAGCAGCCACCAGCACAGCGGCAGGTCGACCGCGAGCGCCCCGAGGCTGACCAGGACCAGCAGCCAGCGTGCCCAGCGTCGGCCGCGCAGCATGAAGAACGACACCAGCAGCACCAGCCAGCTGGTGGCGGTGGCGACCGCGATCCAGGCCACCA
Source organism: Solwaraspora sp. WMMA2059 (assembly GCF_027497315.1). Lineage (GTDB taxonomy): Bacteria > Actinomycetota > Actinomycetes > Mycobacteriales > Micromonosporaceae > Micromonospora_E. Next base: position 614,287 of record NZ_CP114908.1, on the reverse strand, counting down.
CCGCCGGGGTGGCGACCAGCCGGCCGTCGAGCAGCACCCCGATCGAGACCAGCGCCGGCACCAGCATCAACGGCGGGTAGGTGAAGGCCGAGACCCGGGCGACGAGGAGCCAGGCGACGACCGGCGGCCGCCGGGGCGGGGCCTCGCGCCAGGTCAGCCGCCGGCCGTCGCGGACCAACCGGGCCGGGTGCCGGGTCAGCTGCGCACCGACCGCCGGGGACCGGTACAGCAGCCACACCACGGCCAGGCAGAGCCCGGCGATCAGGCCGAACCCGGCCACCCCGGGCAGCGGCGGTACGCCGGAGCGCGGCACCACCAGCCGGCCGAGCGCGAAGACGGTGGTGACCGCCAGGATCAGCCCGAACGGTCGGGCCCCGGCCCGGCCCCGGCGTACCTGCCGGATCAGGACCAGGAAGCCGAACGCCCGCAGCAGCGCCCAACCGGAGCGGACCGCCACACCGATGTCCCGCTCGGGGGCGTACCACCAGTTGAGCAGGTCGACCACGACGGTGGCCGCGGCGGTGACGGCGAGCAACCCGACCAGCCGGCGGACCGGCGGCGGCAGGGCGGGCACGGCCGGGCGGACCGGTCCGGCGCGGCCCGCACCGGGATCGACTGCCGCCACCGGCGCAGGCTATCCAACGGTCAGTCGGCGGCGTCCAACCGGGCCCGCAGCGCGTCCAGCTCCGCCCAGAGCACCCCGGGCAGTTTGTCGCCGAACCGCTCGAACCATTCGGTGATCTGCGGCAGTTCCGCGCGCCACTGCGCCGGGTCGACGGCGAGCGCGGCGGCCACGTCGGCCGGGTCGACGGCCAGGCCGGACAGGTCGAGCGCGTCGGCGGTCGGTACGTTGCCGATCGGGGTCTCCACCGCCGTGCCGGTGCCGTCCAGCCGCTCGACGATCCACTTGAGCACCCGGGAGTTCTCCCCGAAGCCGGGCCAGAGGAACCGGCCGTCGTCGTCGCGGCGGAACCAGTTGACGTAGAAGATCCGGGGCAGCTTGGCGGCGTCGCCGTCAGTGCCCTTGCCCATCTCGATCCAGTGCCGGAAGTAGTCCCCGGCGTGGTAGCCGATGAACGGCAGCATCGCCATCGGATCCCGCCGGACCACCCCGACCTTGCCGGCCGCCGCAGCGGTCGTCTCCGAGGAGAGGGTGGCACCCAGGTACACGCCGTGCACCCAGTCGCGTGCCTCGGTGACCAGCGGCACCGTGGTGCGTCGCCGGCCGCCGAACAGGATCGCGTCGATCGGTACGCCGCGCGGGTCGTGGTACTCGTCGGCCAGGATCGGGCACTGGGTGATCGGGGTGCAGAACCGGCTGTTCGGGTGGGCGGCGTCGGTACCCCGGTCGGGGTTCCAGTCCTCGCCCCGCCAGTCGGTCAGGTGCGCCGGTGGCTCGCCCATCCCCTCCCACCACACGTCGCGGTCGTCGGTCAGCGCGACGTTGGTGAAGATGGAGTTGCCCCGGTCGAGGGTCCGCATCGCGTTGGCATTGGTCCGCCAGTCGGTGCCGGGCGCGACGCCGAAGAGCCCGTACTCGGGGTTGACCGCGTACAGCCGGCCGTCGTCGCCGAACCGCATCCAGGCGATGTCGTCGCCGATCGTCTCGACCTTCCAGCCGGGGATGGTCGGCTCCAGCATGGCCAGGTTGGTCTTGCCGCAGGCGGACGGGAACGCGCCGGCTACGTAACGGACCCGCCCGTCCGGCGCGGTCAGCTTGAGGATCAGCATGTGTTCGGCCAGCCAGCCCTCGTCGCGGGCCATCACGCTGGCGATCCGCAGCGCGTAGCACTTCTTGCCGAGCAGCGAGTTGCCGCCGTAGCCGGACCCGTACGACCAGATCTCCCGGGTCTGCGGGAAGTGCGAGATGTACTTGATCTCGTTGGCCGGCCACGGCACGTCGGCCTGGCCCGGCTCCAGCGGGGCGCCGACCGAGTGCAGGGCCGGTACGAACTCGGCGTCGTCGCCCATCGCGGCGAGCACCTCGGCGCCCATCCGGGTCATGATCCGCATCGAGGCGACGACGTACGCACTGTCGGTGATCTCCACCCCGAACATCGGCTCCGGGGCGTCCAACGGGCCCATGCAGAACGGGACCACGAACATGGTCCGGCCGCGCATGCACCCCCGGTACAGCTCGGTCATCACCCGCTTCATCTCGGCGGGGTCCACCCAGTTGTTGGTCGGTCCGGCGTCGGACTCGTCGGGCGAGCAGATGAAGGTACGTTCCTCGACCCGGGCCACGTCGGTCGGGTCGGTGCGGGCCCAGAACGAGTTGGGGCGGCGTTCGCTGTCCAGTCGGACCAGGGTGCCGGAGTCGACGAGTTCGTCGGTGAGCCGGTGCCATTCGGCGAGCGAACCGTCGGCCCAGACGACCCGGTCCGGTGTGGTGAGGTCGGCGATCTGCCGGACCCAGTCGAGCAGGCGGGCGTGGCTGGTCGGGGCGGGGCTGGGGAAGTTCGACGGTACGGACGCGGTGGCCGTTGCAGTCATGGCGATCTCCTCGTGGTCGGCGCTGACCTCGTTCCTGGAGTGCACGGCACCGGCGGATGGTCGGGCCCAGCCGCCGGGTTACAAGTCCGGGAGTTGGACTCAGGGTAAGCCGATTGATCGTTCAGGGCAGCCGAGGAGCTTGTGAAGAAGTGCACAAGTTATCGGCGCATGCAATCTGACGAGTTGTTTCTCGCTCCCACGCGCAGTTGTACGCAAAAACCTCCGGCTCTCGACCGACTCCAACCCCAATCACTCTGCGTGTTCAGAACTCGAGTGCCGGAAGCGTGGGGGTGGCCGGGAAACTCGGGTGGTGCCGACACATCGGCGGGCGGGAACCCGCTACGCTCGACCACGTGCCCGTCCACGCCGCCGGCGAGCCGTCCGCGCCCGCATCCAGTCCGGGGTTGATCCGCCGGCTCCGGGACCGGTTCGGTCTGCTGGTCCGCGAGATCGGCAAGTTCGGGGTGGTCGGCGGGATCGCCTTCATCGTCGACATCACCCTGTTCAACGTCGCTTCAAGCCTGCTCGGGTTGGGCCCGCTCAGCGCCAAGACGCTGTCGACGGTAATCGCCGCATCGGTGGCGTTCGTCGGCAACCGCTTCTGGACCTGGCGGCACTCGGTCAGGTCCGGACTGGCCCGCGAGTACGGCCTCTACTTCTTCTTCAACGCCGTCGGCCTGGGCATCGGTCTGGCCTGTCTGGGGATCAGCCACTACGGGCTGGGCAGCATCTGGCCGGGGGTGTTCCAGACGCTGCTCGCCGACAACATCGCGGCCAACATCGTGGGCGTGGCGGTCGGCACCCTGTTCCGGTTCTGGGCGTACCGCAGGTTCGTGTTCACCGTCGCGGCACCCGCCGCGGTGGCGGCCGCCAGCGACCGCGACTAGCCCCACCCGGTGCCGCCCTACCCGCCAGTCAACCCGAACGGCCCGTCGACCTGCCGTATGGTGATCTGATGCGAATACTTCGCCTTCTGCCCGAGCGCTGGCAGAGGTTCATCCGCGAGGCGCTGAAGTTCGGCACCGTCGGTGGCATCAACACCGTGGTCAACTTCGCGGTGTTCAACGCTCTGGCACTGACCGTGCTCGCCGACGGTCAACTGAAGGCGACTGTCGTCGCCGCACTGGTGGCGACCACCAGCTCGTACTTCATGAACCGCCACTGGACCTACCGGGACCGGCCGAAGTCGGCCATCCGGCGGGAGTACGTGCTCTTCTTCCTGTTCAACCTCACCGGCCTGGCGATCGAGGTCGGGGTGCTGGGGCTGGCCAAGTACGGCTTCGGCATCAGCGGGCTGCTGGCCCTGAACATCGTCAAGATCATCGGACTGGTGCTCGGCACCATCTTCCGCTTCTGGGCGTACCGCACGTTCGTCTTCCGCCCGGCACCCGCCACCCACCCGACCACCGGAACCGGCCCGACCACCGGGGCCGGGACCGGACCGGCGGCGCGCGGCCCGGTCCCGCAGCAGATCCAGCGGGACGGGCAGCCACCGACCAGCCAGTCGATGCAGGCCCCGGACAGCACGGCACCTCTGGCCAACCAGCTCGACGCCGAACTCGCCGCCGAGCTCGACGCGAAGATCACCGCCGAACTGGACGCGGAGATCGCCGCAGCGACCCGCCCGGCCAGGCGCTGACCGACGACCGTGCGCTCCGGCACCGGTGCTGACGCCGACCTGTTCTTCGAGGATCTCGCCCCGGGCGGTTCCTTCGACCTCGGCATCACCACCGTGGACGGCGTCGAAATGGTCAGCTTCGCCGAACGCTTCGACCCGCAGTGGTACCACGTCGAGCCGGACCTCGCCCAGGCCAGCCCGTACGGCACCGTGATCGCCAGCGGATTCTTCACCGTCAGCCTGTTCATGCGGGCGTACGTGGACGCGGTGCTGTCCCGGGCCGCCGCCGACACCTCCCCCGGCCTGGAGGAGCTGCGCTGGCTGGCCCCGGTGTACGCCGGTGACCGGCTCGCCGGGCGGCTGGACGTGCTCACCAGGAAGCTGTCCGACGCCCGGCCCGGCCTGGGCACGGTCACCCTGCTGGGGTCGTTGACCCGGCTCGACACCTACGACCGGCCGGAGCGCGAGGTGCTGCGCACCCGGTTCCGTGGCTGGTTCGCGCTACGCGGCGCCGGGCCGACGACCTGACCCGGCTGGCCAGCGAGCCAGGCCCGCTCGGCAGTGCTGGCCAGCCGTCGCCCGGTCAGCGGCCGGGCGAGGCGTTGTCCGGTCGCGCCGGGGCTGCCTGGTCCGGCCCGGTGCGTGCCTCGTCGAGAATTTCCCGCAGCTCACCGTCGCCCAGGCTGTGCAGATCGTGGTGCGCCTCGACCAGCTCGTAGAGCTGCGTCTGCACCTGACTGACCCCCGGAAGGTCGGGCAGCACGGTCTGACCGCGTTCACCTGCCGACTCGATGGTCAACGTCCCGCAGCCGAGCAGCCGCTCGTTGAACCGCTGCGTCATGGAGTGGTCGTTGACCCGGTTCAACGGGATGTCCCGGCGCTCCCGGGAGAACACCCCGTGCTGCAGCACCACCCGCTCGTTGGTGAACACGTAGTGCGTACTGCGCCAGACCGCGAACGGCCGGACGGCGAACCAGAGCACCGCGACCAGCGCAAGCGCGAGAATCACGTACCACACGACGGAGGCTGCGGTGCTCTCCGGCAGCAGCAGGAACCCGGCCACCACGGCGGCGACCGCCAGCACCGTCACCGCCACCGGCCGGACCAGCGCCTTCCAGTGCGGGTGCAGGTGCAACACGACATGCTCGTCCGCGGTGAGCATGTCTTCGGGAAATGCCACGGCAACCTCCTAGCCCGGGCCGGGCAGGGGACCCGGCCGGCGGTCCGTACACCGGCCGCCGGGGTGACCGTAGCGGTTGACCGCCACCCGTACGGTCAACCGGGCGTACCGTTTCCCGGCGCGTCGCCGGACCGCACATGCGTCACGTCCCCGGCTGCGACCGGCAGATCGCCGCCGGCTGTGCGGACCACCAGGCGACCGTCCTCGTCGACCGTGTCGACCAGCCCGGTGTGCGCCGCTCCGGACGGCAACGAGACCCGCACCTGCCGGCCCACCGTCACGCAGTGCCGCAGGTACGCCGCCCGCAGACCGGACGCGACCGGGTCGCCGCCGGCGGCCCGCCACCGCCCGTACCAGTCGGCCACCCCGCGCAGCACAGCCCGCAGCAACGGGTCCCGGTCGGTCGCCGCTGCTCCGGCCAGCTGCAGCGAGGTGGCGCGCAGGCCACTGCCGGGCGGCGGCAGCTCGTCGGCGCGCAGCGTCACGTTGAGCCCGATGCCCAGCACAACGGCCGGTCCGGCCGCCCCGTCCGGGGCCGCTTCGGCAAGGATCCCGGCGCACTTCGCCTCGTCGATCAACAGATCATTGGGCCACTTCAGCGCGGCTGGCAACTCGGCCAGCCGGGTGACCGCCTCCGCCAGCGCGACGCCGGCCAGCAGCGGCAACCAGCCGTACCGGGACCCCGGCACCGCCGGCCACGACCGGGCGGGCCGAGCCGCCGCCGGCTGCAGCAGCACGCTGACGGCGAGGCCGGCCCGCGGCGGCGAGGTCCAGTCTCGGCCGAGCCGCCCGCGCCCGGCGTGCTGCTGCTCCGCCGTGATCACCAGGCCTTCGGCGGCACCGGCTCGCGCGGCGGCGAGCACGTCCGCGTTGGTGGAGCCGGTCTGCGCCCGGACCTGCACGTCGGTCCACAGGCCGTCGGGGACGACCAGCGCGCGACGCAGACCACGCTCGTCCAACGGCGGACGGTCCAGATCGGTGTACGGTGAGCCGGCCATCCGCCCACCCTACGGCGGCACCTGGCAGCGCACCGCGTCTGCCACAGAACCAGGCATGCTCCGGGAAGGAGCATCGCGCCGCTGATACAAGGAGTCCAGCCGCCGCCTGGGGTCGTGGCGGAGACCAACGGGATCTCCCTAATTTGTGACGGTCGATTCTTGCGTCACCGATCATTGATGGTTACCGTTTCAGCACGGGGCGTGACTCTAGAACGTTCTAGGTCTCGATGGTCACCAGAGTCACTTGGCACCTGCTCGGCTGTCATGCCCCTTCGTCGACCGGATGGATCGGATGGAGAGGCGCAATGAGGAGACTGCTCGCCATGCTGGCGGTCGCCGCCACAGCCGGGGCCGCTCTGCTGGTTCCGGCAACTGCGCAGGCCGATGCCGGATCGGCGCTGGCCCTGTGCACCTCTGGCCGGTTCTGCAACTGGACCGGCACAAACTTCTCCGGCACGCTGTTCCAGGGCATCCCGCTGCCGGGTACGTCCGTCTGGTGCATCAACATGCCGGTCGGAACGCGCTCGATGAGCAACGGCACCAGCCTGACCCTGAGCGCCAACCAGAACCGCTGCGAGAACTCCGGCGGGTCGGCATCGGTGGTCGGCCCGGGGCAGGACAGGGCATCCTTCTCCTTCGTGGTCAACTCGGTGTCGTACTGCAGCGTCTGCCGCCAGCCGCGGGGAAGCATGCCGGGCGAGTAGACCGTCCAGACCGAGGATCATGGTCGCCTGCCGGCGTGGATCGCCGGCCGGCGATCCACAGCAGACAAGCGGCAGAGGATGGTCGTCCCGTGCTCGACAGGTCCCCGTCGCGGGTACGACAGCGGGCCACTGCTTGCGATCCGATGGACGCAGCTTGAAGGCACCCGTACCCTATGGGGCATGGAGAGCCGCCCGCTTGACCTACTGCTGTCGATGGCAGGAGTGGCTGGGTGAGCGCCTCGGCGATCGCCGGAACCAGCTCGGCTCCACGCGGTGGGCGCCTCCGTCGGTGGCTTTCGCTTCCCGACCGTCGTCCCGTCACGGTAGCGGCAGCGGTCGTGGTCACGGCGGTGCTCGGGGCGTTCGGCGCGGCGACCGGCTCCATGCTCGGGGCAACCACCCTGACCAATCTTCCGAGCGACACCGCGATGGTCGACCTGACCAGACGTGCCAGCGGCGTCGAGGCTCCTTCGGTCGTGCTGCGGCAGACCTCGGCACAAACAGCGGACCGGGTATTCACTGCGGTGACCTTGGACGGCAGGTGGGACGCGTCGCAGGCCCGGCAGCGCTACGCCGCCGCCGGCTGGTCGGTCTCAGAGATCGAGGTCGTACACGACCAGGCGGGCGTGGCGGACCCCGCTGCCTGGACCAGCGACTACATCCCCTCCCGTTACGACCGGTTCACCGCCGAGCATCACGGACTGGTCGTCGCGATCGCCGGCATGTCCGTCGGCGGCAAGACCACGGTCGGGGTGGACGCCTGGGCCGCAGGCTCACCAGTGCTGCGCATCCTGCTGGTCGCAGGCGTGGCGCTCGGGCTGTCCACCGGATGGCTGCTCGCGGCGGCGGTAGCACGGCGGATCCACTCGACACACCCCGCGCACCGGATCACCGTGGCTGCGCTGTCCGCCACCACCGTCCTCGTCCTCGCGGCACCCGTCGTCGCCCTGTATGTCAGCCTCGCGCACGCGATACGTCCGCACGCTCATACCGGCGGCCCGCTCCCCAGTGTGCACCACGCGCTGTCGCCCGTCCCGTACTGGCCAGCGGCACCGCCGTGGCTGCTTCCCGCCCTCAGCGCCGTCGGCGGGCTGCTCGTCATCGTCACCGTCGTGTTCGCCGCCCGGCCGCCGCCGGCCCGACTCGCCGCAGTCGGCATGCCGACTGGCGGCGTCCGCATCGCCGACGACTTCGAGGTGGCGGCGAACATGGTCAAGGACTCGATCGCCGAAGCCCGGACCGATCGCCGCGCCGCCCAGCGGTTGTTGTTCCTGTCCGCCTATCCAGACTGGACACCTGACGCGCTTGACCGGATGCGCGGTCGTCTCATCGACTCGGGCGTGCCCGCCGCCTTCCTCACCACCACCCAGCCATCCGGGCCACCGCAACCCTGACCCAGGCCCTCTCACCGAGACGCGGGTCCCGGAATCGTGGCTGCTCCGCCGCCTCCCTCCGCAGCGGAGCAGTCTTTCAGGTTGGGCCGGTGTCGCTCCGTCGCGCTACCAGTGGTCGCGCCGCTGCGGCACCGGTGCCACGCCGCGGAACGGATGCCCGGTGACGGTCGTACCGACCACCGGCACTGCTACCGGCGGGTCCATCGCGGGGACGGCCGAGTCCGACGCGGGAACGGCCCGGTCCGACGCTCGTACGGGTTGTGCGTACGCGTCCGTAGGCCGGTCGAACCAGTCAAAATCCTCGTCAGCAGCAGCCGGCGGCGCAGCAGCCGGCGGCGCGGCAGCCGGCGGCACAGCAGCAACCGACGGCACAACGACGGGCGGCACAGCGGCCACCGACGGCTCCGGCAGCACGACGGCGGGCCGACCACCCCGACGTTGGCGCGGCACGGTCACGCCGACCGTGTGGCGTCCACCGGGCGTCGCCCGGCGACGGAACAGCCCGGTACGGGTGGCCCGACGTCGCCCCCGCCCTCGACGGCGCCGATGCGGCGCGGCGTCCAGACTTCCGGCCCTGCGGCTGCCGACGGTGGCCGCCCGCGCCGGCCAGAGCGTCCGCCGCATCACCAGCAGCACCGTCAGACCGGACGCGATCAGCGCGACTCCCAACACTGTCACGTGGTGGTAACGAATCGGGCAACAGGCAGGAAACGTCGTCCCGGGGTCGATCGACCCAGGCTGGGGCCGGCCCGACGGCGGCGTACTGAGGGAAACCGCACACCGTCGGCCCCTGACCGGCGGTCGCGACGTCGATAGCATCCGCGGTGTGGGCGTGACGAGTGAGCAGTCCGGGACCGGAACCGACCTCCACAGCACCGCCGGCAAGCTGGCGGACCTGGAACGCCGGGTCGACGAGGCGGTGCATGCCGGCTCGGCCCGCGCGGTCGAGAAACAGCATGCCCGGGGCAAGAAGACCGCCCGGGAACGGATCGCGATGCTGCTCGACGAGGGTTCCTTCGTCGAGTTGGACGAGCTGGCCCGGCACCGGTCGACCAACTTCGGGTTGGAGCGCACCCGCCCGTACGGCGACGGGGTGGTCACCGGCTACGGCACCGTCGACGGCCGGCAGGTGTGCGTCTTCGCGCAGGACTTCACCGTCTTCGGCGGCTCGCTCGGCGAGGTCTTCGGCGAAAAGATCGTCAAGGTGATGGACCTCGCGATGAAGATCGGCTGCCCGGTCATCGGGATCAACGACTCCGGCGGCGCGCGCATCCAGGAGGGCGTGGTCAGCCTCGGCCTCTACGGCGACATCTTCTTCCGCAACGTCCGCGCCTCGGGCGTCATCCCGCAGATCTCCCTGGTGATGGGGCCCTGCGCGGGGGGCGCGGTGTACTCCCCGGCGGTCACCGACTTCACCGTGATGGTCGACCAGACATCGCACATGTTCATCACCGGCCCGGACGTGATCAAGACGGTCACCGGCGAGGACGTCGGCATGGAGGAGCTCGGTGGCGCCCGCACCCACAACGCCACCAGCGGAAACGCCCACTATCTGGCCACCGATGAGGAGGATGCCGTCGACTACGTCAAGGCGCTGCTGGCGTACCTGCCGAGCAACAACCTCGACGAACCGCCGACGCTGTCGGCCGACGTGGCGCCGGCCGACACCGAGACAGACCGTGAGCTGGACACCATCATCCCCGACTCGGCCAACCACCCGTACGACATGCACCGGGTGATCGAACACGTCCTGGACGACGGCGAGTTCCTGGAGGTCCAGCCGCTGTACGCGCAGAACATCGTGATCGGCTTCGGCCGCATCGAGGGCCGGCCGGTCGGGGTGGTCGCCAACCAGCCGATGCACTTCGCCGGCTGCCTGGACATCAAGGCCTCGGAGAAGGCCGCCCGGTTCGTGCGCACCTGCGACGCGTTCAACATCCCGGTGCTGACCTTCGTCGACGTGCCCGGCTTCCTGCCCGGCACCGACCAGGAGTGGGACGGGATCATCCGGCGCGGCGCGAAGCTGATCTACGCGTACGCCGAGGCGACCGTCCCGAAGGTCACCGTCATCACCCGCAAGGCGTACGGCGGCGCGTACGACGTGATGGGGTCGAAGCATCTCGGCGCGGACCTGAACTTCGCCTGGCCGACCGCGCAGATCGCGGTGATGGGCGCGCAGGGCGCGGTGAACATCCTCTACCGCGCTGAGCTGGCCGCCGCCGACGACCCGGCGGCGGTGCGGGCGCAGCGGATCGCCGAGTACGAGGAGCGGCTGGCCAACCCGTACGTGGCCGCCGAGCGCGGCTACGTCGACTCGGTCATCGCACCGTCGCAGACCCGGTTGCAGGTGGCGCGCGGGCTGCGGATGCTGCGTGGCAAGCGGGAGACCCTGCCGCCGAAGAAGCACGGCAACATCCCGCTCTGACCGGTTCGGGTCGCAGCGGTACGGGTCACCCGCCCGGTGGCGTCGGCAGGTCCAGGTCGGCCAGCCACGGGCTGGCCAGCAGCAGCGCTCCGATGAACAGCGCCGCGAGGTTGACCAGTCCGAAGAATCCCACCCAGACCAGGCCGGGCACCCGGGTCAGCCAGGCGAGCTGGTCGGCGTCCGACTCCGGCGAGCGGCCCTGGGCACGCAGCCGCTGCAGCTCACCGACCGGCCGCATCCCGCCGATCAGCAGGAACCACACCCCGGTGTACGCGAACGCGGCCTGCACCTCCGGGCCGGCGAACCACGAGACGGCGAAGACCACACCGCCGGTGGCCAGGATGGACACGATCCCGAAGAGGTTGCGGATCATCACCAGCATGGCGAGCAGCAGCGCCACGGCGATCCAGAGCAGCAGGGTGATCCGGTTGCCGCCGAGCAGCAGGGCACCGGCCAGCCCGACCAACGACGGCGCGACGTAGCCCGCCAGCAGGGTGAGGATCATGCCCAGCCCGGTCGGTCGGCCGGCCGACAGGGTCAGCCCGGAGGTGTCCGAGTGCAACCGGATCCCCTTGAGCTTGCGGCCGGTGAGCAGGGCGATCAGCGCGTGCCCGCCTTCGTGGGCGATGGTGATCGCGTTGCGGCCGATCCGCCAGGGCAGCCGGGTGAGCACCGCGGCCAGCGCGACGGCGGCGGTGATGAGCACGAGCAGTGGCGGCGGGTCGGTCTGGGCCGTGAAGAGGCGGTCCCACATTTCCGTCAGCCCGGTGATCGACACAGCCAGCGAGCCTACTCACCGCTCGCCACGCCCACCAGACCACCGTCCGCCGGCAGGCACGACCGTAGGTTCGCCACCGGCCCGCTCACTGACGGTCATGCGGTACGCGGCCACAGCGGCGAGCGTCACGGCTGTGCCGCCGGACAGCACCAGCAGTACGGGTACCAGACCGACGCTGGCGACCAGCAGGGCCGCATCGGCCAGGGCCACCAGCATCCACAGTGCAACGCTCGGCTTGGCGATCCGTCGACGGTTGACCATGTCGCACCCCTCCTTCCGTCGCGCTCCGGTTGTACCCGGAAGATCGGAAGTTCATGCGGGTAGTTCGAGGCTCAGCTTGCGGCGGGCTGGAACCTGCTCGCCATCAGCTCGAAGTAGACCAGGTCCTGCTGCCAGCGTTCGGCCGTGGTGGACCAGTAGATGGAGTACGCCTTGTCCGGCGCGGTGACGAACCCCCGGTTGCGCACCTGCAGTCGGTTGCCCTGGTTGCTGGTGTAGCGGAACTCCCAGTCGGCGGCGTCGAGGAAGTAGTCAACGGCCTCGATCCGTACCCGCTCGTAGTTGTTGTAGGTGCCCCGCCGCGCCTGCTCCTGGTTCTGCCAGTCGGCGACCGGATCCGGCTTCGGGTTGTCGGTCTGGTCGATGATGATCAGCCGGCCGAGCTGACCGTTCTCCCGAAACTCCACCCGGGTTCGTTCGCGGCTGACCGACCAGCCTTCCGGCACCGGCACCGAGAACCCGGTCTGGTCCTCGTGCAACCGCCAGCCGTCGGGCAACGGCGACTGCGGGTCCGGCGGCTGGGGCGACTCATCGCTCTGCGGCGGCACCGCCGGCACCTCGGGCGACGTCTCGGCCGCCGGCGAGCTCGGCTCGACACTCGGTTCGGCACTCGGCGCCCCGGAGGTGGGGGCCGGGGCCGACGGCGTGGCCGAGGCGGCTGGACCGGTGCCGAGCTGGCCGTCGGGCTCGTCCTCGTCGCCGGCGGCCAGCAGCGCGCCGGTCACCAGCAACGCCAGTACGACGACAGCTGCCACACCGCTGATCAGCCAGGTACGCGGCAGCTCGGTCATGGACCGGACGGCCTGCGCGGCGCGGTCGAACAGCAGGGCCGGCGCGGACCAGTTTCGCCGGTCCGACGCGCTGGCGGCAGCAGCCGCCGACCCGGGTTGTTCCTCGACCGGCGGCCGCTCGGCGGGCTCGACGACCGTCGGCTGCTCCGTCGCCGTCGGCTGCTCAGCCGCCTTGGCAGCCACTGGCTGCTCAGCCGCCTTGGCAGCCACTGGCTGCTCTGTCGCCTTCGCCGCCGTCGGCTGCTCAGCCGCCTTGGCAGGCTCGGCGGCCGGGGACCGCTCGGCCGTCTTGCCGTCCGGCGCAGTCTCCTTGCGGCCCGGCACCACCTGGGTACGCTCCGCCTGGGGCAGCACGGTGGTCTCCGACGGTGGCTCACCGGCTTTGGTCGGCAACACACTCGTCTCGGCTGCGGCTGCGGCTGCGGTCGCCGCGCCGGCAGGTTGGTCGGTCGACGGCACCACCCTGGTCGGGTCCGCCGAGTTGGTCGGGCGGGTGACCGGCGGGCCGTACTTGGCCGGGCCGGGGACGACCGGCAACGCGGACGGCAACGGGGCCACCGGCGGCGACACCGGCTCCGACGGGACCGGGGTGCGTGGCGCCCCGCCGCGCGGACCCGGCACGATCCCCGACCGGGACTCGCCGGGGCGGACCTCCCGGCTGCCGTACGGGCTGGGTCGGCGTACCCCGTCGAGCAGTGAGCGACCGCGCCGCGGACCGCGACCTGCGGCGCGGGTCAGTAGCCGCTCCGCCTCGTCGGCCTTCATCCGGGTGTACGGGTCCTTGCGCAGCAGCCCGGCCAGCACCGGCTTGAGTGGGCCGGCCCGGCGGGCGGGCGGCGGCGGCTCGGTGGCCAGCGCGGACAGCGTCGCGATGGCGGTCTGCCGGGCGTACGGCGACTGCCCCTCGACGGCCGCGTACAGCGTCGCGCCGAGCGACCACAGGTCGCCTTCCGGGCCGGCGCTGCCGGTCCGGGCCCGCTCCGGGGCGATGTACGCCGGTGAGCCCAGCACCAGCCCGGTACGGGTGACGTTGGGGTCGCCCGGCACGGTGGCCAGGCCGAAGTCGGTGAGCACCACCCGGCCGTCGTGGCCGAGCAGTACGTTGCCGGGCTTGACGTCCCGGTGCATCACCCCGGACAGGTGGGCGGACCGGAGCGCGCCGAGCACGCCGAGGCCGATCTCCGCGGCCCGGGTCGCCGGGACCGGGCCGTTCTGGGCGAGCACGTCCTGCAGCGACCGGGACGGCACGTACTCCATCACGATCCACGGGTCGCCGTCGGTGCGCAGCACGTCGAAGACGCGTACCACGTTGATGTGGTTGAGTCGGGCGATCGCCCGCGCCTCGCGCAGCGAGCGCTCCCGCATCTCGCGGCGTTCCTGGTCGGTGAGGCCCGGTGGCGGCACCAGCTCCTTGATCGCCACGTCCCGGTGCAGCACCTCGTCGCGGGCCTTCCAGACCCGGCCCATGCCGCCCTGACCGAGCGGCTCGACCAGCCGGTAACGGTCTGCAACTAGTTGCGGGGGCACAGCGGACATCCAAATGACCGTACCCGGAAGGTTTGGGTGCCACACGATCGGCACGCGGCCGGTGTGAGCCGCGCGTCATATGGTACCGGGGTGGCAACCTGACGCCGACGGTAGCGCGCCAGTAATGATCACCACTCGCCGGCCGGTCGCCGGCCGGCTGGCCCGCCGCGTACGCTCGGCCGATGAGTGACGCTGACCCGGCCTGGCGGATCGTCCGGGGCACCCCGACCGCCGAGGAACTGGCGGCGCTGGTGGGCGTGATCGTCGCCCGTACCCGTCCGGTTTCCGACAGTGGCACCGATCGGCCGGTGCCGTCGCGGTGGGCCCGCACCGCCCGACCCACGCCGGGATTCCCCGGCCGGCTCGGTCCGGACGCCTGGCGGGCCGCCGCCCTACCCCACTGATCATCGGTACCGCAGGCCCGGGCCCGGTAGCCTGACCACCCGTGGCTACCTCCCTGCGTCCGCGTCTGGTGCTCGCCTCGGCGAGCCCGGCCCGGCACAAACTGCTGCAGGCCGCCGGAATCACCCCTCAGGTGCTGGTGAGCGGCGTCGACGAGGAGTCGGTGACGCTGGACCGGGCCGACGAGTTGTGTCTGGAGCTGGCCCGGCGCAAGATGGCCGCCGTCGCCGATCGGCTCCGGACGGACCTCGCCGACGACGGCACCGACCTGCTGGTCCTCGGCTGCGACTCGGTGCTCGACTTCGACGGGGAGATCCTCGGCAAGCCCGCCGACGCCGCCGACGCGACCGCGCGGTGGCGGCGGATGCGCGGGCGGTCCGGGGTGCTGTATACCGGCCACGCGCTGACCAGTCTGGCCACCGGCGGGTGGGCCTGCGCCGCCGCCGCGACCGTGGTGCACTTCGCCGAGGTCACCGAGGACGAGGTCGCGGCGTACGTGGCGACTGGCGAGCCGCTGCAGGTGGCCGGGTCGTTCACCATCGACGGGTTGGGCGGGCCGTTCCTGGAACGAATCGAAGGTGACCACGGCACGGTGGTGGGGTTGTCACTGCCGTTGCTGCGCCGGCTGGTCAGCGAGGTCGGCTACCGGATCACGGATCTGTGGGGCGAGCCCGACACCGGACGTTAGCCGGACTAGCGTCATGCCCATGACCACCAAGACCTTGCCGATGACCGATGCCCTGCAGGCGTACGTCGTCGCCCACGGCACCCCGCCGGACGAGATCGTCAGTGACCTCATCGCCGAGACCGCCAGCACGCTGCCGGAGAACGCGCAGATGCAGGTCGCGCCGGAGCAGGCGGCGCTGATGACCCTGCTGACCCGGCTGGTGAACGCCCGCCGAGCGGTGGAGGTCGGCACTTTCACCGGGCTGTCCGCGCTGGCCATCGCCCGTGGTCTGCCGGCGGACGGGCAGTTGATCTGTCTGGACGTGTCGGAGGAGTTCACCGCGGTGGCCCGGCGCTACTGGCAGCGGGCCGGGGTCGACGGCCGGATCGACCTGCGGATCGGCCCGGCGGCCGACTCGCTGCGGGCGTTGCCGGGCGAACCGCACCTCGACCTGGCATTCATCGACGCCGACAAGATCAGCTACCCGGTCTACTGGGGTGAGCTGGTGCCCCGGATGCGGCCCGGCGGGCTGATCGTGATTGACAACGTGCTGCGGCACGGTCGGGTGCTGGACCCGCAGAGCGAAGAGGACGAGGCGATGGTCGCCTTCAACCAGCAGGTGGCCGCCGACGACCGGGTGGACGTGGTGATGCTGGCGATCGCCGACGGGCTGACCCTGGCCCGGCGCAGGTGACAGCGGCCCGGCGCAGGTGACAGCGGGCCGGCCCGGCCGGCGGTAGCCTGGAACGGCTGCCCTCTGTGCCGTTGCCGTGCGCAGAGGGCAGCCCTGTTGGCCGGGCCGACCGCCGCAGGCGCTGCGGGCGTGTCCCGTGCCGGCTGACGGACGGCCTACCGAACGCTGCGGGCGAAGGCTCGGGCCGCCCAGGTGACCGCGAGACTGGCCAGCGCCAGGGTGATCAGCAGGCCCTGCCAGACCGCGTCGTCGCCGAGGTTGCCGGCGAACAGCGCCCGGGTGCCGTCGACCGCCCAGGAGAACGGGTTCCACTGCGCCACCCGCTGCAGCCACAGCGGCGCGAAGGCCAGCGGCAGCAGGATGCCGGAGAGCAGCAGTACCGGCTGGGCCACCGTGTTCATCAGCGGGGCCAGCGCGTCCTCGCTGCGGACCAGCAACGCCACGCCGTACGACACCGCCGAGGTCATCAGCGCGATCAGGGCGAGCAGCAGGTACGCCAGCAGCAGGTTGCCCAACTGCACGGTGAGCCCGAACGGGATCGCCAGCACCGTGATGATGACGGCCTGCAGCAGCAGGGACACCACGTCGCGCAGGCTGCGGCCGAGCAGCAGGGCGAGCCGGCTGACCGGGGTGACCCGGGAGCGCTCGATCACGCCGGCGCGCAGCTCGGCGATCAGGCCGAAGCCCTGGAACAACCCGCCGAAGATGGCCAGCAGCACCAGCAGGCCGGGGACGAAGAGGCGGTAGACCTCTGCGTTGGTGGTCGCCCCCATCGGGGCCAGCGCCGGCTTGAGCAGCGGGGCGAACAGCACCAGGTACATGATCGGCTGGAACACCCCGACGAAGATCCAGACGGGGTTGCGCAGCAGCAGCAACGCCTGCCGTTGGAAGATCAGCCAGGTGTCGCGGGCGAATTTCATCGTGCGGTCTCCCTGGTCAGCTCTCACGCAGCGAACGGCCGGTCTTGGTGAGGAACACGTCGTCGAGGCTGGGCCGGTGCAGCTCGATCGAGCCGAGTTCGAGACCGGCGCCGTCGATGGTGCGCAGGATCTGGGGGATGGCGGTGGCGCCGTCGTCGACGAAGAGCCGGACGCCGCCGTCGTCGGGAGTCTCCAGCTTGCTGACGTACGGCTGGCTGTCGAGCAGTTGCGCGGCGGCGGCCGACTCGTCCGGACGCAGCCCGACGGTGACCACCTCGCCGGCGACCTCCCGCTTGAGCGCCGCCGGGGTGCCCTCGGTGACGATCTCGCCGTGGTCCATGATCGCGATCCGGTCGCAGAGCGCGTCCGCCTCGTCGAGGTAGTGGGTGGTGATGAAGACGGTCATGCCTTCGGCACGCAACCGGCGGATCTCGTCCCACATGTGCGCCCGGCTCTGCGGGTCCAGCCCGGTGGTCGGCTCGTCGAGAAAGACCACCTTCGGCTCGTGGATGATGCCCAGCGCGATCTCGACCCGCCGTCGCTGGCCGCCGGAGTAGGTCTTGCACTTGCGGTCGGCGTACTCGGTCAACTGGAACGCGGCGAGCGCCCGGGTGGCCCGACGTTGCGCCTCGGCCTTGCCGATGCCGTACATCCGGGCGTGCATCACCAGTTCCTCGCGACCGGTGACCTCGTCCCAGGTACTGCCGCCCTGGGCCACGTAGCCGATCCGCCGACGGACCTCGCCGGGGTTGCGCAGCAGGTCGGCCCCAGCGATGACGGCCTCCCCGCCGTCGGGCTCGATCAGCGTGGCGAGCATCCGCAGCGTGGTCGTCTTACCGGCACCGTTCGGCCCGAGGAAGCCAAAGATCTCCCCCTCCTCGACCAGCATGTCGACGCCACGGACCGCGTCGACGGTCTTGGCGCCACGACCCTGCCGGGAGCGAAACGACTTCCGCAGCCCTTTGGTCTCGATCATGAAGTGTCTCCTGGCTTGCCGAGCCGGCCGGCCGCCGGCCGCTCTCCCCCGTGGGCAGGCCGGGCCGCCCAGCTCCCCACGCTGCATCTGGCACGCTAGACCCCGGCGATCGGGCTAGTCAACGTTGATTATTGCTGGGTGATCTGGCCGACTCCCGGTCGGCGGCGTCCAGGTCAGCCTGCCACCCCGCCCAGGTGCCGTCAGCCGACTCCTCCGCCGGGTGATACGACGCCCCGGACTCGATCAGCGCGGCGATTCGGTCACACCACGCGATCTCCCCGTCGACCCGGGCGATGGTCAGCTCCAGCATCCAGCCGACGTACGACGGTTTCTGCCGCAACCACCCGGCGGTCAGGTCGTCGCGGGTAGCCGCGTTGCCGGCCCGCAGCATCGCGGCCCGGCCCCGCAACATGGCGACCGCCTCCGCCCGGGGCATCGCCGGCAGAAAGGCGAACGCGCTGAGAAACGGGTCGGCCGGCGGTCGGCAGTCGCGCCAGTGCTGCCGCACCAACGAGTCGAATTCATCGACCCCGGCGGCGGTGATCTCGTAACTGGTCCGCGCCGGCCGGGTACCGACCTGGGCGGTGCCGACCTGGCGGAGCAGCCCTTCCTCGGCGAGCTTGCGCAGCGCGTGGTAGATCGACCCCGGTGCGACGTTGGCCCAGCTGTCCGCCCGCCAACTGAGCAGCTCACGGCGCACGTCGTAGCCGTGCACCGGTTGCATCCAGTTGACCAGACCGAGAATCATCATCCGGGTGGCAGACACATCCGGAGCCTAATCGCCAGTGTGCCATCCCACACTGAGCGCCGGTTTAGTTGATCAAGCAGGCCGATAGACTCCGGCTTGGTCCGTGAGCAAAGGAGAACAGGGCGTGCGCAAAGTTCTCGTCGCAAACCGGGGCGAAATCGCAGTCCGGGTGATCCGTGCCTGCCGGGACGCCGGGCTGGCCAGCGTCGCCGTGTACGCCGACCCGGACCGCTCGGCGGTGCACGCCGGGCTGGCCGACGAGGCGTACGCCCTCGGCGGGGAGACCGCCGCCGACACGTACCTGCGGATCGACAAACTGCTCGACGCCGCCACCCGGTCCGGCGCCGACGCCGTCCACCCCGGCTACGGGTTCCTCTCCGAGAACGCCGACTTCGCCGCCGCGGTCATCGACGCCGGGCTGACCTGGATCGGGCCCAGCCCGCAGGCGATCCGCGACCTCGGCGACAAGGTCACCGCCCGGCACATCGCCCAGCGGGCCGGCGCACCACTCGTTCCCGGCACCGCCGACCCGGTCGCCGGCCCGGACGAGGTGGTCGCCTTCGCCGAGCAGTACGGCCTACCGGTCGCGATCAAGGCCGCGTTCGGTGGCGGTGGGCGCGGGCTGAAGGTCGCCCGCGAGATGGCCGAGATCGCCGACCTGTTCGAGTCGGCCACCCGCGAGGCGGTCGCCGCGTTCGGTCGCGGCGAGTGCTTCGTCGAGCGCTACCTGGACCGGCCCCGGCACGTCGAGGCGCAGGTGCTCGCCGACCAGCACGGCAACGTGATCGTGGTCGGCACCCGGGACTGTTCGCTGCAACGCCGCCACCAGAAGCTCGTCGAGGAGGCACCGGCGCCGTTCCTCACCGACGCCCAGCGCGCCGAGATCCACACCAGTGCCAAGGCGATCTGCCGGGAGACCGGCTACCACGGTGCCGGCACCGTCGAGTACCTGGTCGGCGTCGACGGCACCATCTCCTTCCTGGAGGTCAACACCCGACTGCAGGTCGAGCACCCGGTCACCGAGGAGACCGCCGGCATCGACCTGGTCCGCGAGCAGTTCCGGATCGCCGTCGGCGAGCCGCTGCGGTTCACCGACGACCCGCCCCCGCGCGGGCACTCCATCGAGTTCCGGATCAACGGCGAGGACCCGGGCCGCAACTTCCTGCCCGCGCCCGGTGTCATCACCGCACTGCGCCTGCCCACCGGCCCCGGCGTACGGGTGGACACCGGCGTCACCGCCGGCGACGTCGTCAGCGGCAACTTCGACTCGCTGCTGGCCAAGCTGATCGTCACCGGCGAGACCCGCGCCGAGGCGCTGGAACGCGCCCGGCGGGCACTGGACGAGATGGTCGTCGACGGGATGGCCACCGCCCTGCCGTTCCACCGCCTGGTGGTCCGCGACCCGGCGTTCACCAGCGAACCGTTCACCGTGCACACCAGGTGGATCGAGACCGAGTTCGACAACACCGTGCCGGCGTTCACCGCACCGGCGGCGGCCCCCGACGCCCCCGAACCCCGCGAGACCGTTGTGGTCGAGGTCGGCGGCAAGCGGCTCGAGGTCAGCCTCCCCGCCGGCTTCGGCAGCGGTACGGCCGCCGCGCCGACCGCCGCCCGCCAGCCGGCCCGCCGCCGGGGTGGCACCAGCACGGCGGCGGCCGCCAGCGGCGACGCCCTGGTCTCGCCGATGCAGGGCACCATCATCAAGATCGCGGTCGCCGACGGCGACCAGGTCGCCGAGGGCGATCTGGTCGTGGTGCTGGAGGCGATGAAGATGGAACAGCCGATCAACGCGACCAAGGCCGGCACGGTCAGCGGCCTGGCCGCCGAGGTCGGCGCGGTGGTCACCGCCGGCGCGACGATCTGCGTGATCAGCTGACCGTCCCGGTGCGATCACCCCGGGACGGTCCAGTGCCCGGAGCCCCTTGCCGTCGTAGTAGACGAACAGCGCCCAGTAGTGCACGTCCACGTCACGCTCCTACGGCTGCAGGGCCGCGGTCAGTATCCGACCGGCGTCCTTGCCGTAGAAGACGACCTGGTTGCCCTTCCAGTGCGCGGGGAGTCCCTTGTTGACGAACTTGTCGACGTTCATCAGCATCGGCCCTTCCACCACCTGATGCCGGCCGAGTGGGTTGCCCCGGGCACCGGTGCGGTAGTGCTTCACGACGTCGGCCAGATCGGGACTGGTCGCGGTGAACTTCTTCGTCGCCAGGGCGTCGAGCTTCGCGTTCGGCACCTTGAAGTGCAGCACCACGCCGTCCCCACCGAACCGCGGACTCCCCGCCCAGTCGGCCGCCTGCTGCCGCGACCGGGTGGTGTAGAAACCCTTCCCGAAGTCCATCTTCGACCGTGACGAGAATCCGGTGTCCACGCCGTCGGCCCGGATGTTCTCCGCCGCCTGCCGGCTCGTCCCGTGGTACAGGTCCGTGTAACCGCCGCAGTTGTGCACCAGCACCGGCCGGTCGGCTGCCACCACGTAGTAGGTGTGGTCGGCGTCGACGGTGAGGTCGTTCATCCATTTCAGGCCGGTCCAGACCCGGACCGCGGTGACCCGCTGGGTGGATTCGCCGTCCGGGCTGCGCAACCGGTCACCGGGGCGCAGGTCGGCGGCGTCGGTCCACCGGTCGGTGGTGGCGTTCCAGAACGGATGCTGCGCGGTCGTCTCGACGACCGTGCTCTCGCCGGTCGTGGTGTCGGTGACCGTGACATCGGTCAACTCCCGGTCGGCGTGACGGTGCAGCAGCCGCACCGGCCGGGCCGTGCTCTGCCCGGTGGCCGGGTCGGTGGCCAGCACCTCGTCGCCGAGCTCGACCTCGGCGATCGGCTTGGTGGTGCCGTCGGCCATCCGTACCCGGGTGTCCGGCGCGAAACTGTGCCGCACACAGCTGGCGGCCCCGTCGGCGAGGTCGTCGACCCGGCTACCGCCGACGCGGGCGGCGTCGTCGGCGTAGTCGGCCGCCTCCCGGGTGGCCCGGCTGGTGCCGCGCGACACCGCCCGCGACAGGTCGTCGACCTTGCGCCCGACCGCCTTGCCGGCCGACGCCGCAGCCTTGCCGACACTGGTGCCGGCGACCTTCTTCGCCCCGGCGGACCCAGCCTTGCTCAACGCCTTGCCCGCTGCCGGGCCCATCATCGGCAGCGCCGCGCCCAGACCACCGGCGGCACCACCCAGTACGGCGGTGCGCAGCAGCTCGACGCCGGTCTGGCCCTGCATGGCACCGGTGACCAGGGCACCGGTCACGCCGGAAGCCACCCCGCAGGCGACCGCGCCGACCCCGGTCCAGCCGATCGCGACCATACAGGCGGCTTCGACGAAGAACCCGACCAGCGCGCCGACGATGTCGGCCTTGTGTTCGACGATCCAGTCCCTGGCCGTCCGGGCCCACTGGCCGACCTGGTCGACGGCCCCTCTGACCGCCTCGGCCATCTTCTGATAGGCCTTCGACACGGCCTGCTTGACGTCGTTGATCTTCTCGGCGATCTGTTCGCGGGCCGCCTGCGCCCACTCAAAGACCTGCTCCCACGCCTGCCGCACCCCGGCCTTGACCGTGTTCCAGGCCTTCTGCACGCCGGAGGAGACCTTCTTCCAGGCGTTGCGCAGCCGCTTGCCGAAGTGCCCGGTCGGGTCGGTGACGGTCAGCGAGTTGCCGTCGCCGTACTGGTAGCGGTTGGCCCGGATCGAGTCGGGCACCGGGCTGACGGTGACGCTGTCGCGGCTGTCGAACTGGCCGACGGCCGGGTCGTACCAGCGGGCGTGCATGTTGACCCGACCCGACCGGGGATCGGTCCACTCCGACTGGTAGCCGAGGTTGCCCTCCATGCCGCTGGCGGCGGTCACCTCACCCAGCGGCGAGTAGGTACGGTGACCGGTCACCGACGTCCCGGCGGTGTTGAACTGGGCGACGATGTCGTCGTGCAGATCGGTCCAGAGCATCCGGCTGGTGCCGCCGTCCCGGACCGCGACGGCACCGCCGTCCGGATCCCGCAGGTACTTCGCCGCGCCGTCCATGGCGAGGTCGTTGCCGAGCCCGGTGTACCGGAAGTCGCTGCGCAGCGCCCGGCCCAACGCGTCGTAGGTGTACTCCCGGGCGTTGCCGCCACCGGTCGGCTGCTGGCTGACGATCTGGTCGAACGCGTCCGCGACCCCGACCGAGGTGGTGCCGCCGGTGACGGTCTGCTTACGGGTGCCCCGGGCCGTGTACTGGTAGCTGGTGCCGGTGCTGTCGGAGACGAGCCGGTTGCGGGCGTCGTGGACGTAGTCGACGTCGCCGACCCCGGTCCGGTTGCCGGCCGCGTCGTACCGGTAGCCGACCGTGGTGTTGCCGTCGTTCCACGACGTGAGCCGGTCGGCCAGGTCGTAGGTGTAGGTGTTGCTGGCCGTCGTCGAGCCACGGGTGACGGTCTTGCTGGTCTCGTTGCCGTTGGCGTCCCACCCGTAGGTGATCGTCCCGAGGACCTGCCCGTTGGACCGCACCAGCCGGTCTCTGGTCAACCGGTGCAGGTCGTCATAGTCGAACACCCGCCGGTTGTTGGTGCCGCCGTAGGACATCGACGACACCGCCGACATCTCGTCGTAGGAGTACCCGACCGACACCCCGGCGCTGCTGTTGCTCACCGACGCCAACCGGCCGGCGCTGTCGTAGCCGTACTGGGTCAACCCGGCCGCGTCGTCGCGCGAGGCCATCGACCCGTCCGGCGTGTAGGTGAACGCCGCGTCGCCCGACGGGCCGGTCACCGACAGCGGCAGCCCCCGGTCGTCATAGGCGACCCGGTTGGTGCCGCCGGACCCGGAGAACTCCACCAGCCGACCGGCCGGGTCGTAGCCGTACGTCCGGTCCTGGGTCGCGGCCTCGGCACCGGAGCCGGACTGGCGCTCCAGCCGACCGGCGTCGTCGTAGACCAGGGTCCGGGTCACCCCGCCCGGGGCACGCTGCGACACTGGCTGACCGGCCACGTCGTACACAGTGGTGTACGTGCGGTCCGCCGCGTTCGGGTACGCCGCCGTCGCCGGCTCGATCCGCGACTGCGGCAACCCCCAGACGTTGTACGTCGTCCGGAACGCCTGCCCCCGCCCGTCGGTGAACCGGGTCGGGTTGCCGGCCAGGTCGTAGCCGTACGACGACTCGATGGTGGTGCCGGCAGCCACCGGCTCGGACTGGGTGCGCGGCAGCCCGGTCGCGTCGTAGCTCAACCGGGTCGTGCTGCCCCGCGCGTCCGTCGCCGACACCATGTTGCCGGCGGCGTCGTAGGTCCAGGCCGACGTGGTCAGCGCGGCCCCGCCGGTCGCCCGGTACGCCGCCGTCGCGGTCGGCTGGGACAGCGGGTCGTACGTGGTGGTGGTGGAGGTGCCGTCCGGGTTGGTCTGCTTCACCGGGCGGCCCAGGGCGTCGTGGTCGACCCGGCTGGTCTGCCCGGCACCGTCGACGACGCTGGCCAGCTCCCCGGCGGCGGTGTAGCCGTACTTGGTGGTCACCCCGGCCGGCGTGGTCACCGTCGACAGGCGACCGGCGATGTCGTGGCCCATCGTGGTGGTGTGCGTCTGACCGGTCTGGCGGACCGCCTCGCTGACGCTGGTGGTCCGCCCCAGCAGGTCGTAGCTGCTGCCGGTCACCGCCCCGGTGGGGTCGGTCACGGCGAGCAGGTTGCCGGCCAGGTCGTAGCGGGCGGTCGTGGTGGCACCGTCCGGCGCCACCTGGGTCACCACCCGGCCCAGCTGGTCGTAGGTGAACCCGGTCTCTCGGCCCAGCGGGTCGGTCTGCGACACGACCTGGCCGAGGATGTCGTACGCCGCCGTGAAGACCGGGACGACCGGGGTCGACCCGCCCGGCGGGGTGTACGCGGGCAGCCGGGTCTCGTAGGGCCGGCCGGCCCGATCGAACGCGTACCGGGTCACGTTGCCGTTCGGGTCGGACTCCGCAGTGACCTCGCCGAACGCGTTGTAGCCGATCCGCTCCACCGGCCGCGCCGTGACCACCGGACCGTCGAGTTCCCCGCTCTCGGCCTGCACCTGCGGGCCGGTCGACACCGCTGGCCGGTCGGCCTCGTCGTAGGCCACGTTCGTGGTGTTGCCCAGCGGATCCAGCACCGCCGTGGCCAGACCACCGTCGTCGAGCACGTAGCTGGTGCGCGACACCGTGGCGTCGGCCGCCGGTACGGTGCCGGCGACCACCCGGTCGGCCCAGCCGGCGTCCGCCGACACGCCCTGGTACAGCTGCAGGTCGGAGATGGCCCCGTCGAGCCCGGAGCCGATCCGCAGCCCGCCCCTCGCCACGCTGTGGAAGCGGGCGCCGGTGAATTCGTCGACCTTGTCGCCGTCGATGAACACGGTGAACTTGTCAGCCTGCGGGTCGACGCCGACGGCCAGGTGCTGCCACTGCTCCTCATACACCGTGCCTTCCCCGAAGGGACAGTCGCACCGGATGATCGAGCCCGTCTGCTGCTCGTTCGTGGCCACCCGCCAGCCGTCGATGGTGTGGTCGAACCGGAGCTGGAAGGCGAAGTCGCGGTTCGTGGGGGACGTACTCACCCGCGCGGCACCGGGCACGGTCAGCACCGCGCCGGACTTGCCGTCGTTGTCGACCCGCACCCAGGCGGCCACGGTGTACGGCCGGGTGGTGTCCACCGCCGGCGCGGCCGTGGTGATCTGCGACGTCGACGCACCGGTGAACGCCGCGACCCGCCCCCGCTGGGCGTCGTTCTCCCAGGTCACGTCGGTGGCCGTACCGGGGCTGTTGCCGGCCGAGTCGGCGGCCGCCGTACCGCTGGTCTCGTCCAGCTGCCAGCGGGCCACCGGCGTCGTCGTCCGGTCCGTCTCCCGGTACCGGGTCTGCGAGACCTCCCGGCCGAGGATGTCGTACGCGTGGTCGGTGACGGCCAGCGTCGCGCCGGATCCGTCCCGGGCGACGCTGGACAGCACCTGGTCACCCGGCGACAGCGTGGTCTCGGTGACCCGGTGCAACCCGTCGGGGTCGAGCACGCTGCGGGTCTGCCGGCCCGCCGCGTCGTAGGCGTACGTCGTGACGGTCTGCCCGTTGTCGGTCTGCTGCTCGACCAGGTTCCCGGCCGCGTCGTAGCTGTTGGCCTCCAGCAGGAACGAACTGTCCCCGTCGGTGCGGGTCACCGTCGCGGGCCGCCCGTCGTCGGTGTACGTGTACTCCGTGACGTGCCCCATCGCGTCGGTGGTCGACGCCAGCCGGCCCGCCGGGTCGTAGACGTTCGACTCCACCACCAGGTCCACGGCAGGAGTCGGATCGTTCGGGTCCCCGGTGTAGCCCTTCAGCGTCCGCGACAGCAGGTCGCCGTTGGCGTCCACCTGGTAGGCGTTGACCGTCCCGTCCGGATCGGTCTGCTCCACCACGTGCCCGTAGACGTCGTAGCGGTAGCCGGTGGTGGTGCCCATCGGGTCGACGGCCTGCGACCGGCGGCCGTGGCCGTCGTAGGACCATTCGCTGACCCGGGCCGCATCCCCACCGGTGGCGTCGCTGACCCGCTGCTCGGTCAGGAACCCGTCCGGGCTGTACGAGTGCTGCGTCACCGCCGTGTGCACCGCGCCGGTCACCCGGTCCGTCACCGCCGGATCGGTCCGGGTCGCCACCCGGCCCATCGCGTCGTACGTGTACGTGGTGGTCCGCCCCTGCGGGAACGACGGCGTCACCACCGTCTCGGTCAGTTCCCGACCCAACCGGTCGTAGGTGTACGTGGTCGTCGCGCCTGCCGGGTCGACCACCGTCGCCACGTCACCGGCCGAGGTGTACGTGATCAGCTGCCAGCCCTTCGACGGGTCCAGCACCTGTGTGGGCAGCCCGGCCGGAACGCTCCCGCCGGTGGTGTAGGCGATCTCCGTACGCCGGCCGAGCGGATCCACCGTGCTGCGCAGGTCACCGTTGGAGCTGTCGTAGAGGTAGAGCGTCCGGTAGGTGTCGTCCTGCGCGCTGGACGAGCCCGGCCCCCGCGCCGCCGTCAGCCGGTCGCTCTTCGGGTGCGTCGGGTCGCTGCTGTAGAAGGTGTAGGTGTAGTAGCTGCTGGCGCACTTGTCGGCGGCCTGGTCCTGGCAGGTCACCTCCTGGATGGTGTTGCCGCGCTCGTCCTGCACCGACCGGGTGACGATCCCGTTCGGGTCGTACTCCAGGCTGGTGAACCCGCCGGTGTCGTACCCGTACAGGGTGGTACGGCCCAGCGCGTCGGTCTGCGACACCTTCCGCCCGGAGACCAGGTCGTACGAGTACGACACCTGATGCCCGCCCGGGTCGGTGACCGACACGATCGTCACCGGGTTGGCCACCGTCGTGGTCTGCGTATCCTGCGCCGCCGTGTCGACCTGCGTCGCGCCGGGCGGCAGGGTGTCCGACGGCAACTGGCCGGCCGCTGTCTCCGACAGTGTCGGCGTGTCGGTACCGCCGCCGGTCGCGGCGGTGACCACCAGTGGCACCGTCTGCCCGACCGACCCGTGGTGCAACGTCACCTCGTCGGCGCCCAACGCCCGGTGGTAGAACGCCACCTCCGCCAGCGACCCCGCGTAGTACCCCGTCGCCCCGGCCGCCAGCCCCGACCAGCCGTTGCCGGTGTACCCCGCACCCAGGTACCCCTGGCTCTGCGGTCCGGCCGCCGGCAGCGCCCCGGTGCTCGACTGCACCGGCGCCCCGTCGAGGTACAGCACCTGCGTCGTGGCGTCGGCGGCGTCGGTCGTGGTCAGTACGGCGTGGTGCCACGCGCCGTCGTTGACCGGCGACGGCGACGTCAGCGCCAACGCCCACCGCTGCTTGGCCTGGCTGGTGGCGCAGCTGCGGATGGTCAGCGCAGTGCCGTCCGTGGTGGACGAGCCCGGCACCTCCAGGCACCGCCCCGACCCGGTGTTGCGCCAGCCGCCCTGGTGCGGCGTCCACTTCTGGTTGGCGCTGGTCGAGCAGGTCTGCGCCTGGACCAGCGTGCCGTTGCCGGTGGCCTGACCGGTCAGGCCCAGACACTTGTCACCCCGACGCAACTGTCCACTGCCGCCGACGTACCGCCAGCTCTGGGCGGACGTGGCGGCGCAGGTGCCGACCTGCACCTTGGTTCCGTTGGTGGCCAGCTCCGCGCACTTGCCGGCGAGCCCCGAGGTCAGCGGCCCGGTCGGCTCGGTCGACGGGGCCAGGCCGCGCAGCCGACCGTCGGCGTCGATCCACAACACCGGCGATCCCGCCGACGGCGTACCGCCCACCGCCGCGTCCTGCGTGCCCACCAGCACCCCGGCGGTCGCGGTGGTCCTGAACCACAGCTCCTGCGACTTCGCGCCGTTCGGCGCGACCCGGCCGCCGGGCACCGCCACCAGCGACGACGTCCCGTCGAACGACACTGCGGTGCCGTCGGCGAACGGACCCGCCGCGCCCAGTGTCACCGCGCTGAACGTCGCGGTCTCCTGCCACGTCTCGTTGACCGCGTCGACCCCGGCGGCGTCGCGCAGCCGCCAGTAGTCGGTGGGTGCCGAGCCCAGCACGGCCGCCGCGTACAGGGCGCTGGTGCCGGCCACCCGTGGCGTGCCCATCGTCCAGGTTCCGCCGTTGCCGTCGGTCAGCTCCGACAGCTTGCCGGTGACCGGGTCCGTCGACAGCGACGCCAGGGTCCGCCCTTCGGCGCTGGTCACCGTGGACAGCTGCCAGCTCTGCGCCCGCGCCGTACCGTTGATCTCGGTGACGTCGGCGGCGGTCAACGTCCGGTCGAAGAACGCCACGTCGGCGATCTGGCCGGTGAAGAAGTTCGCGTGCCCGGTGTTGTCGGCGGAGCCCTGGTGCGGCTGGTCCGGCCAGTTCCCACCGACGAACCCGGCACCCACGTACTCGTACGCCGACCCGCCGATGTCGAACATCTCGATCAGGCCGTCGCGGGTCGCCTGCCGGGTGCCGTCCAGGTACAGGGCCTGGCTGGCGCCCTCCCCGGCCAGCACCACGTGATGCCACTGGCCGTCGTCGACCCGGCCGGACGACTGCATGGTGGTGCCGGCGAAGCCGTCGTAGAACTTCGCGTGCAGCTTCCCACTCGTCCCGACGTAGATCGCCGGCGTGTAGTTGCGCGACGTCGTGCCGGCCGAGATCGGATCGTGCTGGTAGGAGAACAGCACTCCGGCCCGCGACGTCGCGCCGGTGCGGAACCACATGCTGACCGACTGGTACGCGCTGTCGTTGACCAGCCCGCTGGGCAGCCGCACCCGCGACGAGGTGCCGTTGAACGCCGTCGACGTCGACGTCGAGCCCGGCCACACCGTCGGCGTCGCGCCCGGCGTCGTGTGCTCGTAGAACGCCACGTCGGTGCCGCCGCGTTCCAGCACGTCACTGGCGGCCCAGGTGGACCCGGCGGGTTCGTTCAGCCGCCAGTACGACGACGGCGCGTGGTTGCGCACCGCGTTCGCCCCCTGGTTCGCGTTGTTGCCCCAGCCGTACGTGGTACACACCGCCGTCGGCGTACACGCCTTCGTCAGGCGGTCGTGGCTGCCGTAGGTGTACTGCCACACGTAGCCGCTGCCGCCGGCGGTCGGCGCGTCCGTCGTCACCTTGGTCACGTGCGACCCGGCCGACGGGCTGGCGGTGCCCGCCCAGGTCAGCGTCAGCGACCGACCGGAGGCGTTGGTCAGCTTCGAGATCAGTCCGCTGCCGTTGTAGGTCGCCGTCAGGGTCCGGTCGTTGGCGTCGGTCACCGCCGTGAGCCGGAAGACCCCGCTGCCGGCGGAGCGGCCGAACACGTACGTGGTGCCGTGTTTGACGGTCAGCCGGTACCCGGTGATCGATGTGCCGGACCTGACCTCGGTCAGCACCTCGTACCGCCCCGGTGGCGGCACGAACGATCCGTCCGAGGTGGGGCCGAAGCCGGCCTCCGAACCGTCCGGATACGTCACCACGGCACTACGCAGCGCGTCGTTCGTGCTGGTCCGCCCGGTCACCTGGGCGTCGAGCAAGCTCGACCAGCCCTGCCCGAACGCCCCCGACCGCCGGGTGTCCAACGTGTTGTACGACCGGGTGATCGCCAGCTCCGGGCCCACCCCGGCCACCTGCGCGTCGGTCGCCGTGGTCGTGTAGTTGCCGATCTCCGGGTGGTAGCCCACCCCCGGGTTCTGCGCCAGCCGGGATCCCAACGCGGGCTGCGGTACCCGGGTGTAGAACGTGTACCTCGGATACCGGGCCCCGTAGACGGCACCGTCGAACGGCTGCACCACCCACGAGTACTGCTTGTTCGAGCGCAGCAGCCCGGCGGGGACGTCGTAGTAGGAGCCGGTGCCCTCGGTGACGTGGAGGACCGTGCCGGCGTCGTCGTGCAGCCAGAGCTTGTAGCTCACCGTCCCGGAGTTGTCCGGGTCGTGGCCGCGCACGTACAACCGGGGGGTCAGCGTCGACACGACCGCGCCGTGCACCGGGGACCGCTGACTCACCTGCGGCGGCAGGTTTGCCGTCATGGTCAGTTCCAGCCGGGGCGCGTACGCCCCGTTGCCGTAGTTCGCCGAGGTGAACCTCGCTCCGGCGGCCAGGACCTGCTCGTCGTCGATCAGCGCGAGACCGAGGTTGCGCTGCCCGATCGCCCACCCCGAGACCAGCTCACGGACGTCGACCTGCACCCACTGGCCGGACGTCGGCCCCGCCGACGGGTTGGCGCACGCCTGCCCGTTGTCGGTGTAGTAGCGGTACCGCACCGAGCCCGGTTCGAGGTCCGGCCCGGGCAGCGCGGCGGTCGCCAACTCACCGACCGTCCACTCCTGCTCGACCAGGCCGACCTGCAGGTCCTTGACGTCGCAGCGCACCCGGTGGTTCAGAAACAGCCGCAGGTACGCCGAGGCGATGATCGGTTTGGCGTCGGTCACCGCGGACGAGATGTCGAAGTTGAGGAACGTCCGGGAACCGACTCCCCCGTTGTAGCCCACCTGCAGGTGGTTGCCGTTCTGCACGGTCGCGCCGGTGGCCGGATCGGAGTCGACGAACACGTCCCCGTCGGGGCCGGTCGTCACCGTCGGATCCACCCGTACCGGGAACACCCGCGCCGGGTCGGCGAGCCAGGCACGGTCGGCGACCAGCCGCAGCGCTGGCCCGCCGTCGACCTCGGTCAGCTCCATCGCGACGGCCGCCGACCGCGCCGGCAGACCGGTCTCCGCGTCCACCGACGAGTCTTCCATGTACGCCGGCGGGATCGACGCCACCACCGCCCCGGCGTCGTCGACCAGCTCGACCGACCCGGCCGAGGAGATGCGGGCCGTCACCCCCCGCAGGGTCAGCGGGAACACCCACGCCGACGCGGCCTGCGGCGACGCCAGGATCAGCGTCTCCTTCACCCCGTCCGGCCGGGCCACCAGCTCCAGGTCGGTGCCGGGCAGCACCTGCCGGTACGTCGCCGTCGCGCCGTCGACCACCGGGGTCACCGTCGCCGCACCGGCCAGACTCCACCCGAACACGCCGCCGCCGGGCAGCGGCAACTCGACCAGCGGCTCCCCCGCCGCCGCGCCGGACGTCGCCGCTGCCCCGGCCGCCGTGGTGTTGGATGTCGACCCCAGCGACACCCCCATCGGGTTGTCGGTGACCCCCCACCGGTCACCCCGACGCACCAGGGTCGGATCGATCGGCCGCCACGACCCGTCCGCCGCCCGGTAGTTAACCTGACCGGTGCTCAGCTGCGCCGTCGTCGAACCGTCGGCGTTGTCGTACACGGTCATGGTCGACCGTGACGACCGGGCGTCGCGGCGGCTCGTCGCCGGATCGTGGCGCGCCGCCGTCACCGGCGTCACCGACTCGTCCACCGCCGGCTGACCGGCGTACCCCGGCAACCCGTCGACCAGCCGCTGCGCGGCGCCGGCGCCCCCGCTGGCCCGGGTCGCCGCCGCCGAGGAGTACCCGCCGGGGCCGGCACCGTCGCCGACCGGCGACACCGGGAGCTCAGCCGTCGCCGGGCCCCCCCATGGCAACCAGCCCGGCCGATCGGTGATCCACGACGTCAGCCACCCCACCGGAAACTCACCGTCGGCGGGCACCGCCCCCGGCGGCACCGACGACGACAACCCCACCAGCGCCGCGGCCACCACCGCGACCCCACCGGCGCACCGCCGCCACCGGGCGAACGTCCGGGTGGTCCCTGTTCGACGACGGCGGTGTGGCTCCTGGCTCGTTCCCATCGGTGGCGGCCTTTCTCGCTGCGGTACGCCCGTTCGCCCAGTTAGGACCATGAACAGATCGTGCCGGCTCGGAGCCGCCGAGTAATGAGGGAGATCTGAGGAAGCCGTTGGGGAATACCAGGGAAGCGCTGAGCGCGCGCGCCAGCAGCCGGCCAGGCATGATGGACAGAGTGCGTGGTGCCGGCGGCGATGAAGCTGGAGCAGCTGATCAACACGGCCCAAGGCCGGCACGGTCAGCTGCTTGACCGCCGCGTTCGGCGCCTACGCCACGATCTGTGTGATCACCTGACCGGGCCCGACCTGATCACCCCGGGACGGTCCAGTGCCCGGAGTCGCGGGCCGGCGCCGGCCGGGCAACCCAGCCGGACCGGTCCGCGTCGTCGCTCCAGTCCGGTACCTCACCGAAGTAGATGATCATCGCCCAGTAATGCCGGTCCTCGTGCAGGACTATCTCGTCGTCACCGGAGAAGTCCTGCCCGTGCCACTGCTCGTTGATCCGGGCGACGGCTTCGGCACGGGAAATGCCGAACAGCTCGACCATCTCGGCCGCCGTCGCGTCCAGCAACTCCCGGACCTCGGCCGACAGGTCCATCTGGTAGTCGTCCACGGATTCCTCTTCTATGGCTGCAAAGCGTCGGCGAGTACCTGGCCGGCGTCCCTGCCGTAGAAGACGACCTGGTTGCCGGACCAGCGGGGCGGAGCCCCCGACCTCAGGAAACCGTCGACGTTCATGAGCATGGGCCCCTCGACCACATTGTAGTTATTCGACAGGTTTCCTCCGGCACCGGTGCGGTACTGCCGTACGATGTCGGTCAGGTCCGGGCTGTTCCTGGTGAACGTCTTCGTGGGCATGGCGTTGAGTTTCGCGTTGGGCACCTTGAAGTGGAGAACTGCTCCGTCGCCTCCGAATCGGGGATTGCTGGCCCAATTCTGTGCCTGCTGCTGGGAACGGGTGGTGTAGAAGCCCTTGCCGAAGTCCATTCTTGAGCGGGTGGAGAAGTTCGGGTCCACGCCGTTGTTCCGGATGTTGTCCGCCGCCTGCCGGCTGGTCCCGTGGTACAGGTCGGTGTAACCGCCGCAGTTGTGCACCAGCACGGGCCGATCGGCTGCCACCACGTAGTAGGTGTGGTCGCCGTCGACGGTGAGGTCGTTCATCCATTTCAGGCCGGTCCAGACCCGGACCGCGGTGACCCGCTGGGTGGATTCGCCGTCCGGGCTGCGCAACCGGTCACCGGGGCGCAGGTCGGCGGCGTCGGTCCACCGGTCGGTGGTGGCGTTCCAGAACGGATGCTGCGCGGTCGTCTCGACGACCGTGCTCTCGCCGGTCGTGGTGTCGGTGACCGTGACATCGGTCAACTCCCGGTCGGCGTGACGGTGCAGCAGCCGCACCGGCCGGGCCGTGCTCTGCCCGGTGGCCGGGTCGGTGGCCAGCACCTCGTCACCGAGCTCGACCTCGCCGATCGGCTTGGTGGTGCCGTCGGCCATCCGTACCCGGGTGTCCGGCGCGAAACTGTGCCGCACACAGCTGGCCGCCCCGTCGGCCCGGCTGCCGCCGGCGCGGGCGGCGGCGTCGGTGTGTTCGGCGGCTTCCCGGGTGGACCGGCTGGAGCCGCGGGACACCGCCCGGGACGCGTCGTCGGCTTTGCGGGTGACCGCCCGGCTGAACGACCGGGCCCCGGCGACGGCCTTCGCGCCGACCCGTGCGCCGGCCTTGCCGAGGCTCGTGCCGGCGACCTTCTTGATGCCGCTGGACGCGGCCTTGCTCAACGCCTTGCCGGCGACCGGGCCCATCATCGGCAGGGCGGCACCGAGACCACCGGCAAGACCGCCGATCACCGCGTCCTGCAGCAGATCCATGCCGGTCTTGCCCTGCATCCCGCCGGTGACCAGGGCACCGGTGATACCGCCGACCATGCCGCAGGCGACCACGCCGACACCGGTCCAGCCGATCGCGACCAGGCAGCCGGCCTCGACGACCATGCCGACGATCGCGCCGACGATCTCGGCCTTGTGTTCGACGATCCAGTCCCTGGCCGTACGGGCCCACTGGCCCACCTGTTCGGCGGCGGCTATCAGCGCCTCACCGGCCTTGATCAGATCCTGATAGTTCTGCTCCACCGTCTGCCTGATGACGTTGCCCGCCTCGACGAGCTGCTCCTGCGTCCACCTGGTGGCCGCCCCCAGGCCGTCGCCGACCCAGTCGGTGAAGTCTCCGAACCGGTCGCCGAACCAGTCTACGGCGCCGTGGTAGGCGTCCTCGATGTCTTCGTACCGGTCGCCGACCCAGTCGGTGAAGTCGTCCCACGACCTCGCGTACGGTTCTCCGACGTGGCCGGTGGGGTCGACCACCGTCAACGGGTTCCCGTCGCCGTACTGGTACCGGTTGGCCCGGACCGAGTCCGGCACCGGACCGACGGTCAGGCTGTCCCGGGCACCGAACTGTGCCGTCACCGGGTCGTACCAGCGGGCATGCATGTTGACCTGCCCGCTACGCACGTCGGTCCACTCCGACTGGTAGCCGAGGTCACCGAGCATGCCACTGTCCGCGGTCACCTCACCCAACGGTGAGTACGTACGGCTGCCGGTCACCGTCGCCCCGGCCGGGTTCATCTGGGCGACCACGTCACCGTGCAGATCCGTCCACACCAACCGGCGCGTGGTGTTGTGCCGCGCCCCGACCACACCACCACCCGGGTCCCGGGTGAAGAACGCGTTGGAACTGTCCCGGGCGAGGTGGTTACCGAGACCGGTGTACTCCCAGCCGTCCCGAAACGCCCGACCCAACCCGTCGTAGTCGAACACCCGCGCGTTACCACCCGCCGGGGTGTGCTCGACCGCCTGGTCGAACGCGTCCGACACCGTCGTCGCCGCACCGGCCGCGCTGCGGGTGCCCCGCGCCGTGTACTGGTAGCCGACACCGGTACTGTCCGAGATCAGCCGGTTACGGGCGTCGTACACGTAGTCGACATCACCGACCCCGGTCCGGTTCCCCGCCCTGTCGTAGCGGTAGCCGACGGTCGTGTTCCCGTCATCCCACGACGTCAACCGGTCCGCCAGGTCGTAGGTGTAGGTGTTGACCGTCGTGGACGAGCCACGGGTGACGGTCCTGCTGGTCTCGTTACCGTTGGCGTCCCAGCCGTACGTGATCGACGCGATCGTCGACCCACCCGACGACACCAGCCGGTCGCTGGTCAACCGGTGCAGATCGTCGTAGGCGAACACCCGCCGGTTCCCCGACGTCCCGAACGTCATCGACGACACCGCCGACATCTGGTCGTACGTGTAGCCGATGGCGGTGCCCATGTCGGCGTTATTCACCGACACAAGGCGGCCCGCACCGTCATACCCGTACTGCGTCGACCCCGCCGCGTCGTCGCGCGACTCCATCAACCCGTCCCCCGTATAGGTGAACGCCGCGTCCCCCGACGGACCCGTCACCGACAACGGCAACCCCCGGTCGTCGTACACGACCTGATTGGTTCCCCCCGGCGCGGAGAACTCCACCAGCCGACCCGCGGCGTCGTAGCCGTACGTCCGGTCCTTCGTCGTGGCCTCCGCACCGGAGCCGGACTGGCGGACCAGCCGGCCGGCGTCGTCGTAGACCAGGGTCCGCACCACCCCACCCGGCGCCCGCTGCGACACCGGCTGTCCGGCCACGTCGTACACCGTCGTGAACGTCCGGTCCGCCGCACTTGGGTACGCCGCCGTCGCCGGCTCGATCCGCGACTGCGGCAACCCCCACACGTTGTACGTCGACCGGAACGCCCGCCCCTCCCCATCGGTGAACCGGGTCGGATTCCCCGCCAGGTCGTAGCCGAACGACGACTCGATGACCGTGTCACCGTCCACCGGCTCCCGCTGCGTCCGCAGCAGGCCCGTCGCGTCGTAGCCGAACCGGGTCACGGTGCCCCGCGCGTCCGTCGCCGACACCACATTCCCCGCCAGGTCATACGACCAGGCCGCCGTCGCCAACGCCGCCCCACCGGACGCCCGGTGCGCCGCCGCCGACACCGGCCGCGACAACATGTCGTAACCCGTCGTCGTGTACGTACCGTCCGGATTGATTTCCTTCACCGGCCGACCCAGCCCGTCGTAGACGACACCGCGGGTCTGCCCCGCGCCGTCGACCACACCCGTCACCTCACCGGCCGCGTTGTACCCGTACCCGACCGTCACCCCCGCCGGCGACCGCACCGACGACAACCGACCCGCCGCGTCATAGCCCACCGTGCTGGTGTGCACCTGACCGGTCTGCCGCACCGCCTCACTCACACTCGTGACCCGACCCAGGAAGTCGTAACCACTACCGGCCACCGCACCCGTCGGATCCGTCGTCGCTAGCAGATTGCCCATCAGGTCGTAGCGCGCCGTCGTCGTGCCGTCGTCCGGCGCCACCTGGGTCACCACCCGACCCAACTGGTCATAGTCGAACTCCGTGACCCGGCCCAGCGGATCCGTCTGCGACACCACCTGACCCAGGCTGTCGTACACCGCCGACGCCACCGGCGTCACCGACGACGACCCATCCGGCGGCGTGTACGCCGGCAACCGGACCTCCACCGGCCGACCCACCCGATCCACCCCGAACGTCGTCACCGCACCGTTCGGATCCGACTCCGCAACCACCTCACCGAACGTGTTGTAACCAACCCGCTCCACCGGCCGGGCCGTCACCACCGGACCGTCCAACTCACCCGACTCCGCCTGCACCTGCGGACCCGTCGTCACCACCGGACGGTCCGCCTCGTCGTACTCCACGAACGTCGCCTGACCCAACGGATCCACCACCGACGTCGCCAGACCCGCCTCATCAACCACATAACTGGTCCGCGACACCCCCGCGTCCGCCACCGGCACCGTGCCCGCCATCACCCCGGCAACCCAGCCGGCGTCGTCCGGCACCCCCTGATACACCTGCAGATCAGAGATCGCCCCCTCGAGGCCCGAGCCGATCCGCACCCCGCCAGCCGCCACGCTGTGGAAGCTGCTGCCGGTGAAGTCGTCGACCTTCTCGCCGTCGAGGAACACAATCCACCGGCCGGCCTGCGGGTCCACGCCCACCGCCAGGTGCTGCCACTTGCCCGCCTGTGTCGAGCCCTGCCCGAAGGTGCGGCGGCGTTGTAGTACGCCGCCGCCTTTGAACACGAGTTGCTCGTTCGTCAGCGCCCGCCATGCGTCGTCGGTGTGGTCGTAGTTGAGCGCGAACGCCGGTGCGCCCCACCCGGACACGCTCGTCCGGGCGCGGCCGGGCATCGCCAGCACCGAGCCGGGCGCTCGCAGGTCGTCCAATCGCACCCAGACGGCGACCGTGTACGGCCGGGTGGTGTCCACCACCGGCGCATCGGTCGTGATCAACGACGACGAACCATCGAACGACGCGACCCGACCCCGCTCGGCATCCGACGCCCAGACCACGTCCGTGGCCGTACCCGGACTGTTCCCCGCCGAGTCGACCGCCGTCGTCCCACCCGCCTCGTCCAACCGCCACCGCGCCACCGGCGTCACCATCCGGTCCGCCGACAGGTAGCCCGTCTGCGACACCGGCCGGCCCACCACGTCATACGCATAATCGACGACCGACAACGCCTCCCCCGCAGCGTCCCGATCCACCCGCGACAACACCCGGTCGGCCGGCGACAACGCCACCTCGGTCACCCGCTCCAGGCCGCCCGGATCCAGCACACTCCGCACCTGCCGACCCGCAGCGTCGTAGGCGTACGCCGTCACCGTCGCACCGTTGCCGGTGACCTGCTCGACCAGGTTCCCCGCCGCGTCGTAACCGTTGCCCTCCAGCAGGAACGAACTGTCACCGTCGGTGCGGGTCACCGACGCGGTCCGCCCGTCGTCGGTGTACGTGTAACTCGTGACGTAGCCCATCGCGTCGGTGTTCGACGCCAACCGACCCGCCGGGTCGTACACGTTCGACTCCACCACCAGATCCACCGGAGGAGTCGGATCGTTCGGATCCCCGGTGAACCCCTTCACCGTCCGCGACAGCACATTGCCGTTGACGTCCACCTCGTAGGCGTTCACCACCCCGTCAGGATCGGTCTGCTCCACCAGGTGCCCGTACACGTCATAGCCGTAGCCGGTCACCGCGCCCTCGGCGTCCACCGACGCCGACCGACGACCATGCCCGTCGTACGACCAGGTACTGACCCGGGCCACATCCCCACCCGACGCGTCGCTGACCTGCTCCTCCACCAGGAACCCGTCCACGCTGTACGAGTAACGCGTCACCGCCCGATGCACCGCACCCGACACCCGGTCCGTCACCGCCGGACCCGTCCGCGTGACCACCCGACCCACCGAGTCGTACGTGTACGACGTCGTCCGCCCCTGCGGGTACGACGACGTCACCACCGTCTCCGTCAACGTCCGACCCAACCGGTCGTACGTGAACGTCGTCTCCGCCCCCGCCGCGTCCGACACCGTCGCCACGTCACCCGCCGAGGTGTACGTGACTGCCATCCACCCCTTCGACGGATCCAACACATTCCACGGCAGACCGGCCGGGGCGTACCCGCCGTCGACCGCAGGCACATCCGTTCCGTCGGTGTATTCGATCTCCGTCTCCCGGCCGAGCGGGTCCGTCACACTGCGCAGGTTGCCGGAGTTGTCATATATGTACGTCGTCAGGTAGGTATCGTCCTGGGCGCTCTGCGAGCCCGGCCCCCGCACGTGGGTCAGCCGGTCGCTCTTCGGGTGCGTCGGGTCGCTGCTGTACAAGGTGTAGGTGTAGTAGCTGCTGGAGCACTTGTCGGCGGCCTGGTCCTGGCAGGTCACCTCCTGGATGGTGTTGCCGCGCTCGTCCTGCACCGACCGGGTGACGATCCCGTTCGGGTCGTACACCAGACTCGTGAACCCACCCGTGTCATAGCCGTACAACGTCGTCTGACCCAACGCGTCGATCTGCGACACCTTCCGCCCCGACACCAGGTCGTACGAGTACGACACCTCGTTGCCGCCCGGGTCGGTCACCGACACGATCTTCACCGGGTTCGAGACCGTCGTCGTCTGCACGTGCTCCGCCGCCTCGTCGACCTGCACCGCACCCGGCGGCAACACCTCAACCGGCAACCCACCCGCCGCCGTCTCCGACAACCGGGCTTCGGCAGCTCCGTCACCAGCCGCGGTCACCACCAACGGCACCGCCCGACCCACCGACTGGTAGTGCGACGCCACCTCGTCCGCGCTCAACGTCCGGTCGTAGAGCGCGACCTCCGCCAACGAACCCTCGTAGTACGCCGTCGAGTCCGAGGGCAGCCCCGACCAACCGTTGCCCGTGTACCCCGCACCCAGATACCCGTGGCTGAGCCTCTCGACCCCGCCGGCCAGAGAGCCGGTGCTGGACTGCACCCGCACACCGTCCAGGTACAACGCCTGGACGGTGTCATCGTCGGCGGCGGTCTTGGTCAGCACCGCGTGGTGCCACTTGCCGTCGTTGACCGGCGCCGCCGACACCAACGCCAACGCCCACCACTGATTGGCCTGGTCGTTGCAGTTGCGGATCGCCAACTGGGTACCGTCCGTGGCCGACGAGCCGGGCACCTCCAGGCACCGGCCCGCCCCCGAGTTGCGCCAACCGTTCCCGGACGTTCCCCACTTCTGGTTCGCGCTGCTCGAACAGGTCTGCGCCTGGACCGGGGTGCCGTTGCCGGTCGCCTGACCTGCCAGGCCCAGACACTTGTCACCCCGACGCAGCTGCCGACTGCTGCCGACGTAGCGCCAGCTCTGCGCGTTCGCACCGTCGCAGGTGCTCAGTTGCACCTTCGTGCCGTCGGCCGCCAACTCGGCGCACTTGCCGGCGAGCCCCGACGTCAACGGCCCGGTCGGATCCACCGACGCCGACAACCCCCGCAACCGGCCGTCGGAGTCGATCCACAACACCGGCGACCCCACCGACAGCGTCCCGTCCACCGCCGCGTCCTGCGCCCCCGCCAGCACATCGCCGGTACCAGTGGTCCTGAACCACAGCTCCTGGGACCGCGTCCCGGCCGGCGCCAGCCGCTCCCCCGGCACCGACACCAGCGACGATGACCCGTCGAACGACACCGCCGTGCCGTCCGCGAACGGACCCGCCGCTCCCAACGTCACCGAACTGAACGTCGCTGTGGTCTGCCAGGTCTCGTTGACCGCTTGAACACCGGCCGCGTCCCGCAACCGCCAGTAGTCCGTCGGCGCGGACCCCAGCACCGCCGCCGCGTACACCCCGCTCGTCCCCGCCACCCGCGGCGTCCCCAACGCCCAGGTCCCACCGTTGCTGTCGGTCACCGATGCCAGCTTCCCGGTCACCGAATCCATCGACAGCGACGCCAGTACCCGACCTTCCTGGCTG
Organism: Solwaraspora sp. WMMA2059; assembly: GCF_027497315.1. Taxonomy (GTDB): domain Bacteria; phylum Actinomycetota; class Actinomycetes; order Mycobacteriales; family Micromonosporaceae; genus Micromonospora_E. The sequence continues at coordinate 574,238 of NZ_CP114908.1, read as the reverse complement.
GTCACCTTCGACAACTGCCGGCTCTGACCCCGCGCCGTCGCGTTGATCTCAGTGACCTCGGCCGAGGTCAGCGTCCGGTCGAAGAACGCCACATCGGCGATATGCCCGTCGAAGAAGTTCGCATGCCCGTGGTAATTCGGCGAACCATGATGCGGCTGGTCCGGCCAGTTCCCCCCGACGAACCCCGCACCCACGTACTCATGCGCCGACCCACCCACGTCGAACATCTCGATCAGGCCGGTGCGGCCCGCGTGCCGGATCCCGTCCACATACAGCGACTGACTCGAGCCGGCCCCGGCCAGCACGACGTGATGCCACTGCCCGTCGTCCACCCGACCGGACGACTGCATCGTCGTCGAGTTGCCGTCATAGAACTTCGCGTGCAACTTCCCACTCGACCCGACATAGATCGACGGCGTGTAGTTCCTCGACGTCGTCCCGTCCGAAATCGGATCATGCTGGTACGAGAACAACACCCCCGCCCGGGACGCCGTCCCCGTCCGGAACCACAGACTGACCGACTGGTACGCGCTGTCGTTGACCAGCCCGCTGGGCAGCCGCACCCGCGACGACGTGCCGTTGAAGGCGGTCGACGTCGACGTCGATCCCGGCCACACCCCCGGTGTCGGGCCCGGCGTCGTACCCTCGTAGAACGCCACGTCGGTGCCGCCGTTGTCCAGCACGCTGCTGGCCGCCAGGGTCGATCCGGAAGGTTCGTTCAACCGCCAGAACGACGACGGCGCATGATTCAGCACCGCGTTCGCCCCCTGGTTGGCGCTGTTATCCCAGGTGTACGTGGTACACGACGCCGTCGGCGGACACACCTTCGTCAGGCGGTCATAGCTGCCGTACGTGTACTGCCACACGTACCCACCGCCACCGGCGGTCGGCGCGTCCGTCGTCACCTTCGTCACATGCGACCCGACCGACGGGCTGGTGGTGCCCGCCCAGGTCAGCGTCAACGACCGCCCCGACGCGCTGGTCAACTTCGACACCAGCCCACTGCCGTTGTACGTCAACGTCAAGGTCTGGTCGTTGGCGTCCGTCACCGACGTGACCTTGAACGCGCCACCCCCGGCCGCGCGCAAGAACACGTACGTCGTCCCGTGCTTGACGGTCAACCGGTACCCGGTCACCGACGAACCGGACTTCACCGCGGTCAACACCTCGTACCGCCCCGGCGGCGCCACGAACGACCCGTCCGACCCCGGCCCGAACACCGCCTCCGACCCGTCCGGATACCGCACCACCACACCCAGCACCGCACCCGCCGAGTTGGTCCGCTCGGTCACCCGCGCGTCCAACAGACTCGACCAGCCCTGCCCGAACGCCCCCGACCGCCGGGTGTCCAGAGTGTTGTACGACCGGGTGATCTCCAGCGCCGGCCCCACCCCCGTCACCTGCGCGTCCGTCACCGCCGACGTGTAGTTGCCGATCTCCGGGTGGTAACCCACCCCCGGGTTCTGCACCAGCCGGGATCCCAACGCCGGCTGCGGCATCCGCGTGTAGAACACGTACTTCGGATACCGGGCGCCGTAGACAGCCCCGTCGAACGGCTGCACCGCCCACGAGTACTGCTTGTTCGTCTCCAACAACCCGACCGGGACGTCGTAGTACGACTTGGTGCCCTCGTTGACGTGGATGAGGGTCCCGGCGTTGTCGTAGATCCAGACCTTGTAGCGCACGGTGCCGGACTCGTCGAAATCGCGACCCCGCACATACAACCGGGGTGTCAACGTCGACACCACCGCACCGTGGGCCGGTGCCCGCTGGTCCACCTGCGGCGGCAGATTGTTCGACAAGGTCAGCTGCAACCGCGGCGCGTAGTCACCGCCGGCATAGTTCGCCGAGGCGAACAGGGCCGCCGCCGCCGCAGACAAGTCCTCCTCGTCCAACAGCGCCAGACCAAGATTCGGCTGACCGATCGCCCAGCCCGAGATCAGGTCCCGGACATCGACCTCGACCCACTGGCCGACGGACGGATTCGCGTTCGGGTTCTCACACGCCCGCCCGTTGTCGGTGTAGTACCTGTAGTGGTTCGGTCCCAGATCGATCTTCGGGCCCGGATGGGCGGCGGTCCGCAGATCCCCGACCGTCCACTCCTCCTCGACCAGCCCGACCTTGACCCGCTGGACGTCACACCTCGCCCGGTAGTTCAGGTACAGCCGCAGGTTCGCCGAGGAGATGAACCAGCCCGCCTTCGCAAACTCCGCTGGGATGGTGAACTTGAGAAACGTCCGGGACAGGACGCCGTCCCGGTTGCCGATCGCGAGACGGTCACCGTTTTGCACGGCCGGGCCGGTGTCCGGATCGGTGTCGACGAACACGTCCCCACTCGTCGAGATCAGCGCGCCCACGTCCGCCCGCGCCGGGAACACCCGCGCCGGATCCGTCAACCACTCCCGGTCGGCCACCAGCTTCAGAGCCGGGGCACCGTCGACCTCGATCAGCTCCATCGCGACCGCCGCCGACCGCGCCGGCAACCCCGTCTCCGGGTCGACCGACGAATCCTGCATGACCGCTGGCGGGATCGACCCCACCACCGAACCGGCGCCGTCGACCACTTCGACCGACCCACCCTCACCGGCCCGGACCGACACCCCGTCCAGCGTCAGCGGAAACACCCACTCCGACCCGGCCTCGCGCGACGCCAGCACCAGCCCCTGCTGCACCCCGTCCGGCCGCGCCACCACCTCCAGGTCGGTGTCCGCGAACACCTCCGGGTACGTGGCCGTCCTGCCGTCGACCGCCGGCACCACCGCCGCCGCACCAGCCAGACCCCAGCCCACCGACCCATCATCGGGCAGCGACAACTCCACCAACGACTCACCGGCAGCAGCGCCCGCCAGCGACACCCCCAGCGAGTTCTCCCGCACCACCCACCGGTCACCCCGACGCACCAGAGTCGAGTCCACCGGCCGCCACGAACCATCCGCCGCCTCGTAGTTGACCTGCCCCGTACTCAACTCCGCCGTCGTCGAACCATCCGTGTTGGTGTACACATCGGCTTTCGGCCCCGATGCCACCGCGTCCCGCACACTCGTCTCCGGATCGAACCGGCCCACCGTCACCGGCGTCACCGACTCGCCCACCACCGGCTCCCCGGCGTACCCCGACAGACCGTTCACCAACCGCTGCGCCGAACCCGCCCCACCCGACGCCCGCGTCGCCGCCGACCCCACGTACCCACCCGCACCCGCACCGTCACCGACCCGCGCCGCCGGCAACTCCACCGCCGGCCCACCCCACGGCAACCACCCCGACCGACCGGTGAACCACGACGACAACCACCCCACCGGGAACTCACCGTCCGCCGGCACCGCACCCGGCGGCACCGACGACGACAACCCCACCAGCGCCGCGACCACCACAGCGACCCCACCGGCCCACCGCCGCCACCGAACGAACGTCCCCGCTGTCCTCAAGCGACGCCGACGGTGAACAGCACGACTCGCAGACATCAGCGGCTACCTCTTCCCACCTCGATACATTCGGTCGCACAGCGGTCGACCGTCAGGAATCATCTTTGGAGGACGATGCCGGAACTTGAGGGAATGCTGAGGATCGCCTGGGGGTTCGCTTTCAGAAGTTCTGAGGAAACGTCTCCGGCTCTTGATCGCCAGGGCATGACCTGGACCTGCTGCGCTCGCGATCGGCTCCGGAACCGCCGCGCCGGGATGCCCGGGAGGGCATGATGGCCGGGTGCGGTTCACTTCCGACGTGCCCGGCGGGCACGAGCTCACCTACAACGACGTCTTCCTGGTGCCCAACCGTTCCGACGTGGCGTCCCGCCTCGATGTCGATCTGGCCACCACGGACGGCACCGGCACCACCGTCCCGATCGTCGCCGCCAACATGACCGCGGTGGCCGGCCGGCGGATGGCCGAGACCGTCGCCCGGCGGGGCGGCCTGGCGGTGATCCCGCAGGACATCCCGATCGAGGTGATCGCCGAGGTGGTCGCCTGGGTCAAGCGGCGGCACCTGGTGCACGACACGGCGTTGACCCTGGCTCCCACCGACACCGTCGGCGACGCGATCCATCTGCTGCCCAAGCGGTCCCACGGCGCGGTGATCGTGGTCGAGGCCGGGCGTCCGGTCGGCATCGTCACCGAGTCCGACTGCGCCGGCGTCGACCGCTTCGCCCAACTGCGGGACGTGATGTCCCGCGAGCCGCTGACCGTGCCGGAGACCACCGACCCGCGTACCGGATTCGACCTGATGGCGCAGGGCCGACGGCGGGCCGCGCCGGTGGTCGACGACGCCGGCCGGCTGGTCGGGGTGCTGACCCGGGCCGGCGCGCTGCGCGCCACCCTGTACCGGCCGGCAGTCGACGCCGCCGGCCGGTTGCGGGTGGCCGCCGCCGTGGGCATCAACGGCGACGTCACCGGCAAGGCCACCGCGCTGCTCTCCGCCGGGGTGGACACCATCGTGGTGGACACCGCGCACGGCCATCAGGAACGGATGCTGGCCGCGGTCCGCGCGGTGCGCAAACTGGACCCGACAGTGCCGGTGGTGGCCGGCAACGTGGTCACCGCCACCGGGGTCGACGACCTGATCGACGCCGGTGCCGACATCGTCAAGGTCGGTGTCGGGCCGGGCGCGATGTGCACCACCCGGATGATGACCGGGGTCGGCCGTCCGCAATTTTCCGCCGTGCTGGAATGCGCGTCGGCGGCCCGCCGACGCGGGCGGCACGTCTGGGCCGACGGCGGGGTGCGCCACCCCCGCGACGTGGCGCTCGCCCTAGCCGCCGGAGCGGCCAACGTGATGATCGGGTCCTGGTTCGCCGGCACCTACGAGTCGCCCGGCGACATCTACACCGACCCGGACGGCCGACGCTACAAGGAAAGCTTCGGCATGGCGTCCGCCCGGGCGGTCAGCGCCCGCACCGCCGACGACAGCCCGTTCGAGCGGGCCCGCAAGGCGGTCTTCGAAGAAGGGATCTCGTCGGCGCGGATGTTCCTCGACCCGGCCCGACCCGGCGTCGAGGACCTGATCGACGAGATCGTCGCCGGGGTACGCAGTGCCTGCACCTACGTCGGGGCCGCGACCCTGGCCGAGTTCCACGACCGGGCGGTCGTCGGGTTGCAGAGCACCGCCGGCTACACCGAAGGCTTGCCGGTGGCCGGCAGCTGGTGAGCGAAGCCCGGTCGGTGCGCGAAGTCCAGTCGGTCGGTGCGCGAGGTCGCGGTTCAGCGCAGCCGGGTGATCGCCACCTCGACGCCCTGGCCGGTGTTCGCCGGGCCGGCGTACACCCCTTTGAGTGGTGGCACGTCGCCGTACTCCCGGCCCCGGCCGACCGCCACGTGCCGTTCGCCGACCGGGATCCCGTTGGTCGGGTCGAACGCCGTCCACCGGCCGGCCCACCACTCCACCCAGGCGTGGCTCTGCCCGTCGAGCAGGTCCCCCGGAGGCAGGGTCTCCACCGTGGAGAGCACTCCCACATCTCCGACGAGATCGTCTCAAGGGCGCCACGGACGTTCTCCCGGGCGGCGGCCAGTGACCCGACGACCGAACTGGCGCTGCGTCCGTCGAGGCCGAGCAGCCCGACGAGCCGCGCCGATGACACCGGCTGGTCGTCGACGTCGACGCCCATCACGCCGAGCAGCGACCGGCAGGCGGTCTCCTCGGCCACCCCCGGATCAGAGATGATCCGGTGCAGGTGTACGTCGAGGGTGCGTGAGGTGTCCTTGGATCCACCGCCCTGGCTGGAGTTGACCACCACGCCACCCGGGTCAGGCCGCCGGGCAGTACCCAGACCCGGTCGCCGTCGTTGACCGCGAACGGGCGCAGGTCGACGTGCCGGGCCCGCAGCCGGTTGCCGATCAGCGTCGGCACCATCGACAGGGCCACCTCGCGCTGGGCGATCCAGCCACGGGGGTCGATCAGGATCCGCTCCCGGACCTGAGCCAGCTGCTCGTCACTGGCCTGGGAACCGATCACGATGCCGGCGCCGCCGGAGCCGTCGACCGGCTTGAGCACCAGCTGATCGAGCCGGTCGAGGACGTGGTCGAGCACGTCCGGGCCGTCGTCGAGGCGGTACGTCTCGACGTTCGGCAGGATCGGTTCCTCGGCCAGGTAGTAGCGGATCAGCTCCGGCACGTACGTGTAGAGCAGCTTGTCGTCGGCGACACCGTTGCCGACCGCGTTGGCGATGGTGACCCGGCCGGCACGGGCCGCGTTGAGCAGCCCGGCGACGCCGAGCACCGAGTCGGCCCGGAAGTGCACCGGGTCGAGGAAGTCGTCGTCGATCCGCCGGTAGATCACATCGACCCGCTGCTTACCGCCGGTGGTGCGCATCGCCACCTCGTTGCCGACGCAGACCAGGTCGCGCCCTTCGACCAGCTCGACGCCCATCTCCCGGGCCAGCAGCGCGTGCTCGAAGTAGGCCGAGTTGTGCACCCCGGGGGTGAGCACCACCACCGTCGGGTCGACGACGCCCGCCGGCGCGGCGGCCCGCAGCGCCCGCAGCAGTTGCGCCGGATAGGACTCCACCGGCTGGATCCGGGTCGAGGCGAAGACCTCCGGCAGTACGTTGGCCATCGCCCGCCGGTTCTCCATCACGTAACTGACCCCGGACGGCACCCGTACGTTGTCCTCCAAGACCCGGAAGGTGCCCTGCTCGTCGCGGATCAGGTCGACTCCGGCGACATGGATGCGCACCCCGTTGTGCGGCATGATGCCGGCCGCCTCGCGGTGGAAGTGGGCGCTGGTCACCACCAGCCGGCGGGGTACCACGCCGTCGGCAAGCACCCGGGCCGGACCGTGGATGTCGGCGAGGAACGCCTCCAACGCGCGTACCCGCTGAGCGCGAAGGTGATGCCCTGGTCGAGAAAGGCCCGGGCGAGGACGTCGGCGCGTACCTCCAGCTCGGCGCTGGACAGGGGCTGCAGAGTGGCGTGCAGGGCCTCGTAGGTCTGTCGCGGCATGCCCGGCTCGCCGAACATCTCGTCCCAGCCGGGGCCGAGGTGGTAGTCCTCGAACAGATCGGCCATCGGCCAGCCCCGCCCTTCATCCGACGACTGCGGTCTGCTCCCTGTCCCCGATGGTTATCACACCTGCCTGCATCACACCACGGAGCGCGGCCGCCTGCATCTTCACGGTTCCCGCACGGTACGCGTTGCTCGTTGCGTACGAGTAACGCGACCGGACGTGTCCGTCGCGCCGGTCAGCGCGACCGGTAGGCATCGCCACGATGCTCGACGGCGGTGACCGTGACCACGTACCGCTCATCATCGATCTCGTAGAGGACCCGGTAGGCGCCGCGTCGGGCCGACCAGGTCCCTTCGTAGGGCGGGAGCATCAGCGGTTCACCGAGCCGGTGTGGGTTGTTGATCAACACAGTGGTGACGAACTCGTAGACGGCTGTCGCGACCTTCTCCGGCAGCCGCCCGGCAAGGGCACGGGCCGCCGGTCCGGCGATACGGATCTGATAGGGCCGCTGGTCCGAGGGCTGACTCACTGGTCACGAGATGACGGAGCCCGGCTGGCCATCAGCGCGGCCACCTGGCTGGCATCCAGTACGTCACCGGCCGCGATGGCCGCCCGGGACTCGGCGAGCTGGCGCATGGCCTCCGGGCTGGAAAGTACGTCCAGAGTCTCCTCCAGCGCGGCGAGATCGTCCGGAGAGATGAGAACCGCGACCGGGCGTCCATGGCGCGTAATCTCGATGCGCTCGTGGGTACGTTCGACTTCCTCGATCAGCTCCGACAGCCTGTTGCGGGCATCAGTGAACGGCATGATCGCCATGTCGTCAGCCTAGCAGAACTGGCGCGAATTCTGTACAGTTTCCGACCTCTCCAGGGGGCGACGAACTACGCAGCGTCACCTCGCTGGGTCGAGTTGTCCGACCGAGCCTGATGCCACAGGTGCATCTTGATGCACCTGTGGCATCAGGCATAAAAACACCATGGGTCTGGCGGCACCGAAAGGTCCGGCAGCCCCGTCGCAGTCGATCAGATCGTGCGCTGCGGCTCAGATCGACCGTCGGATGCGGCGGTACTCGGCGGCGGCCAGCGTCATGCGCTTGCACCGCGCCGGCCGCCGCTTCGTCGAGGTCCCGGTCGGTGACCGGCCCGTCGTCCATCGCGGTCACCGCCCCACCCCGCCGGTCACGACAGGTAGTACCGGCCGCCGTTGCCGCCCCGCCGGTCGGCCCGGTCGGCACGGGGGAACCCGGCCAGACCGCCGCCGATCTGGGGCCCGGCCCCGCGGATCCCACGCGAGGGCATTCGCGGGGTACCGAGCAGGACCGGGCCGTACGGGCCGCACGCCCTGCGGCGCTCCAGCGCAGCTACACGACCCGCACGTAGAGTGCCGGCCACGACGCGTGGCGGTCTACCGATCGCACCGTTACGCGGACGGTGCGGACAGAGCGCGGACACCTGCGGACGCCCTGGCGGCGAGGCGGTCGTCCCCTGTGGTGGCCGCTACCGAGGCAGCCTCGGTGTACGCCTGCTCCGCCGCTCGACGGTCGCCGATGTGTGCGTGGGCATCGCCGAGGTCACACAGGTGTGCGCCGGACCAACCGGGCCGCCGCCGGTCCGGCGCGAGGCCGGTGGCAAGCAGTTCGACGGCCTTCTCGGCGTAGCCCGGATGGCCGGCGTCGGCGAGGTGCAGGAGGACGACGCCCTTCTGTACCAGGAAGAACGCGCCGGTATGAAAGTAGTTCCAGGGCGGCACCGGACGCTCGAACTGCCGGGTAGCGTGCTCGGCGGACCGGTCCAGGACGCCGAGCACTGCGCTGGGCCGATGCCCGCAGGAGGCCATACCGCGCGCCTCCTGACCGGCACTGCACGCCAGCTGGCCAGGGTGGACACCCGGCTGGCGCTGCGCGGCCTGCGACAGCGAGATCATCGCGCCAACCTGGCCCTGATGCTCGGCGGCGTAGCCACGGAAGCTCAGGATCGTGGCGGCGAGGTCGGTGTCTCCGGTCTCGGCGGTCCACGCGAGCCCGGCAGCCCACGTCCGCTCAGCTCCGGCGGCGTCGCCCACTGCTGCGTACAACCAGCCAACGAACTGCGCCCACTGCCCCGCGACGTCGACCAGGGCGCGCCGGTTCGCGTCGGCGGCGTCGCGGACGAGGCCCGTGATGACGTCGAGCTGCATCGCGGCCGCCGGGAGCACCGAGCCCGAGCCGACCGCGTCGTCCAGTCGCCGCTGGGCCGCGAGCAGATCGGCGAGTGCCGCAATTCCGCCTGCGCTGATCTGGTTGGTGCGGCTCGCGTGGTGCAGCCGGGCGACCTGGTCGCCGTCGAGCACCGTGGCCGGTGTGTGGATCATCGCGGTGAGCCGCCCTCCGGCCTTGAGCGCGTCGTCGAGACGCGCAAGCAGCTCGGGCGGTGGCTTTCGGCGGCTCTGCTCGATGTCGTGCAAATGTGACCGGCTGGAGTAGACGATCCGGGCGAGGTCACGTAGTGACAGGCCTGCCTGCTCCCGTAGCGCCCGCAGTGTCGCGGGTAGACGCGGGTCGACGACGCGCACAGAGTCCCTCCCACACGGATGTTGACGGCTGGCCACTGCACCGGCCAGCGCCCTCATCGCGACGGTACGCCGGACCGGCCACCACGGCTATGCTGCTCGGCAGGGGTCGGCCTGCACATCGGCCCCCCGGCGTATCGCCACGCGACGGGGGCTCGCCCTCGCCAGTTCGACCAGCACCGCGAGGCGGAGGCGGGCTGCCGGCACGGGACCTGCCGGCAGCCCGGGCGTCGTCCGCGACCACCGGGAACGGGGGATCCGGGGGTAGCAGATGTTGCCGTGTCAACCGTACGCCTTCCTGGCCGATCCGCGCCGCCCCCGAAAGTTCCTAGTCAATCACTCTTCGTCATGCCACATGAGCTGACGTGCGGCTTCGGCGACTGATCCGGACAACGAAGGATAAATTGTGATTGTGTGCGCCAACTGGCTCACCGTCATATGGTTCTCCACCGCGACGGTGATCGGCATGATCAGCTCGCTGGCCTTGGGGGCCACCACCACCCCGCCGATGATCTGCCCGCTGGCCGGGCGGCAGAACAGCTTGACAAAGCCGTCCCGCAGGTCGGCCATCTTCGCCCGGGCGTTGCCGGCCAGCGGCAGCATCACCTGCCGGGCCTGCACCCGCCCGTCGTCCACCTCGTCCTGGGACACTCCGACGGTGGCCAACTCCGGATCGGTGAAGACGTTCGCCGCGACGGTACGCAGCCGCAGCGGCACCACCGCCTCGCCCAGCGCGTGCCACATCGCGATCCGGCCCTGCATCGCCGCGACGCTGGCCAGCGGCAGTACCCCGGTGCAGTCGCCGGCGGCGTAGATGCCCGGCACGTTGGTACGCGACACCCGGTCCACCGGCACATGCCCGCTGTCCGCGACCGTCACCCCGTACTCGGCGAGCCCCAGGTCCGCCGTGTTCGGCACCGAGCCGACCGCGATCAGCGCGTGCGAGGCGGTCACCGTACGGCCGTCGCTGAGCCGTACCTCGACCCCGTCTCCGACCCGGGTGACCGCGTCGGCGCGCGAGTTGTTCAGAATCGTCATGCCCCGGGTCCGGAACACCTGCTCGATCGCCATCGCCGCGTCGGCGTCCTCGTGCGGCATCACCCGGTCCCGGCTGGAGACGAGGGTCACCGGCACCCCCATCGCCAGGTACGCGCTGGCGAATTCGGCACCGGTCACGCCGGAGCCGACCACCACCAGGTGCTCCGGCAGCGCCGGCAGGTCGTACACCTGCCGCCAGGTCAGGATGCGTTCGCCGTCGGGCACGGCGGTGGGCAGCTGCCGGGGCGTGGCGCCGGTGGCGACCAGTACGGTCGACGCCTCGATCGGGTACTCAGCGTCACCGTTGTCGGGGCTGACGAGTACCCGGTGGGTGTGACCGAGCGTGTCCTCACCGAGCCTGGCGGTGCCGGCGACGAATGTCACACCGGCCTTGACGAGTTTGCTGTGCACGTCGGCCGACTGGGCCAGCGCGAGCCGCTTGACTCGGGCGTGCACGGCGGTCGCGTCGACGGTGACCGCCTCCAGCCCGTCGGAGTCGATGCCGAACTCCTCGGTGTCCCGGTACCCGGTGACCACCTCTGAGCTGGCGATGAAGGTCTTGGACGGGACGCAGTCGGACAGCACGCAGGCGCCGCCGGCCCCGTCCGCCTCGACCACCGTGACGTCGGCCCGCAGCTGCGCCGCGACCAACGCCGCCTCGTAGCCGGCCGGGCCACCGCCGATTATCACTATCCGCTTCAAAACGACTCTCTCCCCAAACTCGAACTTATGCTGGCAAACCACCCGGCTGACTGCAGCCGCCGACCGGTTGCCCGACACGCGACACGCTCACTCGTATTCTCCCCCACCCCTCCGCCGGGCTATCGTCATCGCCGTGCGTCACTACGCCGCGTATGGCTCAAACCTCGACCCTGCTCGAATGCGTGCTTACTGTCCGCATTCGCCGATGGTGGGCACCGGCTGGCTGGAAGGCTGGCGGCTCACCTTCGCCGGTGAGGGGGTGATCGGCTGGGAGGGAGCGGTCACCACCATCGTGGAGTCGCCCGGCGACCGGGTCTTCGTCGCACTCTACGACGTGCACCCGTGGGACGCCGCGCAGCTCGACGAGGTCGAGGGCGCGTTGTCCGGCACCTACCGGCGGCTGACCGTCCGGGCGGTCACCCTGGACGGCGCGGCCACCGCCTGGGTCTACGTCTTCGACGGGTACGAAGGCGGGCTGCCCACCGCCTGGTACCTGTCGGAGATCGCCAACGCCGCCGAGAAGGCCGGCGCGCCGGACGACTACGTCGCCGAGCTACGAAAGCGACCCACCCGTACCGCCACCGCCTGACCTGCCTACCGCCGGCCGAGCAGCAGGACGCCGGCCGTACGCTCGTCAGTCGGCCGGCCGACCGGTCGCCGGCCGTACGTGGGACAGCGCAGCGTGCAGCAACTCGACGAGTTCCCGCCGCTGCTCGGCACGCAGCGCGGCGAACGCCTGACCGGTGATCCGGTTGGTAACCCGGTCCGCCCACAACCGGCGGCGGATCAGCGGGCCGACCGGCGGCCACGGCGGCGACCACCCGGCCGCGACCGCGGCCTTCGTCCCGTCCGGGCCGCCCATCAGCGCCTCCACCGGCGTCAGCCCGGCCACCCGTACCGCCATCAGGTGTGCCCCGGAGCGGTGCTCGCCGAGCAGTCGTACCGCGACGGCGGCCCGCGCCCCGGCCGCGTCGTCCGGCCGGGGCATCGCCCGCCAGGCGGCGAACAGCGGCATCGCGGTCGCGTCCGCCGCCCCCACCACCGCCTCGGCCAGCTCGACCAGCCGGTCCACCTGCGGACAGTCGCCGAGCTGCTCGACACCCCACCGGCAGCATTCGGCCATGCTCACCGCCGCCACCCCGGTCGGGTCGGTCACCGCGCTGGCAGCCTGCCAGCCGTCGGCCACCGCGTCGGCGGCGATGAACCCGAGCGCGGCCGCGACCGTTTCGGCCGGTACGCCGCCGAGCACCCCGGCCCGGCCGGCGATGTGGAACGCCCAGCCGCTGAGCCCCAGTTGGCGCGCCCGGCTCAACGTGCGCGGACACTCCTGGTACGCCGTACTCAACTCGTGCAGGCTGCGCCGGCACGCGCCGGCCGCCTGATCGGGAATCACCGCGTCATCGCCTTTCGCCCACCCGCCCGGCCGGTCACCGCCACCGACTTTCCGTCAGCGGTCGGTCTGCGGCCCGGGCAGGTCCTCCAGCGCGGCTGCCACGTCGCCGGCGTACCGTCGGGCGGCGACGGCTGCCCGTTCCGCAGTCTTGCGCGCCACCTTACGACGGGCATGCTCCCGCTCGGCTGCTGAGCGTCGCCGTTCCCATTCGGCCAGTTGACGCTGCGCCTCGGCGACGGCGTCGGCCGCGTCCTGCTCGGCGGCGACGGCCCGGTCGAGTTCGGTGCGGGCGGCCCGCTGGCCGGCCTCGGCTTTGTCCAGCTCGTCGACCAACCGCTGCCGGCGGGCGGCCCGCGCGCGAGCAGCCTTGTCCGCCGCCCGAGCGGCCTTGTCCGCCGCCCGAGCGGCCTTGTCCGCCGCCCGAGCGGGCTCGGCCACTCGGGTCGGCTCATCGGCGGCGGCCACCCCGTCGTCCGGGCCGACCAGCCGCAACCGGGGCCGCGGGACCTCGCCGAAACCGGCGTAGTCGACCGCACGGACCAGCCGGCCGGATCGCACCTGGGCGGCGATCTCCTCGTCGGCGAGGGCAGCGGACAGGGTCGCCTCGACCTCGCCCAACGGCAGCTTCGTCGACGCCAGCGCCGGGTCCTCGGCGACGGCCAGCTCCCGGCACTCGGCCACCAGCCCGTCGACCAGCGCCCGCCGCCGGGTCGACAGCTCGCGCAGGGCGGGACCCCGCAGGTCCCGCTGGGCGGCGCGCAACTGACCGGAGAGCTCCACCAGGCCGTCGAGCAGGTCGGCGCGGCGCAGCGCGAGCAGGTTGACCAGCCAGGCGGCCACTGTCGGTTTGCGGAGCTTGCCGATGGCCCGGGCGGTGTCCGGTTCGCTGCCCCGGGCGGCCGAGACGGCCTCGGTACGGGCCGCGACGAACCGCGCCGGCGGTACGGCGTACAGCCGTCGCACCACCTCGGCGGGTACTACGCTGCCGGTCACGGCGGCCCGGCTCAGCGGGCCGGGGTGCCGGCCGGCAGCCGGGCGTAGTCGCAGCCGGCCAGCTTGGTCATGTTGCTGTCGGTGACCTTGTGCCCGGCGTCGTTGAGCAGCCCGTCGTGCAGGGCGAGCGCCCGGCGCGGGGCCACTGCGCGGACGAACTCGACCGCCTCGGAGAGCTTCAGCCAGGGCGCGGAGACCGGCACGAACAGGGTGTCCACCTCGGCGTCGGTCGGCACGTCGAACGAGTCACCCGGATGGTAGACCGAGTCGGCGATCAGGAAGCCGAGGTTGGGCACCCGGGGCAGGTCGGGGTGGATCTCAGCGTGCCATCCCCCGTACGCCCGGACCGGGATACCGGCGGCCTCGAAGCGCTCCCCGGACTCGACCGCGGTCGCCACCTCGCCGAGCCCGTCCAGCTTGGACACCACCGATGGATGAGTGTGGATGGTCACCGAGGGTCGTCGAGCGAGCGCGTCGGTCAGCTGGCCGACGTCGAGGTGGTCGAAGTGCTCGTGGGTGACGAGGACCGCGTCGACGCCGTCGAGCGCGGCCGGCTCGCTGAACGCGCCCGGGTCGATCACCAGCACCGCGCCGTCGTGTTCCACCCGTACGCAGGAATGCCCGAACTTCATCAGTCGCACCGTGACCCCCTGTGAGCCGAATCGTGATCTGCCGCCTCGCAGTCTGCCGGAACCGGCCGGCTCGCGCCGCGCGTCTGAACGACACCTGGCGAACCCGTATGACGATTCCGAGGAGCACCCCTTGACTGTGAAGAACGCAAGACGAGGCCGGTGGCGCACCGGTGGCCGGCGCGGCGCGGCGACCGGCACGGCGGCCCTGCTCGCCCTGCTGATCCTGACCGGCTGCTCAGGATCGGAGGACTCCGGTGTCAGCAGCTCCGCCGACATGCCGCAGCGGGCCGAACCGGCCCCGGCGGGTGGCGCGCCTGGCGACGGCGGACTGACCGGCGGGGACGACGCGGGCGGCGAGGAGGCGGCCGGTGCGGACTCGGCCGGCGGCGCTGAGCGGGGCGGCCAGGCCGACCGGCCGGACGGGACCTCACCGGTCGACCTGGCGGTGGGCAACCGGTCGATCATCTACTCCGGGTCGATCACCGTACGGGTGACCGATGTGCCGGCGAAGGCCGGCGAGGCGGCGACGATCGCGACCTCGGTCGGCGGGTTCGTCGGGCGAGACCAACGCTCCGAGTACGAGTCGTACGGCCGGGCCACGCTGGAGCTGCGGGTGCCGGCGGAGCAGTTCGACCAGGTCGTCGACCGGCTGTCCCGCCTCGGCGAGGAGGTCAGCCGGGAGTTGACCACCCAGGACGTCACCGAGGAGGTGCTGGACCTGGACGCCCGGATCACCACCCAGCAGGCCCGGGTGCGCAGCGGCCGGGCGCTGCTGGCCGAGGCGGAGACCCTGGCCGATCTGGTGATGCTGGAGTCGGAGCTGGCCAAGCGGGAGGCGGACCTGGCGTCGTTGGAGGCCCGCAAACGTGGCCTGGACGACCTGGTGACGCTGTCGCGGATCACCGTCGAGCTGATCGGCCCGGACGCGACGCCACCGGTCGACGACGAGTCGGAGCTGGGTTTCCTGGCCGGGTTGGGGGCCGGTTGGCGGGCGTTCGTCGGGTCGATGCAGGTGCTGGTCACCGTGGTCGGCGCGCTGCTGCCGTGGCTGATCGCACTCGGCGTACCCGCGTTGGGGGTGTTCTGGCTGGTGCGGACGTCGCGGGGCCGGTCCCGGCCGGTTCCGGCCGCCACCGCACCCGCCGGCGGCGCACCGGTGCCGGCACCGCGAGGTGACCACGACGGTACGGAAGGTGACCGCACGGACGACGACCGGGTCGCCGGCGACGCGACGGCCGGCTGATCCGCCGGTCAGTCGGCCGCGGCCAGCTGCAGCACGGTGTGGACGAGCAGGCGGACGCCGACGGCGATCGCCCGCTCGTCCACGTCGAACGAGGCGCGGTGCAGGTCGCTGCCGGCCTCGGCGCGGCCGACTCCGAGCCGGGCCAGGGCACCCGGCACGTACTCCAGGTACCAGGAGAAGTCCTCGCCACCCATGCTCTGCGGGGTGTCTGCGACGGCGGCGGGGCCGAGGGCCGCTGCGGTGGCGGCGGTGAGCGCGCCGATCGCGGCGGCATCGTTGATCACCGGTGGTCGACCACGCAGATACTCGATGTCGACCGTCGCGCCGGTCGGGGCGACCACTTCCCGGATGATCTGGGTGACGATGTCCGGTGCGGCGTCCCAGGTCGGCCGGTCCAGCACCCGCAAGGTGCCGGCGGCGCTGGCCTCGTTGGGGATCACGTTGTACTGGGTGCCGGCGGACGCCTGACCGAAGACCAGCAGCAGGCCGGCGTTGGCCGGCACCCGCCGGTTGACCAGCGCGGGCACCTCGGTGACCAGCCGGCCCAGGGCGTTGACCAGGTCGACGGTCAGGTGCGGGCGGGCGGTGTGACCGCCCGGACCGGACAGCCGCACGCTGATGTTGTCCGCCGCTGCGGTGATCGGGCCGACCCGCAGCCCGACCCGGCCGACCGGCAGGTTCGGGTCGCAGTGCAGCGCGAAGATCTGGGTGACGTCCTCGAGCCCGCCCGCCGCGACGACCTCCAGCGAGCCGCAGGGCAGGATCTCCTCCGCCGGTTGGAAGATCAGCCGGACCCGCTGGCGCAGTTCGCCCCGGTCGGCGAGCTGCGCGAGCAGCATCGCCACGCCGAGCAGCACGGTCGTGTGCACGTCGTGCCCGCAGGCGTGGCAGACGCCCGGCACGGTCGACCGGTACGGCACGTCCTTGACGTCGGCCAGCGGCAGCGCGTCGATGTCGGCGCGCAGCGCGACCACCGGGCCGTCAGCGGGGCCGGCGTCGATGTCGCAGATGACGCCGTTGCCCTTGGGCAGCAGCCGGGCGGTGAGCCCCATCCTGGTGAGCTGGTTGGCGATGAACGCGGCCGTCTCGAACTCGTGGCCGGACAGCTCCGGGTGGGCGTGCAGGTGCCGCCGGATCGCGGTCAACTGCCGCCCGCGGGCATCGAGCAACTGGTCCAGCCCGGCCGGCAGGGGTTGGGCACCTGGCAGTGGATCGGGCCAGGACGACGCCATCTCGCTGCCGGTGGGCAACGTCAACGCACTCGTCACGTCAGATTCTCGATCACTGTGGATGGGATGGGACTCCGACAGCCTAGACCGGGGACGGTAACGCTGCGCAACGTCATTCGGGTAGTGGCCGCATCGCGTATTGTCATGGAATGCCTGGTAGAGGCGATCGGACCGCTGCGGTCCGCCCCGAATGTCACCATCGTAGGCAGCCATGGGTCCCACACCTCCTACGCCGAGTAACGAGCCACGTAGCGACCCGGCTGCCGGTTCGACCGAAAACTGACAGATATCTGACTGTCGCGACACCCCCCAGTCCGGGCGTGCCATCTGATAACGACACCGTGACGGGTTGCGCACCTAGAGTCCGATCCGGTGTACATTGGGCTACCACACAACGACACAGAGTGGACTTCTCACCAACCTCGGCGCGTAGCTTTCGTTCCGCCGAGCGACCCAGCAAGATAGAGGGGTTGGTTCCCCGGCCCCTCAATTTCTCTCGGCGGCATTTCCTGTGACTCAGATTCCGACGTGGAGTGGCGGACCAGTCAGCTCTACCAGCGCACGAGCGGCACCCGGCGCCACCATCGGTGGCCGGTACTCGCTGCGTGCCGCGGTCGGGCACGGTGGCATGGGCACCGTCTGGCGCGCCACCGACACCCTGCTCCGACGCGACGTGGCGGTCAAGGAGGTCGTCCTCCCCCCGGGGCTGGCCCCCAGCGACCGCGACGCGATGTACGAACGCACCCTGCGGGAGGCCCGCGCGGCGGCCGCACTGCAGCACCCGGCCGTGGTCCAGGTCTACGACGTGGTCACCGAGGGTGGCCGCCCGTGGATCGTGATGGAGCTGCTGGACGCCCGCAGCCTCGCCGACATGGTCATCGAGGATGGCCCGGTCGCCCAGCGCGCGGTCGCCAAGATCGGCATCGCGCTGCTCGGCGCGTTGGAGGTCGCCCACGCCATCGGCGTCCTGCACCGCGACGTCAAGCCGGCCAACGTGCTGATCTGCACCGACGGTCGCTGCGTACTCACCGACTTCGGTGTCGCGCGGATGCCCACCGACGTCCAGCTCACCACGCCCGGGATGGTGCTCGGCTCGCCGCACTTCATCTCCCCGGAGCGGGCCATGGGCCAGGACTTCGGGCCGCCGAGTGATCTGTTCTCCCTCGGCGTCACGCTCTACACCGCCGTCGAGGGGCGCCCGCCCTTCGACAAGGGCGACCCGATCGAGACCATGCACGCCGTCGTCGAGGACCCGCCCGCCGCCCCGGTGCGCTCCGGCCCGCTCACCGAGGTGCTCTTCGGCCTGCTGGAGAAGGACCCGGCGCGACGCTTCGACGTACCGACCGCCCGGAGCATGCTGCGCGAACTGCTCGCCGGGCCGCTGGCCAGCAAGGCCCCGGCCAACCTGGTCACCGACCCGTACGCGGTGGTCTCGGTGCAGCGACCGCCCAGTTGGCAGCAGCAGGCCCGACCGGCGCCACCGGCGCAGCCCCAGCCGAGTGGCAAGATCGGTGGCCGGGCGATGATCGGCCCGGACGAGTCGCTCACCGACCGCCTCGCCGAGCTGCGCAAGGCCGGCCGGCAGATGCCGAGCGCGGCGCAGTGGTCCGCCGCCGGGCTGGACAACGCAAACCCGACCTCGCCGGCGGCCGGAGCGACCGCCGCGATGCCGATCAGCCAGGCCGGCGTACCCGGTCCGCGTGGGCAGCAGCCGGTTCGGCACGGCCACGGCCCGCAGAGCGGCCACGGCCAGCAGAGCGGCCACGGCCAGCAGGGCGGCCAGGGCGGTGCGCTGCTCAGCCCGACCGGGGCGATGCCGGCGCCGAGCTGGAGCGACGGGCAGCCGGGCTGGGATCAACCGGCGGCCGGTCGGCCGGCACCGGGAGGTGCCGCCACCGCCGGGGCGATGCTGGACAAGGCGATCGCCGGGCTCCGGCAGGGCACCGGCAGCGCCGTCGAGAAGGTGAAGAGCTGGGACCGGAAGGTGCAGATCGGCGCGGCGGCCGGTGCCACGCTGCTGATCCTGCTGCTGTCCGTGACGCTGTTTAGTGGCGACGACGACGCGTCGCAGACCCCGTCTATCGTTGCGCCTGTCAGCACTGAACCGCCAGGCCCATCATTCGAGACGCAGACCTACGTTGAGCGCGGCATTTCGGTTGAGGTACCCGACGGCTGGGCCAGGACAGAAGCTGGGGTCTGGGTCGATTACACCGACCCAGAGGAAAGTGGGCGTCGCGTTCGACTCCTTGTCGAGAACGCAGGTTCCTCCACTCAGCCGCTGTCTTTCCTCAGAGCCGCAGGCGACCGGTTGTCGAAAAATCGCGGCAGTTGCGATGAGCCGTATCAGGAGATCAGACTGGATGAGTCCAAGATCGCAGACCAGCCATCAGCTGAACTGGAGTACACCTGCGGCGAAGGACAGGAACAACGACACGGCATCTGGCACGCCGTGGTCGCCAACGGAAAGGCGTACTCGTTCTTCCTGACCACCCCAGACGCCCGATTCGAGGAAAGTAAGCCGATCTTCGACGAAATGGTACGAACTTTCTCTCTGACGAGCAGCTAAGTATGGACCTCCTGCCCGAGGACCGGCACCCCTTCCCCAGGGCGTACCGGTCCTCGGGCAGCGCAATCTACAAGATCTCCACCTGACCACTCACCAGGTAGTCTCCAGAGTTCTGCGAACAGAAGGCGCTTGACGTCGGCGACGAGGTCGAACTGTCAAAGACGACCTGCCCCTGATCTTGGTAGTTGTATGCCGGGATACCACCGCCACCTGGGTAGCGGCAGTTCGCAAGGGCACGCTGGAACCCATAGTCGCCCGACACGGTCATCCAACACCAACTCGCATAGAACGGAACCCCATTCAGCGTTTCACTCGTAGTGTCGCAGGAAGTAGCCAATGCCGCAGAAGTTGAGGAGGAACGCTTCCCCACCTCAGCACCCTGCCCAGCAGAGGCAGGAACAGCTAGGACTGATGCGAGAAGAAGGCCTACTGAGGCAAGCCCCGCGATCGATCCCGCATATCCCAGCATCCGGGAAGCCCTGAAACCTGCAACTCTTCGAGACATGACAAAACTCCCTACTAAGATGATCCCGCTGGCGACACCAGGCGAGGAAGTGCCATCAAGACAACAGGACAGCACGCCAAAAGATTGACTACCATTAATATGTAACATTGAAAACAACTACTCAAAGTGTCAAGACGGATACACTAACTCGGAAGTGGTTCATGTCACAGCCCGCAACCTCGCCAATTGACGGCAGCTCATCCGACTACGACGGTCCAGGTCTCCAGACTCTGCGTACCCGGGTGGTGGCCTGGCTCGGCGACGAGCCGGACCCGGCCGCCCGCGCCGAACTGCTGACCCTGCTGGACCAGCTGCCGGGCAGCGCCGCCGAGCTGGCCGACCGGTTCGCCGGGCCGTTGACGTTCGGCACCGCCGGGCTGCGCGGTCCGCTGCGGGCCGGCCCGAACGGCATGAACCTGCAGGTCGTCACCAGGGCCGCCGCCGGGCTGGTGAGCTGGTTGGCCGAGCAGGGCGGCTCCGGACCGGTGGTGATCGGCTACGACGCCCGGCACGGGTCACGGGCCTTCGCGGTGCGCACCGCCGAAGTGGTCACCGGTGCCGGGCGGGACGCCTACCTGCTGCCCCGCCCGCTGCCCACCCCGGTGCTGGCGTACGCGGTCCGCGCCCTCGACGCGGTGGCGGCAGTGATGGTCACCGCCAGCCACAACCCGCCGCAGGACAACGGCTACAAGGTCTATCTCGGCGCTCAGCTCGGCGGACCGGCCGGTGCGGGCGCGCAGATCGCCCCGCCGGCCGACCAACAGATCGAGGCGGCGATCCGGGCGGTCGGAAAGCTGGTCGACGTGCCGCTCGGCGGCCCCGGCATGACGCTGGACGACGAGATCGTCGCCGGCTACCTGCGGACCGCCGTGGCGGTGGTGGACCGGGCGACCCCCCGGGCGCTGACCGTGGCGTACACGCCGCTGCACGGCGTCGGTGGGGCGGTGCTGCGGGAGGCGTTCGTCGGTGCCGGATTCCCGGCACCGCTGGTCGTCGCCGAGCAGGCCGAGCCGGATCCGCAGTTCCCCACCGTGGCGTTTCCCAATCCGGAGGAGCCCGGCGCGATGGACCGGGTCGTCGCGCTGGCCCGGGCACACGGAGCCGACCTGGCGATCGCCAACGACCCGGACGCCGACCGGTGCGCGGTCGCGGTGCCACGCGGCGGCGACGGGTGGCGGATGCTGCGCGGCGACGAGCTGGGGGTGCTGCTCGCCGATCAGCTGATCCGGCGCGGCCGGCACGGCCGCTACGCCACCACCATCGTCTCGTCGTCGCTGCTCGGCGTGCTGTGCGCGGCGCGCGGCGAGCCGTACGCCGAGACCCTCACCGGCTTCAAGTGGATCGTCCGGGCCGGCAGTGACACCACTGACGGGGCCGAGGTGCCGCTGGTCTACGGCTACGAGGAGGCGCTCGGCTACTGCGTGGCACCCGACCGGGTACGCGACAAGGACGGCATCACCGCCGCGCTGCTGCTCGCCGAGTTGGCCGCCGAGCTCAAGGCAACCGGTCGGGGCCTGGCTGACCGGCTCGACGAACTGGCCTGCGAGTTCGGGGTGTACCAGACCGACCAGCTCGCCGTGCGGGTCGACGAGCTGAGTGAGATCGCCACCGCGATGGCGTACCTGCGGGCGAACCTGCCGACGACGCTGCTCGGCGAGCCGGTCACCGCGACGCAGGATCTGCTGCCCGACGCCGACGTGGTGATCCTGCGTACCGGCACTGCCCGTGTCGTGGTCCGTCCTTCCGGGACGGAGCCGAAGCTGAAGGCGTACCTGGAGGTGGTCCAGCCGGTGCCGGGCAGCGATCCGGCTGCGGCCCGCGAACGGGCCGATCGGGCGTTGGCACAGCTGCGGGCAGAGACATCGGCCGCCCTAAACATCGGATGATGCCCGTTTCACCCGTTAGGCGCGACCAATTCATATTGCTGATCGTTTAGCTGGTTATGCTAGCTAGCCGCTGCTTCGCCTACCTGACCGCCGCGACGCACCGGCGGTACACGCTGCTCCCCTTCCACCGGCAGACTGCCCTGTTCCGCCTGACCCGTCGGCCCGGCCAGGCCGCCCGATGCTGGCTGGGCCGACGTCTGCGGCCGGCCCGCCCGACCGCCGCCGGTCTCCCCCGGCGATGGTCCGTACTGGACGGACGCCCCGTCATGGCCGTCGTCGTCGACGACGACACGATCAGCCCGCTCAACGCCCACCGGCGCAACCTGCACCTCGTCACCGACGCACTGGCCCGGGCCGGGGTGGACCACTTCGTCATCCCGACCGCGTCCGGGTTCAGCAGCCGGGTCGGGGTGCCGGCCGGCGAGCGTACCGCCGCACTGCGGGCCCTCGGCCGCCTCGACGGCCTGGCCGTGGCACGTGCCGGACACCGGTACCGGCGACTGCCGGCCCGGCCCGACTGGCGGCTGCGCCGGACCCCGGTGATCCGGGTCTTCCAGCCGGTGACCGGCGTCAACGGTCAGCTGACGTACGGCGGGCAGGCCGCCTGCGAGATCGAGTTCTGGACCGTCGACGGCGACCGCCTGCACGCGCCCCGCAGTAACGACGTCACCGCCGTGGTCCCGGCCCGGTCGGCCCCGGTACGGCTGACCGAGGCCGAGGCCTGCTGCTTCGCGCCGGAGGACCGGATCGCCCGGCATGTGACCCGTACCCCGTTCACCCGTCGTCCGGCGACCTGGCCCGACTTCCCGGTCGACCTGGTCTGCTGCTGGACCGACCCGACCGACCCGCGGTGGCGGTCCCGCCGGCAGCGGGCCATGGCCCGCACCGCCGGTCCGGTGCCGGCCGCCCGGCGCGCCGACCGGCACCGCCACCGCGACGGTGCCGGCGGTGCCGGCCCGGCGGGCCACGCCGGCGACGAATGGATCGGCTGGGACGGCACCGAGGAACTGCGCCACCTGCTCCGCTCGGTGCACCTGCACGCGCCCTGGATCCGGCGGATCTTCCTGATCACCGCAGACCAGGTGCCGGGCTGGCTCGACGTAAACGATCCACAACTGACTGTCGTCGACCACCGCGACCTGCTCGGTGGTTACGCCGTGCTGCCCACCTTCAACCCGTACGCCGTCGAATCCGCAGTGCACGAAATCGACGGCCTGGCGGAACGGTTCCTCTACCTGCCCGGCAACGTCTTTCTCGGCCGGCCCGTCGACCGGACCACGTTCTTCGAGCCCAACGGGATCCCGAAGGTGCTGCTCGGCCCGCCGCCCGGGCCGGGCCGGGCCGGGCGTCGGGCCGGCTCGGGAGACACCCCGGCGGTGGCCGCCGCGCGGCGCGTCTTCGCCGACCAGTTCGACCGGCTCGTCGACCCGGGCGCCCAGGTCGGCGTACCGTTGCCGGTGCGCCGCTCCACACTGGCCGAGATCTGCACCAGCATTCCCGAGGTGGTCGCCCGGATTCGCGGTCACCAGATCCGGCATCCGGACGACGTGTCACTGATCCGCTCGCTGCACCCGCACTGGTCGTACCTGCGGGGCACCGCGGTCCCCGGGTCACTGCGCCGGCACCGCGTCGACCCGGCCACCCCCGACGCCGCGCTGCGGCTGCACCGCCTGCTCGACCGGCGCGACGCCGACGCCTTCGGGCTGGACACCGAACTCACCAACGCGGTCGACTCCGTCGCCCGCCGGCTGCGGGTCGAGTTCCTCAGCCGCTACTTCCCGACCCGGTCACCGTACGAGGTCGACGCGGAGACCGCGGCGGCCCGCGCCCCGTTCACCGCGACCGAGCTGGCGCAGCGCCTGCTGCGCCCGCCGGTCGGCCGGTTCCCGGTCGGTCCGCAGCTACGGCTGGCCGCCGCGCCGCAGCAGCAGACCCGCCACCGCGACACCGGGTACCCCGCACAGCCGGACCCGCTGTCGGCGGCCGACCCGGTGCCTGCCACCGAGGTGCTGGTGGGACACCGCTGCGGCTGACCGGCCACCGGGTACCTATGGTGACCAGGTGCAGGCGATCATCGCGACCCTCGGCTACGTACTCTCCCCCGACGGACGTCAGGTGCTGATGCTGCGCCGCGACACCCGGCCGGACGACATCCACTACGGCTACTACAACGGGCTGGGCGGCAAGCTGGAGCCGGGCGAGGACGTCATCGCCGGCATGCGCCGGGAGATCCGGGAGGAGTCCGGGTTGGAGTGCGGACGGGTCGAGCTGGCCGGGACCATCTCCTGGCCGGGCTTCGGCCGGCACAGCGAAAACTGGTTCGGCTTCCTGTTCCGGGTGCCGACCTGGTCCGGCGAACCCCGGCCGGACTGCCCGGAAGGCACCCTGATCTGGACCGACCTGGCCGACGTCCTCGCCGGCCGGGTGCCGATGTGGCCCAGCGACCGGCACTTCCTGCCGCTGGTCTTCGCCGAGCAGCCGACCGTCTTCCACGGCGTGATGCCGTTCACCGACGGCGTCGCGACCGGCTGGAGCTGGACCACCGCCGGCTGAACCGAACTGGTCAAGGCCGGTCAGAAGCGCGGCATCCCGCCGAACTGGCGGTCACCGGCGTCGCCGAGCCCTGGCACGATGAACATCTTCTCGTTGAGCCGTTCGTCGATCGACGCGGTCACCAGCCGCAACGGCAGGCCGGAGCGGTCCAGCCGGTCGATCCCGGCCGGCGCGGCGAGCACGCACAGTACGGTGATCTCGGTGGCACCCCGCTCGGCGAGCAGCCGGCAGCAGTGCTCCAGCGAACCGCCGGTGGCCAGCATCGGGTCGAGCACCAGCACCGGGATGCCGGTCAGGTCGACCGGCAGCGACTCCAGATAGGCCCGGGGCTCGTAGGTCTCCTCGTCGCGGGCCAGCCCGACGAAGCCCATCGACGACTCCGGCAGCAGCGCCAACGCCGAGTCGGCCATCCCGAGCCCGGCGCGCAGCACCGGCACCAGCAGCGGCGGGTTGGCCAGCCGGGTCCCGTCGGTCGGTGCCACCGGGGTGGTCACCGGGAAGGACTCCACCGGGAAGGATCGGGCCGCCTCGTACACCAGCATGGTGGTGAGTTCGTGCAGCGCGGCGCGGAACGCCGCCGAGTCGGTCCGGGCGTCGCGCATCGCGGTCAGCCGGGACTGGGCGAGAGGGTGATCAACGACGAGTACGTCCACGGTCGTTGAACCTACTCGCCAGCCCGGCGGCCGACGCATACACCTCACGGATCGCTTCGGCGTAGCGGGCCGGAGTGTGTTCGGCGCAGCGGGCCGCCGCCGTGGCCGCCTGCCGGCGGGCCGTGTCCGGGTCGAGCAGCAGCCGCAGCACCCCGCCGGCCAGCGCACCCGGCTGCGGCTCGGTGCGCAGCGCGGCACCGGCAAGCGCGCCGTGCGCGTGCAGCGCCCGGTCGACCAGCACCACCGGAGCCCCGGCCAGGCCGGCTTCCTGCAGGACCAGCGCCTGGGTGTCGGTCTGCGAGGCGAACGCGAACACCTCGGCGGCCCCGTACGCCGCAGCCACCACCTCCGGACCTTGCTGGCCGGTGAGGGTGATCCGGGCGGCCACCCGAGGGTCGATGGCGCGCAGCAGCCCGGCCAGCCAGCGCGGCTCGTACAGGGCACCGACCAGCACCAGCCGGGCGGCCGGGCAGCCGGCCAGCACCCGCTCGAACGCGGCGATCAGCAGGTCGATGCCCTTCTCCCGGTTGATCCGACCCACATAGAGGACCACCCGGTCACTGGGCGTGATGCCATGGCCGTACCGGAAGGCGTTGATCTCGTCGGCGGTGGTGCGGCGGGCCGCGACCCCGGTCGGCACCAGGTGCACCCGGTCGGCGGGCACCGGCAGGTGGATTCGGTCCAGCACCGCCCGGGTAGGCACCACCACCGCGTCGGCCCCGCCGAGCAGCAGGGTGTTGGTGGCGTCCATGGCGGCCCGGCGACGGGCGACCGCGCCGCTGGCCATCGGCCGATGGTCGCGGGCGTGGCCGGCCGGTGCCGCCGCCGGGCGGGGCACGCCGAGCCGGCGGGCGTACAGCCGGACGCCGGCGCTGAGCGCGCGGGCCGGCACCCGGTACGCGTCGGCGTACGCGTGCAGGTCGGTGTGGTAGGTCTGGACCAGCGGCAGACCGAGCCGGCGGGCGGTGAGGACGCCGAGCAGCCCGACCGGCCCGGGGGTGTGCACATGCACCACGTCCGGGGCGTGGGCGGCGATCTCGGCGATGGTGCCGGTGGCGGCGGCGCCGCGCAGCAGCCACGGCGACAACCGCAGGTCGGCGACTCCGCAGGGCAGCGCACGTAGCCGCAGCACGTCCGCCTCGGCCGGCTGGTCCGGATGCCGGGGCACCACGATCAGGCCGGGATACCCGGCGGCGGCCGACGCCGCCGCGAGAGTCCGCAATGAGGTGACCACCCCGTCGCGGCGGGGCAGGTACGTGTCGGTGAAGTGCACTGCTCGCACGTCAGGCACGGTGGGTCACCGGGGCCAACATGATGTAACGGTAGGCCAACAGCGCCGTTAAGTCTGCTCGTCCGATCAGCCGACGGCCAAGATCGTGAACCTGCTGGCGACGTAGACTCCCGGACATGACAGGACTCGCGGCATGACAGCGGTGAGCACCCCGGCACCCGCGCGCCACGATCTGGCCGAGGTGGGGCGGAGCGCGGCGACCCTGCGCGCCTTCCTGCACGGGCTGCCCGGCGTCGACGAGGTCGGGGCGCGGCAGCGGGCCGCGACGCTCGGCACCCGCTCGATCAAGACGACCGCCAAGGCGTGGGCGATCGACCTGGCCATCCGGATGGTCGACCTGACCACCCTCGAAGGCGCCGACACCCCCGGCAAGGTACGCGCGTTGTGCGCCAAGGCCCGCCGCCCCGACCCGGCCGACCCCGATTGCCCGCCGGTCGGCGCCGTCTGCGTCTACCCGTCGATGGTGCCGACCGCCGCCGAGGCGCTCACCGGTTCCGGCGTACACCTGGCCAGCGTGGCCACTGCCTTCCCGTCCGGGCAGGCGCCGCTGGAGGTGAAGCTGGCCGACACCCGGGCGGCGGTCGCGGCCGGCGCCGACGAAATCGACATGGTGATCAACCGGGGGGCGTTCCTCGCCGGCCGCTACGACCAGGTGTACGCCGAGATCGTCGCGGTCAAGCAGGCCTGCGGCGACGCCCACCTCAAGGTCATCCTGGAGACCGGGGAGCTGGCCACCTACGACAACGTGCGCCGCGCCTCCTGGCTGGCGATGCTGGCCGGCGGTGACTTCATCAAGACCTCCACCGGCAAGGTGCCGGTCGCGGCGACGCTGCCCGTCACGTTGATCATGCTGGAGGCGGTCCGGGACTTCCACGCCGTCACCGGGCGGCGGATCGGCGTCAAACCGGCCGGCGGCATCCGTACCACCAAGGACGCGATCAAGTACCTGGTGCTGGTCAACGAGACCGCCGGCGACGACTGGCTCACCCCCGACCTGTTCCGGTTCGGCGCCTCCACCCTGCTCAACGACCTGCTGATGCAGCGGTCGAAGCTACGCACCGGGGTCTACTCCGGTCCCGACTACGTCACCCTGGACTGATCAGCGTGTTCGACTACGCACCGGCACCCGAGTCCCGCTCGGTCGTCACCATCCGCGACTCGTACGGTCTGTTCGTCGACGGCGAGTTCGTCGACCCGACCGACGGCGGCGCGCGCAAGACCGTCAACCCGGCCACCGAGGAGGTCCTCGCCGAGGTCGCCGAGGCCGGCCCCGGTGACGTGGACCGGGCGGTGGCCGCCGCGCGGGCCGCGTACCAGCGGGTCTGGGGTCCGATGCCCGGCCGGGACCGGGCCAAGTACCTGTTCCGGATCGCCCGGGCGCTCGCCGAACGCAGCCGCGAACTGGCGGTGCTGGAATCGCTGGACAACGGCAAACCGATCCGCGAGTCCCGCGACGTCGACCTGCCGTTGGCGTCGGCGCACTTCTTCTACTACGCCGGCTGGGCCGACAAGCTGCCGTACGCCGGTTTCGGCCCGGACCCGCGCCCGCTCGGCGTCGCCGGGCAGGTCATCCCGTGGAACTTCCCGCTGCTGATGCTGGCCTGGAAGATCGCCCCTGCGCTGGCCGCCGGCAACACGGTGGTGCTCAAACCGGCCGAGACGACCCCGCTGACCGCGCTGCTGTTCGCCGAGATCTGCCAGCAGGCCGACCTGCCGCCGGGCGTGGTCAACATCGTCACCGGTGCCGGCGCCACCGGGCAGGCCGTCGTCGCCCACCCGGATGTCGACAAAATCGCCTTCACCGGCTCCACCGAGGTCGGTCGGCAGATCGCCCGCGCGGTCGCCGGCAGCCGCAAGAAGCTGACCCTGGAGCTGGGCGGCAAGGCCGCCAACATCGTCTTCGACGACGCCCCGATCGATCAGGCCGTCGAAGGCATCGTCGACGGCATCTTCTTCAACCAGGGCCACGTCTGCTGCGCCGGTTCCCGGCTGCTGGTCCAGGAGTCGATCGCCGAGCCGCTACTGGAGTCGTTGAAGCGGCGGATGGCCCGGCTGCGCGTCGGCGACCCGCTGGACAAGAACACCGACGTCGGGGCGATCAACTCGGCCGCCCAGCTGGACCGGATCCGCACCCTGGCCGCAGCCGGCACCGACGAGGGCGCGCAGGCCTGGTCGCCGCCGTGCGACCTGCCGCAGCAGGGCTTCTGGTTCGCGCCGACCCTGTTCACCGGGGTCAGCCAGGCGCACCGGATCGCCCGCGAGGAGATCTTCGGCCCGGTGCTGTCCGTGCTGACCTTCCGCACCCCGGACGAGGCCATCGCCAAGGCCAACAACACACCGTACGGGCTGTCCGCCGGCATCTGGTCGGAGAAGGGTTCCCGGATCCTGTGGGCCGCCGACCGGCTGCGCGCCGGGGTGGTGTGGGCGAACACGTTCAACAAGTTCGACCCGACGTCGCCGTTCGGCGGCTACCAGGAGTCGGGCTACGGCCGCGAAGGCGGCCGGCACGGGCTGGAGGCGTACCTCGATGTCTGACAGTGGCGGCGTCACTACCCGGGTTGCCGTACGCAAGACGTACAAGCTGTTCATCGGCGGGAAGTTCCCGCGCAGCGAGTCGGGACGGACGTACCAGGTGCAGGACTCCAACGTGGCGCTCGCCTCGCGCAAGGACCTCCGCGACGCCGTCGTCGCCGCCCGGGCGGCGGTGAAAGGCTGGTCGGGCGCGACCGCGTACAACCGGGGTCAGATCCTCTACCGGGTCGCCGAGATGCTGGAGGGCCGACGCGAGCAGTTCGTCGCGCTCGGCGAGCCGGCCGGCGAGGTCGACGCGGCGATCGACCGCTGGGTCTGGTACGCCGGCTGGTCCGACAAGCTCCCCCAGGTGTACGGCGGCGTCAACCCGGTCGCCGGCCCGTACTTCAACCTGTCGACACCGGAGCCGACCGGGGTGGTCGGGGTCGTCGCGCCGGTCGAGCCGTCGCTGCTCGGCCTGGTCAGCGTCGTCGCCCCGGTGATCGTCAGCGGCAACACGGCGGTGGTGCTGGCCTCGCCGGCCCGTCCGCTGGCGGCGGTCACCCTGGCCGAGGTGCTGGCCACCAGTGACCTGCCCGCCGGGGTGGTCAACGTGTTGACCGGCAGGATCACCGAGACGGCGCCGTGGCTGGCGTCGCATCTGGACGTCGACGCGCTCGACCTGACCGGGGTGGCCGATCCGCAGTTGGCCGTCGAGTTGGAGCAGGCCGCCGCCGGCAACCTCAAACGGGTGCTGCGCCCAGCCGTCGGGTCGGTCGACTGGTCCGCCGATCCGGGCACCCGGCGGATGACCACGTTCCTGGAGACCAAGACCGTCTGGCATCCGAAGGGCAGCTGAACCCGCCACGGGTGGTTGCCGGGCAAGGTACGCGGACGGCAGACGCAACGTGTCGGATGGGTGACCGTCCGGCCGGTCAGGGCAGCGGCAGTGGCCGGCCGCCGGGCAGGCTACGCCGGTGTCCCGCGTCGCCAGTGTCCCGAATCAGCTGAGTTTCCTCCCGTTCTCCGGTAGCCACGCCGTCGCCGCCGGCCTGCTCAGCAAACGGATGCTGGCCGGGCCGGCGTGGTGTCGGCTGCTGCCCGACGTCTATGTGCACGCTGCGGCGTTCGACCCCGACGACCATCGGATGTGGTGCAACGCGGTGGCACTGAAACTGCCGGCCGGCGCTGCGGTCTGCGGGCTGAGCGCCGCGTACCTCTGGGGAGTCGACCTGCTCCCCCGGCGCAGCCCAGTTCATGTCGTACTGCCCCGGACCGGTCGGATCCGGCGGCACCCACGCATCGCCGTCACCAACTCGACGCTGGCCGTCGACGACGCCGTTCTGCTCAGTGCGGTGCCGGTGACCACGGAGGTCCGTACCGCCTTCGACCTGGGACGCACGTTGCCGCGCCCGGACGCGGTCGCTGCCGTCGACGCGCTGCTGCACCGCCGGCTGCTGCGCACCGAGGCACTCGCCGGCTACCTTGACAGCCATCCGCGCTGGCCCGGCGCCCGGCAACTGCGTGAGCTGGTCGGCCTGGTCGAGCCGCTGGCCGAGTCGCCGATGGAGAGCCGGCTGCGGCTGCTGCTGCACGACGCCGGCCTGCCCCGACCGGTGCCGCAGCACAAGGTCGCGGATCCGCGGGGGCGCTTCATCGGCCGCGTCGACCTCGCCTACCCGCAGTGGCGGATCGCCCTCGAATATGAGGGTGACCATCACCGGGGTAGGGCCACTTTCCGCCGGGATGTCCACCGCTACAACGCGCTGCGGGCCGCCGGCTGGCTGGTGTTGCGCTTCACTGCGGACCACGTACTCCGCAAATGCGAGCAAATCGTACAGGATGTCCGGCAGGCGATCGACGAACGCCGCACCCAACCGTGACGGGCGTCGCGCCCAACCGTGACGAGCCGAACACCAGATACCTCATCTTCCCGCCGACAGGTACCTGGTGTTCGGCTCGTGCCGGGTGGCTAGGTGACGTCGAGCGCGGGCAGGATGATCTGCTCCAGCACCGCGACCGGGGTACGCCACTGCTCAGGGTCGTCGTAGTTGCCGGCGGTCACCGCCACGGCGAGCTCCAGGTCGGGCAGGACGATCAGGCGCTGGCCGCCGTTGCCCATCGCCGAGGCCGTTCGATGACCGGCGAGGGCCTGCAAATACCAGTGGTAGCCGTACTCAGCGGACCAACCGGTCGGCAGACGTGGCTCGAGCATCTCGCTGATCCAGCTGGCCGGCACCAGTCGACGGCCGGCCCAGACCCCGCCGGCCAGCACCAGCTCGCCGATCCGGGCCAGGTCGCGCGGGGCGAGCCGCAGCCCGGACGCGGGCGAGGCCACCCCGTCGTCGCCGGCCATCCAGTGGAACTGCTCGACGCCGAGCGGCGCGAACAACTTCGCCCGGCCGTACGCCTCCAACGCCTGCCCGGTGCCGTCGGCGATCAGCTTGCCGAGCAGCGCGGTCGCACCGCCGCAGTAGGCCCAGCGCTCGCCGGGTGGCTCCACGATCGGCCGCTCCAAAACATACCGGTAGCGGTCCGGGGCCAGCTCCATGGCGATCTCAGCGTTGTCCGGGCTGTCGTACGGGACGTCCTCACGCCAGTCCAGCCCCAGCGACATGGTCAGCGCGTGCTCGACAGTGAGCCTTGCCCGCTGTGGGTCGGTCGCCAGGTCGGGATACTCGGGGAACTGCCCCAGCAGCGGCTGCCCCGGGGCCGGGACGAGCCCGTCGCCGAGAGCGATGCCGTACAGCAGGGCGGTCACGCTCTTGGTGACCGAGCGCAGGTCGTGCAACGTCGCCGGGCCGAAGTCGACCTGCCCCAGGGAGTGCTCCCAGGAGAAGTCCTCGCCGGTGCCGTAGTGCTCCCACAGGGTCTCGCCACGGCGTACCACCACGACCGCGTGCAGCCCGTCGACCTGCCCAACCCGCTCGGCCCCGGCCAGCAGCTCGCCCATCCGACTCGTCATCATCGCCACCCCCGCCCGGCACCGAGGATATGTCGAACCGTCGATCATCGCCGTCCCCTGCGCCGTCACATCCTCACCACCACCTTGGCGCGGGCGTGCTCGGTCTCGACGTACCGGATCGCCGCCGACACCTCACTCAGCGGAAACGTCCGTTCCACGACCGGAGTCAACTTGCCCGCCTCGACCAGCTCCCGCAGCGCCGCCAGATGCCCACGGCCCGCTGTCGCCGACGGCGCGACGATGCGCTGCCTGACGAACCGCCCCACCAGCGGCCCGCGCAGCAGCAGACCCAGCGGCCCGAACACACTGCCGCCGGTGGACACGCCGCCACCGGACAGCAGCAGCGTCCCGTCCGGGGTCAGCACCCGCCGGAAATCGGCCAACGACCGGTTGCCGACCAGGTCGAGCAGCACGTCGTAGCGGCGGCCGGCCCGGACGGCGTCGGTACGGGCGAAGTCCTCCCGGGTGTAGTCGACGACGTGGTCGGCACCGAGCGACCTGACCAGCTCGACGTTGCGGGTCCGGCACACCGCCGTCACCTGTGCGCCGTACGCCTTGGCCAGCTGCACCGCGAAGGTGCCGACCCCACCGGACGCCCCGTTGATCAGGACGTGCTGCCCGGCCCGCAGGTCGGCGGCGTCCCGCAGGCAGACCAGGGCGGTGGTGGCGGCCAGCGGCACCGCCGCCGCCTGCGCAAAGCCCAGGTTCGCCGGCTTCGTCTCGACCAGGTTCTCCGGTACGCACAGGTACTCGGCGAACGCGCCACCGGCGGCGCCGGCCTCGCCGTACACCTCGTCACCGGGGCGGAACCGGGTCACCGCGCCGCCGACCGCCTCGACCCGGCCGGCGAAGTCCTGTCCGCGCACGGCCGTGCGGGGCCGGCGCAGCCCGAACGACAACCGGGCCAGGTACGGGTCGCCGCGCATCGCGTGCCAGTCGTACGCGTTGACCGAGCTGGCGTGCACCCGGACCAGCACCTCGCCGTCGCCGGGGGTCGGGGTGTCGACGTCGCGCAACCGCAGGACGTCAGGTGAGCCGTACCGGTCCTGGACCATCGCCTTCATCGCTGATTCTCCTCACTGGATTCTCTGGTGTCCACAGCTTGTCGGCAAAGGCCGGGGCGGCGCGTCGGCGCGGCGGCGGCACCGCTACTGCGCCCGGCGCGGTAGCGCGGTGGCCGGCCTACTCCCCCGGGCGTACGCCGGGCTGCCGCCGTCGGGGCTGCCGCCGTCGCCGCCGGCCGGCCTACAGTCGGCGCATGCCCCGGTCGCAGCCCGACACCGACGCTGGCCCGGCCGCGCCGCACTGGCGGTCGGCGGCAGCGGACGCCGGCCCGGCGGGGTCGCGACGCGGGCCCGGACTGGCGGTGCTGACCGCGATCGGGCAGCCGGTCGGCACTGCGGTCGCCGCCAGCTGGCAGTCCGGCAACGTCTCGATCATCGGGTACGCGCTGCTGGTGTTCAGTGGGCTGGCCTTGGCCGACCGGCACCGGTCGCCTCGGCGCAACTTCCTGATCGTGGTCGCCGCGACCTTGGCGTACCACCTGCTGGACCAGCCGGCCGGGGTGACGCTGCTGGCGCCGATGATCGCCGCGTCGGCGGCGCGGGCCGCCGGTCACCGCTGGCTGGTCGGGGTGGCGGCGGTGACCTCGTACGGCATCTGGGTGCTGGTCACCGGGGCGACGCTGCGGCAGGCGACGCTGGCGTTGGTGCTGATCGTCGCCGCCGGGCTGGTCACCGAGATCGGCACCCTCGTCGCCGACCGGGTCCGCGAGGGCGTCGCGGAGCAGCGCCGGCTATCCGAGGAGCGGCAGCGCCGCCGGGCCACCGAGCAACGGCTGCTGATCGCCGCCGAGCTGCACGACGTACTCGGGCACCACCTGTCGCTGATCAACGTACGGGCCGGGGTCGGTCTGCACCTGATGGACCGCGACCCGGAACAGGCCCGCGCGGCGTTGGAGGCGATCGCGCAGTCCAGCGCGGAGGCGTTGCGCGAGGTCCGGGCGGTGCTCGACACGCTCTACCCGCGCGGCGAGGCCGCGCCGCGCGCCCCGGCGCCGGGGCTGGACCGGCTCGGCGAGTTGACCGACGACGCGGCGGTGCCGACCCGGACGGTGATCGACGGCCCGGCCCGGCCGCTGCCGGCCGCCGTGGACCGAGCCGCGTACCGGATCGTGCAGGAGGCGTTGACCAACGTCCGCCGGCACGCCGGCCCGGGTGCCGCCGCCACCGTCACCATCGGATACCGGCAGGATGCGGTGATGCTGCAGATCGACGACGACGGCGCCGGTGCACCGGGGCCGGCCGCATCCGTGGCTCCTGCTCCGGCTGGCAACGGGATCACCGGGATGCGGGAGCGGGCCGCCGCGCTGGGCGGCGAGTTGACCGCAGGTCCGGCGCCGGACGGTGCCGGCGGTTGGCGGGTACGGGCCCACCTGCCGCTGCCCACCGACTCGCAGGCTGAGGAGACGTCGACGTGATCCGGGTGCTGCTGGTCGACGATCAGGTGCTGGTCCGGGCCGGATTCCGGGCGCTGCTGGCCGCCGAGGGAGACATCGAGGTCGTCGGTGAGGCCGGCGATGGCGCGCAGGCGGTCCGGCTGGCCGGGCAGACCCGACCGGACGTGGTCCTGATGGACATCCGGATGCCCGGGGTGGACGGGTTGACCGCCACCCGGCAGATCGCCGCCGACCCGCGACTGTCCGAGGTACGGATCATCGTGCTGACCACGTTCGAGCTCGACGAGTACGTCGGCGAGGCGCTGCGCGCCGGGGCGGCCGGCTTTCTGGTGAAGAACACGCAGCCGGCCGAGCTGATCCAGGGGGTACGGGTGGTCGCAGCCGGCGACGGTCTGCTGTCGCCGAGTGTGACCCGGCGGGTGATCGAGCAGTTCGCCGCCCGTACCGCCGCTCCGGCCGCACCCCGGCGGTTGGCCGAGCTGACCGAGCTGACCGAGCGGGAGCGGGAGGTGGTGGCGTTGGTCGGCACCGGGCTGTCCAACGACGAGATCGCCGCCCGGCTGGTGGTCAGCCCGGCGACGGCGAAGACGCACGTGTCCCGGGCGATGGTCAAACTCGGTGCCCGGGACCGCGCCCAGCTGGTCGTGTTCGCGTACGAGGCCGGCCTGGTCCGCCCCGGCTGGTTACCCTGATCCGTAGATGCCACTGCTCTTGTAGCATAGTGGCATGCTCTACGCGATGCCGCAGCTCGACGCCGCCGACCGGCGGGTGCTGCACGAGTTGGACCAGATGCGTGCCGACCTGCGGCTGCAGCTACGGTCCACCCCACGCTGGGCGGGTCAACTGCGGCGGAGCCTGTTCGCCGCCGCGATCCAGGGCTCGAACACCATCGAGCACATCACGATCAGCGGTTCGGACGCCCGAGCACTTGTCGAGCAGGCGCCCATGTCGGCGGAGACCAGCGACGAGGTCCGCCAGGCGGTCGTCGGCTACCGCGATGCGATGACGTACGTGCAGCAGACGCCTGAGTTGGACTTCTTCGAATACTCGCAGACTCTGCTCTCGGCCTTGCACTTCATGATCACCAAGTATCAGCCGGCGAAATGGCCCGGCCGTTATCGGACCGGCGGGATCTTCGTAACCAGTGCCGACCCGCTGGAGCCCGTGTACACCGGCCCGGACGCGGAACGGGTCCCCGGGCTGATGGGCGAACTGGTCGACTGGCTCCGCCACGGCGACCTCGACGCGCCGGCGTACGCGCGAGCGGCGATGGCCCACCTGAACCTCGTCGGCATCCACCCCTGGCGCGATGGCAACGGGCGTACGGCCCGAGCCCTGCACACCCTGGTGCTGGCCCGCACCGGCGAACTCGCCGCCGAGTTCTCCTCGATCGAGGAGTGGCTGGGCGAGCAGATCAACACGGTCCAGTACTACGAGGCACTGCGGTCCGCTCAGGACGGCAGCTTCCAACCGGATCGCGATGCCCACCCCTGGCTGCGGTTCGTGCTGGCGGCGCATCACCGGCAGGCGCAGCGGGTGAAACGGCGCTCCGAGTGGACAGTTCGACTGTGGATGGATTTGGAACGCCTCACCGAGCAGCAGGGCCTGCCCGGACGGGTCGTCTCGGCGCTCTACGCCGCCGCCGCCGGCGAGCTACGGCGGACCACGTATCAACAGGACGAAGGCCTCAGCCGCGATCAGGCCATCCGCGACGTGCAGGCGCTGACCCGCGCCGGCCTGCTGACGCCGCGCGGCAACGCGACCTCCCGGGTCTATCTGCCCGCCGGGGCGGCGGCCGAGATCGCCCAGGCCGCGACCGCAGCCGTACGCGGGCCGGGCCGCGACCCCTACCAGTAGCCACTCAGGGGATCACCTGGGGAGGGTGCTGTTCGGTGTACCAGGCGGGCGGTTCGGGTGCGGCGGTGGTAGCGGTGATCCCGCCCCAGCGGTCGCGGCAGACGTACGCCAGGTCGGCGTGGATCCACCTGCCGTCGTTGTCGCGCAGCACCGGCCGGCCGCAGTGCCGGCACGGCGCGACCCTCGGGTACGGCGGCGTGACCGGGGTGCCGGTCACGTCAGTGTGCCGTCAGCGTCGCCGGTGCCGTCGCCGTCGCCCCAGCACAACCCGCCCAGCCCAGCCGCCCGGTGGAACCCCGGGTGGTGGCGGACCTCCGCACACACCTCACCGTCCGGACCACGTACGCCGCAGAACAGCGGCTCGTTGAAGTCCCACGCCTCCGCCCGGGACAGCAGCGGCGCGTGCTCACCTAACTCCGGGCACAGGATGGTGAGCCCTTCGGCGTACGCGACGGCCTGCTCCCGAGCGGTGTCGAAGTCGACGGCGGCAAACGTCAGGTGCAGCGTGTACCGACCGCGCCGGTCGTACCGCAGCCAGTCCGGCAGGTTGCCGATCCCACCCGGACCGTCGCCGCCACCGTTGACCCGCGCCGCCGGGCGGCGACGCTCACGCTCGTTGAGGTAGCGGTTGACCAGCGCTTCGGCGTGCCCGGCCGGGCCGACCCCGGTGCCGAGGGCGTGCGCGACGGCGGCCCGCGCCGGTTCGGACAGGTCAGCCCGATCGAGTACGGCGAACAGGTCCCGGTTTCGCTGCGTCGGATCGAGGGTCGGGTCGGTCCAGCGTGCTGAACGGTTGTCGGTCACGGACACCTCCAGGGCAGTGGCGACGTCGTCATCCTGCCCTCAGCATGCATCCACGTACACAAAAATACAACGTCGCAACGAACTTCCGTTAGAGAGATCTGTAGTACATACTTCGATCGAACTCACATCGCCGCTGCCAGACCCGGATGCACCCGGAGGTGTTCTCGTGGCACAGGTTCCGAGCCCGACGATCCGCGCTCGCCGGTTACGCCGGGAGCTACGTCGGCTCCGTGACTCGGCCGGTCTGACGGCCGAGGAGGTCGCCCGCCGCTTGGGCTGGCACCGCACCAAGGTCATCCGGCTCGAACACGGCCACTCACGGATAACGCTCAAGGACACCGAGCAAATGCTGGCCCTCTACGAGGCGTCCGATGAGGACCGCGAGTCGTTGACCGCGCTCGCCAAGCAGGCCCGGCAGAAGGGCTGGTGGAGCGCGTACGGCGACGTACTGCCCGACGACTACGTCGGCTTCGAGGCGGAGGCCACCGCGATCAGCGCATTCGAGAGTCTGTACGTGCCGGGACTGTTGCAGACCGAGGAGTACGCCCGCGCCATCATCCACGCCGGCCGCAGCACCGCCGACGCGGACGAGATCGACCGGCGGGTCGCCGCCCGGCTCGCCCGCAAGTCGCTGCTGTCGCGGGACATGCCGCCGAGACTCTGGATCGTCCTCGACGAGGCGGCGATCCGCCGGGTCGTCGGTGGTCCGAAGGTGATGCGCACCCAGCTCACCCGGCTCATTGCTGCCTGCGCCCAGCCGTCGATCGAGCTGCAGATCGTGCCGTTCGGGGCAGGCGCGCACGCCGCCATGGCCGGCCCGTTCACCATCCTCGGCTACGCCGACCCGATCCTCGACCCATCCATCGTCTACATCGAGAACGATGCGAACACCCTGTTGCTGGAGGAGGATGCCCACGTGGCGCGATGTAAGCTCATGTTCGACCACCTCCGCGCCAAGGCCATGGACCCGGACGAGTCCGGCAGGTCCCTGGCTCGGGCGGCAGAGGAGCTTCCCGACTGACCCGACCGGCCAGAGGAGACGCGGGATGACCGCACCAGACATGTCCCGCGCTCACTGGCGCAAAAGCAGCCGCAGCAGCGCCAGCGGCTCGAACTGCGTCGAGGTGGCCACGCTGGCCGGCGGTTCGATCGGCGTACGCGACTCCAAGGACCCGCACGGCCCGACGCTCCTCTTCCCCACCGGCGCATGGACGGCGTTCCTCACCACAGTGTCCGGCTGCTGACCCGACCGGTCCGCCTTCCGCTACGACACCCGTGCCCGCCGACCGCCCGTACGTCTTCCTCGACGTCGACGGAGTGCTGATTCCCCTCGCCGCTCGCGCGACCAGCCGGTCACCTTCGCCCCACCGTGCGGCTCATCTTGACTCGATCGGCAATCCGCTGCTGGCGCGGGTCGATCCGGAGGACGGCCGCCGGCTGCTGGCACTCGATTGCCAACTCGTCTGGGCGACCACCTGGATTGACGAGGCGAACGAGGTCGTCGCACCACTGCTCGGCCTGCCGGAACTGCCGGTCGTTGCATGGCCGGACTCCGACGACGAGCCCCCGCGCGGCATGCACTGGAAGACGCCGTTCCTCACCAGCTGGGCGGCCGGACACGCCTTCGTCTGGCTCGACGACGAGATCACCGACCTGGACCGACACTGGGTGTCCGCGCACCACCCAGGCAAGGCCCTGCTGCACCGCGTCGACCCGCATCTCGGCCTCACCGACGCCGACTTATCCACCGTCGGCCAGTGGCTCGCGGCCTGACTGCAGCAGTGCCGCGTCGATGTGAGGCTGAAACACGCTACGAGCGCGTCGTGAGGTATCTCAGCCTCACATCGATGAAGCGCTCCAGCCCTCGCCATGATCACTTAATGCTCTGCTGGGAGAATGTCGGCGTGTCGCCCAGCAGAGCGTCAAGTGATCATGGCGAGCCACAGTACGCCGAACGCCGTGCCGCCTGGGCGAACGCGGTCACCTCGCCGGAGCTGTTCACCGTCGCTGCTGTCCTCGTTGGCCGGGTCGTCGGCTGCGCGGCGACCCGGGCGTTCTGGCAGCTGGACAAGCCGCCCACCCATCTCGACGGGCCGGCACCGGAGCAGTTCTCCTGGGAGTTCGAACGGTTCTGCACCCTGGCGCTGCAGGGCAACCCGACCGTCCTGGAGGTGCTCTGGTCCCCGCTGGTCGAGACGTTGCGCGAGGATGGCGAGGAGTTGCTGGCCACCCGGCAGGCGTTCCTGTCGACCCGGCTGGCCCAGACGTACGGCGGCTACGCCCGCGACCAGCTCGACCGGGTGACGGCCCGCCGCGAACGCACCGGCGAGACCAACCACAAGCAGACCATGCACATGATCCGGCTGCTGACCGCCGGCGCGCACGTACTGCGCACGGGGCAGGTCCTGGTCGACGTGGGACCGTTGCGGGACCGGCTGCTCGCCCTCCGGCGCGGCGAGCTGCCGTGGGCGGCGGTCACCCGCTGGGCGGCGGACCTGCTGGCCGAGCTCGACAACGCGGCGGCACGCACCGCACTGCCGGAACAACCCGACCGGGCCGCCGTCGACCGGCTGCTCATCGCCGTACGGGAAAGGAACCTGGGTTGACTGTCGACGTGCCGCCACGGGCGCAGGATGACAGCCAGGGCTACCGGGCCGCCGCCGCAACTGGCAGAGTCTGCGTCAACATGACGTCGCTCGACCTCTGCTCCGACAGTCTGGACGGGCTTTCCGTCGGTGATGCCCTCGGCGCCCAGTTCTTCGTCCCCGGCACCAGCCTTGCCGCGTTGCTCGACGGGGACCCACCGGCCGGGCCGTGGCCCTGGACCGACGACACCGAGATGGCCTGCTCGATCGTCGCCGAGCTGCGGGAGCACGACGGCATCGACCAGGACCGTCTGGCGGCCCGGTTCGCCGAGCACTTCGAGCCGTACCGTGGCTATGGTGCCGGCGCGGTGGTCCTGCTGCGCCAGGTACGCCAGGGCGTCGCCTGGCGGGACGCGGCCGGCGCGGCGTTCGACGGCCAGGGATCGATGGGCAACGGCGCGGCGATGCGGGTCGCCCCGCTCGGCGCGTTCCACGCCGGCGACAACCGTACCGCCGCTTTGCAGGCCTGGCGGTCGGCGGAGGTCACCCACGCCCACCCGGAAGCCATCATGGGCGCGGTGGCGGTCGCCGTCGCGGCGGCCGAAGCCGGCTGGTCCCGACTGAACCGGTCCCGGCCCGAACCGGCCGAGCTGCTCGACGTGGTGCTGGCCCACCTGATCGACGGCCGACTGCGGGCAGGGATCGTCCGGGCCAGACGGTTGCTGGGGGTCAGCGTCGCCGAGGCGGCGTACGAGTTGGGCAACGGGTCGCAGGTGCTGGCCTTCGACACCGTTCCGTTCGCGCTGTGGGTCGCCGCGACCCGGCTCGACGACTACCCGGCGGCGATCCACGCCTGCGTCGAGGCCGGCGGTGACGTCGACACGACCGCGGCGATCGTCGGCGGCGTCGTGGCCGCGTACACCGGCTCCGGACCCGGCGGAATTCCGGCGCGGTGGCTGGCCCGCCGCGAACCACTTCCCGACCACGTACGCCGATGACGTCCCTGCCTGCCATGCAGCGATCAGCGGATCCGGCTGACACGGCGGTCAACAACATCGTCCTCGTCACCGGCGAGGAGGGCGCCGGAAAGTCGACGATCCTGCGTGCGCTGCTCCCCTGCACGACTGACGGCACGCGGGTCGACGCCGAGGACATCGGGCAGACCAACCCGTGCCCGATGGACGACGGGTTCTTCGATCTGCTCCGCCGCAACATCGCAGCTCTGGTGACAAACTTCTGGGCTGCCGGCTATGTCAATGTCCTCACCGGCAGCTTCCTGCGCGACTACGACGACTATCGGGCGTTCCAGCAACTCCTGCCGCCTCAGACGGCGGTGTTCCTGGTCGAGTTGCTGGTCGACCGAGCCGTACGCGACCAGCGCCGGCTCACCCGGGCGAAGCGGACGACACAGCGATGGCGTGACCGGGTCGATCTGATCCCGGAAGATCGGACCATCCGCGAGGCTCTCGATGCCGACTACCGCTACATCGGCATCGACACGACAACATCGGACGTTGCCGAGACTGTACGGCGGATCATGGATGAAATCCCGGAGATCTACGTCCCGCCGATGCGGTGTCGACCGGCTCAGTAGTGGTCGGACCGAACCAGAACCTGGCTACCTCATCGCGTCGAGATCAGGGGTCAGGCTGGGCTGACCAGTTGGATGAGGTTGCCGCAGGTGTCGTCGAGTACCGCGCCGACGAACGGGCCCATCGGCGTGGGGGTCTGGATGAAGGTGACCCCGTCGGCCTGCAGCACCCGGTAGGCCTCCTCGACGTCGTCCACGGCGAACGATGCCGCCGGGATTCCCTGCTCGGCGAGCGACTGCTTGTACGCCTGGGCGGCCGGGTTCTCGTCGGGCTCCAGCAGCAGTTCGACGCCGTCCGGGGCGTCGGCACCGACCACGGTGAGCCACCGGTGTTCCCCGACCGGGAAGTCGGTCTTGGGGACGAAGCCGAGCTTGTCGGTGTAGAAGGCGAGCGCCTTGGCCTGATCGTCGACGAAGACGCTGGTCACGTAGATGCGGGCTTTCATGTCTTCTCCTCATCGCTGAGTGGCCACCGCTCGATGATCGAGCGCAGCGGCCGGGTGTCGAGGTAGTGGAGTTTGGTGCGACCGACCCGTTCGGAGCGGACGAGTCCGGCCTCCTCCAGCACGGCCAGGTGCTGCGAGATCGCCTGCCGGGTGGAGGTGGTGCCGTGTTCGGTGAGCAGGCGGGTGCAGATTTCGAACAGGCTCATCCCGCCCTTGCGGGCGAGCTCGTCCATGATCCGCCGCCGGGTCGGGTCTGCGAGTGCCCGGTAGAGAACCGCCACCCGTCCCACAATAGGCAAGTCTGCACTTGCATATCAAGTCCTACCGGCGGGAACCGGCGTCGTCGTATCGTCAGGCGGCTACCGCGCCTGGTTCCACGCCGACGCGTCGCGGCCCAGCAGGGCGAGCAACTCGGTCTGGCGGTCCGTGGTGGGCCCGACATCCGGCATCGCCGCGAAGTATCTCGCCGGCAGGGAGCCCGCCACCGGCGCGAGATACGCGTGGGCGGCTTCGACCAACACCGGATCGAGGGTCGCGTCGAGGCCGATCGCCTGGGCCAGATCCCAGCTGTGCACCAGGTTGTCGTTGAAGCACAGGCCGGCCAGCCGCCAGCCCCGCATGTCGCCGGCCGGATGGTGGACGACGGTGTCGAGCACCCCGGGGCGGGAGAACGCCTCGACGGCGACGTCGACCGAGTGGCGTACCACCGTGAGCGGATCGTCGGCCAGCACGTCGAAGTCCGGTCGGGCGATGTCGAGCCTGCCGAGTTCGGCCAGGGGGAGGCCGTCGAGCACCGGGGCCACCGCGAGGTTGCCACGGACCACGTGATCGACCAGCGCGCGTACGTCCCACTCGGAGCACGGCGTCGGGGCGCTCCACTGGTCGGTGCCGATCTGTGCGGCGAGGTCGCAGAAGTGCCGGCTGGCCTGCTCATAGAACCTGACGAAATCGGTGGCGATGTCACACCTCACATACCGCTGATCTGGACCGGACTCCACATCCGCTTCCTTTACCGTCCGGTCAAGTTTATCTACTCTGTTGACCATACGGTCAAGAAGGCAGGTTCACCTGATGGCACGGGACACCCGGGAGCGCCTGCTGCGCACGGCACGGGACCTCGTGCACGGAACGTCGCTGGCCGAGGTGAGCATCGAGGACATCTGCACGGGGGCCGGCGTCCACCGGGGCAGCCTCTACCACTTCTTCCCATCGAAGGAGGCGCTCGGCCTGGCGGTGCTCGATCTCAACTGGTCGATGGTGCGAGCCGTGCTGGACGAGGCGTTTCAGGCCGAGGTCGAGCCACTCGCCCGCATCGACCGCTCCATCGACGGGTTCGCCCGAATGCTCGGGTTGCTGCGCGACAAAATAGGCGCGACGCCCGGCTGCCCACTGGGCGACCTGACGGCCGAGTTGTCCACCCAGCCGGGCCCGGGCCGCGACCGCTCGCAGGACGTCCTGCGAGCCTGGGCCAGCTACTTCGCCGACGCCATCCGGGAGGCTCAGACCTGCGGTCAACTGGCCCGGACCACCGACCCGGAGGCGGCGGCGCTGCGCGTCCTGGCCTACCTGCAGGGATTGGCGCTGCTGGCGAAGGTCTACGACGATCCGACCCTCGTGGCCACCGCCCGCACCGCCGTCCGGGCCCTCATCGACCAGACCGACTGACCGCACGTCGACGGCGACCTGCACCGGGCCATGACCCCGAAACCCAACTCGGCCTACCTGCTGAGCCCTACCGGCCGCCGCAGCCCGGCCGCAGCGGGGTGCTACTGGCCATCGTCGCGGTCAGCGGACTCTGCTGCTACGGTGACCGCCGCCCGGGACACGTGCATCCTCACCGGCCAGGAACCGTTGCACGGACCCGGTGTACCCGACGGGGATGTGCCCGGTGTCGGGCAGCAGGACGACGGTCGCTTGCGGCAGCAGTCGTCGCACCCGGCGGGCGGTCTGCCGGGAGTCCAGCAGCCGGTCCTTGGCGCCGGCGACGACCAGCAACGGCACGGTGAGTCGGCGCAGTCGGTCGTCGCTGAAGACCGGTAGCCGGTCGCGTCGTCGCCGGTAGCTCCGCTGGATGAGCAGCAGGAAGGCTGCCAGCTCGGCCGATTCGGGCATCCCCGTGACGTCGGACGCCGCCGGGGGCGGGCCGAGCACGAGTCGGACAGCAGCACGCCGACCCCACGCCCCGAACGGCAGGAGGAAGAGCGACCCGATGACCGCGCCGTCCTTCTGGCGGCCGATGCCGCCCGGAACGAGCAACGCGAGCCGGGTGATCCGCTCCGGCCGGCGCTGCGCGTAGTCGAGCGCCAGCCACCCGCCCAGCGAGGCGCCGACGAACGCCGCCCGACCGATGTCGAACGCGGCCAGCACGTCGTCGAGCCAATCGGCGTAGCAGCCGGAGGTGAGCGAAGGCCGCGACGGTGCGCTGAACCCGGGTTCGCCGATGACGTCGACGGCGTACACCCGGTGGGTCTGTGCCCAGACCGCGACGTCGCCGGTCCACGCCGCCGAGTTGAAGCTGCCGCCGTGCAGCAGGAAAACCGGCGGGGCGTCCCGGGGACCGCAGACGATCGCGAACGTGTCGCCGTGCCGGGTGGGCACCGTCGACTCCGTCGCCGGCACCGGCCAGCGCCGCAGAAGCGCCCGGTACCGCTGCTCGACCGCGCGGCGCGCATCCTCGGACCGGTAGATCGAAGTCATCACCGACCTCGCTGACGGAGACCGACATACGTCAGGAGAACCATGGCGCCAAGCTACCTCAAACTTCCCTATGCAACAACAGTACAAGGAAGGATAGGGAGTTCAGGACGGCGCTGACCTGGCCGGTCTAAGCACTCACCAGGCAGCAGCCGACGACGAACAGGACCGTCCCGAGGAGCAGCAGCGGCAGCGGCAGCGGCAGCCAGAGTCGCCGGGGCAGCTCGATCGCCCGAGCCACGTGCTCGCGGATCTGCCCGGAATCGGCTCGGTCCCACCCGACGTGGTGTACAGCTCGAACGAGCCGACGCCCTCGTTGGAACCGAT
Source organism: Solwaraspora sp. WMMA2059 (assembly GCF_027497315.1). GTDB lineage: Bacteria > Actinomycetota > Actinomycetes > Mycobacteriales > Micromonosporaceae > Micromonospora_E. The sequence goes on along the minus strand of NZ_CP114908.1, from coordinate 529,836 downwards.
GATGTCCTGCCGGGCGACGACGACCCGGTACCAGACACAGTCGATGCCCGGCAGCGGTGCCTGCACCAGCCCGTCGGACCCGGCAACCGTACGTCCGACCACGGCCACCCGCTCCACCGCCGCCACCGCCGACCCGCCGTCCTCGGCGGCCAGCCGCGGTGTACTGGAGACGAGCTCCGCCAGCCTGCGCAGCCTCAGTATCCGGTCGCCCAGATAGAAGGACACCATCAGCGTCACCACGCTGGCCGCGAGGACGGCAAAGACGATGATCTCCACGGGCACCGCTCCGTTGACTCGGTCGTCCGCCGGTCAGGCACCTGCCGGTGCCGGGTCGTCGGTCCCCGTCGTCGACAGCGCGGCGGCGAGTTCGATGGTGGCGGTCAGTCGTTCGCTGATCGCCGGTAGCCGTGGCCAGCCGTACAGGACGACGCGCATCGCCCGGCCGTCCAGCCGGATTGGCTCATGGTCCAGCCCGCCCAGCTCGTGCAGTCGATGCAGGGCGCGACGCACCGGGCCGGTCGACAGCCGACGGAGAGCGTCGGGATCGGCGTGCGACACGATCTTGAAGGTCTGAGCGAACCGAGCGTCCTCGTCGGTCTCCTGACCGGTCGGCCCTGGCCGAAGCAACGAGAAAATCTTGAACCGGCGGCGGATCTCCATGGCCGGTACCGGGACGGCCGGGCCGACCAGCAGCACCGTGTAGCGCAACGTCCCGTCGTTGTCATCGTGCACGCACCAGATCAGGGCTGCTTGATGGCCCGCCTGCTGGCTGGCGAGCAAACAGCAGCGTTTCTCGTCCGGCACGACCGTGCCGAGGCCCCACCGGGTCAGCTCCGGCGCGGGCTCCGACTCGACCCATCCGGTCCGGGCGGCCTCCGGTAGCAGATCGGCCCGCAACTGCTGGACAAGCTGGGCGTCGCGCGACTGCTCGCCACGTACGAGCGGCCAGATCAGCCCCAACACCACGAGGCCCCCACCGGCGGCGATCGCGACGACCCACCCGAACGCCACCCACCCCGACATCACTTCTTCGGCTGCACGGACCATTGGCGCCGACCCACCTTCGCACCGGTGACCGCTCTGCGCTCACAGTGACGCATCGATACAACAGCGCATGCCAGGATGTGGCCATGTCGTACCCCCCTCACCACCCCGGCTACCCGCCGATGCCCGGTGCCGTGTCCCTCCTGGTCGCCTACCCGCAGCCGATCGCGCCGCCGCTGGGCTGCGCGGTGCTGGTCGTTTCGGTCAACCGGGGACCGTACCTGGTACCGGCGACGGCGGCGGGCAGGTTCAAGGTCGACGGCCGCGACGTCCCGATCCCCCACGAGGGCACCTGGCACGTGGCGGTGCCGGCCGGGCAGCACGACGTCCGGTACACCGACTTCATGGGCGTGCCGGTGATCACCACGACGGTCGTCGCGCACCCCGGCGCGGCGCATCCGTTGTCGTTCCGGTTCGGCGGCTGGCGCAACCGCGTCCACGACGGGTACGGCACCGACGTGACGAAGTTCGGGATGTGGTCGAACTACCTGATCGCGTTGGTCGCGCTCGTCGTGATCGGGGTGCTGTGCTGCGGCGGCTTCGGGATCGTCGGCGCACTGTCGGGAGCTCCCTGACCGCCGGGAGGCTACGCGGCCGCTGGGCTACGGCCACTGGGCTACGGCCGCTGGCCAGGGAACCGAATTCGCTGCGTACGCGTCCAATCGCTGTCCGATCCGACGCCCCTCACCCAAGGAGGTGGCCATGCAGCACCATCGGAGGTACACCGGAAGGCTCGCTCTCGTCCCGCTCGTCGTGGCGCTCGCCGCCGCTGGCTGCGCGGGCCCCGGCGCAGGTAGCTCGCCCGGCCCGGATGACACTGTCGGTCCGGTCGGGCCGGCCAGCTCCGGACCGGTTCCCGAGGAGCGGGCGACCATCAATCCTGCTCCGACCACCGGCACCGACCCGCTCGGCTGCGGGCAACCGTTCGAGACGCCGGGTGACGACGTACTGACCGTCGATGGGCGGTTCCCGTCGACGGCGTCCGGCACCGACCGTGCCGTCACCGGCACCGTCGAGGTGACCAGTCGACGCGCCATCCGTGGCGTGGTCGGCCCGCGGGCCGAGGTTTTCCTGGTCCGGCAGGGCAGGGTGGCGGCGGTGCCGGCGGCGCAGGACCTGATCGGTGTCCAGTGGGATCTGGCGGCCGGCGACGTCGAGCAGCTGCCCGGCGACGTACCGCTGGTTTCCTGCGAACCGGCCGGCGGACCGGTTCCGACCGGCGCCTACGAGCTGTACGCGCGGGTGGTGATCGTCCCGCACGGCGGCACGGACCGGCTGGTGTCCTTCGGTGGCCCGTGGCCGATCCGGGTCACCTGAGGTACGCAGGACCTGAGGTACGGGTCGCGACGCCGACCGGGGTACGGACCGGGCCGGGGACCGCTGGATGGTCCCCGGCCCTCCGCTCGTCGGTGCGGGTTCCAGCCGGCAGGTTAACGCCGGCTGGACTATCTGCCGGCAGCTGGAGCTCAGCCGGTGACGATGCTGACGCCGTACGCGGCCGCGACGTCGATGTAGCGCTCCGCATAGCTGGTGACACCGTTGCCGGCGATCACGTTGCCCCTGATCCAGGCACCACCCGAGGTGTCCTTCACGTAGAACGGGCTGCCCGAGTCGCCGCCTGCCGGCTGGGTGCCGCCGTTGAAGACGATGACCGGCGACTTGCAGCCGGTCGAGGTGCACACCTGGCCGGTGATGCTGGTCGCGGTGTGTCCGCAGTGCTCGCCGGTGGTGCGGCCGCTGTGGCAGTAGTCGGAGAAGCCGACGTACGCGGTGCCGGCCGCCACCACCGGGGCGCTGGAGGTGCTGGTCACTCCGCCGGTGAAGATCCGACCCGAGTAGGAGCGGCCGCCGACCAGCTCCATGTCCTGGGCGTGGCCGCTCACCGTGGGCAGCCGCCGGTTCGACACCACACCGTACGCGTTGGCACCCGACTCGGTGAGCACGTTGATGCCGTTGGCGAAGCAGTGTCCGGCGGTGACCGAGAAGCGGGTGCCGGCACCGTTGCGCACCGCGTACCCGGCCGAGCACCAGGCCGCCCCCGCGGTCTGGGTGATGCCGCCACCGCCCCAGTACGGCTGGATGTCGTCACGGCGATGCCAGAAGTCGCTGATGGTGGACCGGCTCACCTGCAGTTCGCTGGCCGCCCGCAGGTGTGCCGCCGAGGTGCCGGCCGGCTTGATCAGCGCGGCCACCAGGTCGGCGGGCGCGTCGGTGTCGACGACGATCTTGCCGGTGGTGGCGTCGAGGTAGCTGCCGAACGTGTACTTGGTGCCGTGGGTGGCGACGTAGTCGGCGATCCGGCGTTGAATCGTCTCCAACATCGCCGACGCGGCGGCCGACGCGGCGACCGTGGCGCGGCCGGTGCGGTCCGGGGCCAGCCGGTCGTCGAGCCGGGTGACAGCCGAGCCCGTGGTCGCCTTGCTGCCGTCCGGCGCGGCATGCGCCGCGCTGGCGCCGAGCATGGTCAGCGCGACGGCTGCCGCCGCGACGGTGCCGGCGAGCGCTCTCTTCCTCACGTACATGATTCCTCCGTCTACATTTGCGGCCGGTTGCCGCAGCTTCTCGAATAAGAGTCGAGGAACCACAAGATCGATAGCTTTATGTCGATATTGAGACAGTCCGGCGGAGCCGCAGAAGCAAACATGACGAATCATTCTTATTCGCGACCGCGACCGCGACCGCGACCGCAGGGCACAATCCTGTTCCTGCTCGCTACGTGAAGAAATCTGTCACACCGCGATCGGAAACGCGCCATTCACCGTCCGGCACTGCGGCGTACTGGCCCGATCCGGGCGACGGGCCGGGCCGCCGGCACCGCCGGTAGGGTGGCCTGACCCGCGCGGCATCCACGCGACCGACAGCATCCCGCGCAACCAGCGACTGGAGGACGAGTTGGCGCGACCGTCGGACCCTGCGGCCGGCCCACCGCCGGTGGACATCGAGCAGCTGTTTCCCGAGCTGAGGGAGTACGCGGCCACCGCCACCCGGCTGCACCCCCGCCCCGGGCGGCCGGGCCCGCTCGACAGCTCGATCGGCGGTCCGCTGCGCTGGCCGGCCGACGAGTCCTGGCCGCACTGCACCGGCCGGGAGCACTACGTCGACCGGCTGCTGACCCCGGACCTGCTGCAGGTGCTGTGGTGCCCGTTGGACCATCCCGACAACGGGTACAGCCCGTGGGTGGAGCTCCGCTGGCGGCGGACCGCCGAGCTCGGCGAACAGCTGGCAACTGCGCCGGAGCCGGTGGTGGTCAACGAGAACTACCTGCCGACGCCGTGCCTGGTGCGTCCGGAACAGGTCCGCGAGTACCAGTACGTCGGACTACTTCCGGAGAATCTCAAGAAGCGGCTGTACGCCTGGGAAAAGCAGTCCGGGCACAGTTATCAGGCCGACTTGTCGCTCGCACCGGGCTGGAAGGTCGGCGGTTTCGCCAACTGGTCACTTTCCGACTGGCACCCGGTCGACTGCACCGAGTGTGGGGCGGCAATGACGTTGCTGCTCACCGCGAGCTCCGGCGAACAAAATGGCAGCGCCCGCTGGCGGTCCGCCGACGATCCGGACGGCAACCCGGTTGACGTACTGATCGGTCGGGGTTACTCCCTGCACGTCTTCGCCTGCCCGACCTCACCGACGCACCCGCCGGCCACCGTGATGCAGTGAAGCGGTCGCCCGGAGCGCGACCTCGGGCGCAGCTGTCGCCTTGTCCTGCTACCTGCCGGTAAGAATCGTCGAGCGTCGGACGCCGATCCGGCCGCACCTTCAGCACCCCGACGGCAGGTCCACCCCGTCCGGGGCACGCATCCGCCAGGCGTCGGTGACCAGCTCGGCGAGCCGGTCGACGTCGACCCGCGCCAGCCGGAGCATCACCAGCGGCAGTCCGTCGTAGCCGGGTGTGGTGAAGAACAGGTTGGGCTCGCCGAGCAGCAACGCCTGCTTCTCCGCCTCGTCGCCGACGTACAGCACGGCGACGTCGGTCCGGATCACCCGGGGCTTGCCGGGCCGACGCTCCGGATAGGACCAGACGAAGCCCTTGCCTGCGACCCGGAAGTCGAAGCCGTCGCTGTCGATCTCGACGACCTGCGGCAGAGCCGACGCCAGCCGGCGGACGTCGTCGGCGTCAGCCATCGGGGTACCCGTACCGCACCGCACTGCGCACACCCACAGGTTAGCCAGCCGGCTTCGTCGCCACCACGAACACCCGTCGGAACGGGAACGCGACCAGCCCGTCCCGGGCCGGGTACCGGTCGGTCAACTCCTCGCCGAGCCGTCGACGGAACGCGGCCCACCCCGCGTCGTCGAGGGCGGCCCGGACCGGCCGGGCGGCGGTCCCCTCGACCCAGGCCAGCACCGGATGCGCCGCCGGATCGGCGTCCCCGGCCGGCAGCAGATGCAGGTACGTGGTCTCCCAGGCGTCGACCGTACAGCCGGCCCGCAGCAGTCGGGTCGCGTAGCCGGCCGGGTCGAGCACCGCGTCGCCGCCGCGGATGTCCGGCAGCCGCCCCCGCCAGGACGGATCCGCCGCGACCGTACGGATCGCCTGGTGCGACGGTGCGTCGAAGTTTCCCGGCACCTGGAAGGCCAGCACCGCACCGGGTCGCAGCCGGGCCGCCCACCGGTCGAGCAGGGCGGGGTGACCGGGCACCCATTGCAGTACGGCGTTGCAGATCACCACGTCGACGTCCGGGCCGGGTTCCCAGTCGGCCACGTCGCCGACGTCGAACCGGACCGGTGACCCGAGCGCCCGAGCAGCGGTGATCATCTCGGTCGACGAGTCGATCCCGGTCACGACGGCTTCCGGCCAGCGGTCCGCAAGGTGGACGGTGAGGGTGCCCGGCCCGCAACCGAGGTCGACGACCACTGCCGGGTCGGCGGCGGCGACCCTGGCCAGCAGGTCGACGAACGGGCGGGAGCGTTGATCAGCGAAGCGCAGGTAGGCGGCCGGATCCCACATCACTGTCTCCTCCCGGCCGGGTCCGGGGTCCGACCGTCGTCACGGTAGGGCCGGCGTCCGACCGTCACGGTACGCCGCCCACTCGTCGGCGAGCATCGCGAAGTCGAGTTCCGTACTCCATTCGCCTTTGAACAGTTCGTTGCGCACCAGCCGGGCCTCCTGACGCATCCCGAGGCGTCGGGCCAGCCGGGCCGACGCCTCGTTGCGCTCGTCGACCCGGGCCACGATCCGGTGCAGGCCGAGTTGGTCGAAGCCGAGACCGAGCAGCGCCCGTGCCGCCTCGGTGGCGTAGCCCCGGCCGGCGGCGTCCGGGTGTACGACGTACCCGATCTCGCCGCCGCGATGGAACCGGCTGCGCCAGAAGAGCACGACGTCCCCGACCAGCCGGCCGGTCGCTGCCACCTCGACACCGAGGGTGAGGGCCTGACCTTCGTCGCTGAGGCCGGTGTTCGCCCACTGGGCGGCGAGCCGCTGGACGATGACGTCGCGGGTCATCGGCTCGAACGGCACGTACCGACAGACGGTCGGCAGGCTGCGGTAGGCGAACAGCGCCTCGACGTCGTCGCCGGTCAGCGGACGCAGCAGCAGCCGCTCGGTGCGGACCGGATAGTCGGGATGCAGGGCAGGATGTTCGGGATGCAGGGCGGACGGCTGCACGGTCGGCACGCCGCCCATCCTGCCACCACGCCCACCGTCGATCGCCTGCCACCACACCCGCCGCCATCCGATGTGCTGGGCCGTCCGCCAGTCAGGCCAGCCGGTCGACAGAGGTGAGATCCAGCTCACACCGACACCCAAAGCCGGGCCCGTTACCCGGTCCGTCTTGCCGGTTGTGAACGACAACAGGAACGACGACAGGAACGGTGCGACGACGTGACGGGTCGGATTCTCTTCGTGGAACTGCGCCGTACCGCGGTGGTGTGGTTCGGTGTCGGGCTGGCGTTCGCGGCGGCCTCGTTGGCCGTCGACGGGGAACGCTGGGACGGGTACTGGATGGCGGGGGTGCTGGCCCATCACAACACGCTGGAACTGATCTGGCCGCTCGCGCTCTCGGTCGGCGCCTGGCACGGGCGCCGGGAGCACGCCAGCAGGATGACCGAGCTGATCGCGACGAGTGCCCGACCAGGCCTGACCCGGGTGGCGCCCCGGGCGGTCGCGCTCGTCGGCTGCCTCGCTGGCGGATTCACCTGCGGAGTGCTCGAGGTGCTGGCCCTCGCGGTGCTGACCGCAGACCATCAGCCGGCCGGCTGGGTCTGGCCGGTGCTGCTCGGCGCGGCGAGCGTCGCGGCGGCCGGTCTGCTCGGCCTCGGCCTGGGTCGGCTGCTGCCGTCCCGGCTGACCGCCCCGCTGCTCGCCGTGGGTGCGCTCGCCGCCGTCATCGCGCTGCAGTTGCTCGCCAACAGCGGCGACAACCGGGCGTTGCTGCTCAGCCCGGCATCCCTCGGGCCGGTTGACCGTTACTCCACGATCGACGACCGAGCCGTCGCGGGCATGATGGTGTGGTACGTCGCCCTGGCGGCGACCGGGTGGGCGTTGTACGCCGCCGCCGCTGGCCGGTCGCGGCTGCTCGCCGTGCTGCCGGGCGTCGCCGGGCTGCTCGTCGCCCTGATCGTGCTGCCACCGGTCAATGAGGCTGCGCACCCCGACCTGCGCGCCACCGAACTGGTCTGTGCCGACGGGACACCCCGGGTCTGCGTCAGCCGGGTCGACGCCTCGGCCCTGCCGGAGCTGGTCGGGCCGGCCCGGCGGGCGTTGGCTCTGCTGGCCAGGCTGCCCGACCCGCCAACTGCCGTCGTGCAGCAGGTCGGCCCGCACGGCGCCACGATCTCGGAGCGCCGGAAGACGGCCAATTTCCATCTGCTCATCTACGGCGACGGGACGATCGCCACCGGGCTGCCCACGCTCGAAGCCGAGATCCTCGACGGCGCCGGGACCGTCGCGTGCGGCGCCGCTCTCGACGACGTCGAGGGCTGGGAGCCGATCCAGGCGGCCCGGGCGGCGGCCGGCCTCTGGCTGGCGGGCCGGGACGCGGCACCGGACGAGTTCTGGAATCCCGTACAGGGCATGGTCGAGGGGGCGCTGGCCACGTTGCGGTCGCTGCCGGCGGACGAACAGTTGGCCCGGGTCGCCGCACTTCGGGAGGCCGCGCTGAACTGTCGACCCGACCTCTACGAGGTGCTGACCGCCACCTGACGCGTCTGGATGGTAGACCCCGTTCCGGATCGTGAGGGGTTGACGGCGGGGAGTCATCGACATCAACATGTTCGCCATTGGCGTTCAGCGATCTTCGATGCCAACCGGTTGATCCCGGCCCTGCGATCCAGGAGACGATCGATGTCAGGACGCAAGCCCTCCCTACCACGACTATTGCCCCGGGCACGCCGCCTGCTGGCCGTCACCGCTGGTGCCGTGCTGGCCGGCGGGCTACTCGGCGTACCACTGCCCGTCTCGGCCGCGCCCACCGACGGCGGTGCCGACGCCCCCGGTGCCGGCACCGCCGCAGTCGCCGAGGAACTACAGGCCACAGTCGCCGAATCGACCGGCGACCGGGTCCAGGCGCTGCTGATGCTGCCCAACCCGCAGCGCTATCCGACCAACCCGGACACCGCCGTCGACCAGCTGCGCGCCCACTCCGAGGAGATCCAGGCCGAGGTCGAGACGGCGCTGGAGGAGCGGGCCGAGACCGCCGGCGACGTACGGGTGGTCAACCGCTTCTGGATCACCAACATGCTGCTCGTCGAGTTCACCGCCGACGCTTCCCGGCTGTCGGCGCTGGCGAGCCTGCCCGGCGTGCAACGGGTGCTGCCGAACTTCACCCTGAGCGTGCCGGAGACCGAGATGACCGCCGCCGCCGACCCGGCCGCGTCGATCATCGACGACCGGATCACCTGGGGCATGGACCGCATCGGCGTCGAAAAGGTCTGGACCGAGCTCGGTCTGGACGGCGCCGGCGTCCGGGTGGTCACCCTGGACACCGGGGTCGCCATCGACCACCCCGACCTGGTCGGCAAGATGGCCACCGACGACCCGACCGACCCGACCTATCCGGGTGGCTGGATGGAGTTCAGCTCCGCCGGCGGTCTGGTGGCCTCCGAGCCGCACGACTCGTCCACCCATGGTACGCACGTCTCCGGCACTATCCACGGTGGTGCGGCGTCCGGCGTGACAATCGGCGGCGCGCCCGGTGCCGAGATGGCACACGGCCTGGTGATCCCCGGCGGAAACGGCTCCTTCGCGCAGGTCGCCGCCGGCATGCAGTGGGCGGTCGCACCGACCGACTCGGCCGGCACCCCGGCGGGCCGCCCGGCCGACGTGGTCAGCATGTCGCTCGGCGCGGCGATCTACGCGACGGAGATGGTCGCCCCGACCCGGGCGATCGTCGCCGCCGGCGCATTCCCGTCGTTCGCCATCGGCAACGAGGACATCTTCGGCAGCTGCGGCGTCGGCTCGTCCAGCCCCGGCAACGTCTACGAGGCCGTCGGCGTCGGCGCCACCGACATCGACGACAACGTCGCCGACTTCTCCTGCGGCAACGTGGTCAACAAGTCCAGCTGGGCCAGCCCGCCCGCGGACTGGCCGGACAGCTGGGTCACCCCGGACCTGTCCGCCCCGGGCGACGAGGTGTGGTCGGCCAGGCCGGGTGGCGGATACGGCTACGCCAGCGGCACCTCGATGGCCACCCCGCACACCAGCGCGGTCGCCGCGCTGCTGCTGCAGGGCGCACCGGAGCTCAGCGTCGACGCGACCCGTACCGCGCTGATCGACACCGCGTTCTGGGACGACCGGTACGCCGACGTGGCACCCGACACCCGCTACGGCCACGGCCGGATCGACGCGTACGCCGCCGCCGTGCAGGTGGCGCTCGACAGTGGCGTGACCGGACGGGTCACCACCGACGGCACCGGCGCCCCGGTCGCCGACGCCACCGTCACCGTCACGCCGGGCGGGGCCTCGGTGCGTACCGGGGACGACGGCAGCTTCACCCTGCGGCTGGCACCGGGCAGCTACACGCTGACCGCCACCGCGTTCGGTCACGAGACCGCCAGCGTCGCCGACGTCGTCGTGGTCGAAGAGTCGTTCACCACCGTCGACCTGGCGATGGTGCCGCTGCCAATCGGGGTGGTCACCGGCGCCGCGACGTTCGACGAGAGCGGTCACGGCGTACCCGGGGTGACGGTCACGGTCTCCGCCGACGGCGCGCCGGTCGGCAGCCCGGTGGTCACCGGCACCGACGGTAGCTACCGGCTCGAACTGCCGGCCGGGAGCTACCGGATCACGGCCGACCATCCCCGCTTCGATGTCTCCCCGGCCATCGAGGTGACCATTCCGGAAGGCGGCGCGGTCACCGCCGACTTCACGCTCAGTCCACCGCCACAGACGGTCGCCCTGGTCGGCAGCTACGTCGACACGTACGCCGACGAGATCTTCGCCCCACGCGGCATCGAGACGGTGATCTACGACTGGGACGAGCTGGTGGCCGCCGCCGACCATCCGGTCGTGGTACTCGGCTACGGGGTGAGCAGCGACTACGACGAGGCGACCTTCCAGGCGTTCCTGGACGCCACCGACGCCGCCGGCACCGGGGTGATCTTCACCGACCACGCCTACAGCACCGGCAACGGCATCCGGCAGCTGTCCCAGCACACCGGGCAGCCCGTCTCGACCGGTTCCAACACCGGCGGCACCGGTGTGGCCGAGTCGTACTACGAGGTGACCGCCGAACACCCGATCCTCGACGGGTACGCCGTCGGTGACCGGATTCCGCTGGACGACAGCACCCAGGCCAAGTGGATCGCCTGGTTCGGCGACTACTCCGGCGACGGCCGGCAGACCCTCGCCGACCTGGGCCGCAGCGACACCACCGGGATCTACGGCGGCGGCATCGGCGTCGACCAGCGGGCCACCAACCGGCACGTGCTGCTGTCCACCCACGGTGTGTCGGTGACCCGTGGCCCGGTCGACTGGACCGAGCAGGCCACCCAGGTGTTCCTCGACGCGATCGACTGGGCGGCCCGCCCGGCCGAGGAAGGGCAGCCGTACTTCGCCGTGCACGGGTTGACGGTCGACCCGGAGGTGGTGAAGAGCAACGAACCGGTACGGGTCACCGCCCAGGTGAAGAACATCGGCGCGGCGGCCGGTCCGTACCAGGCGGTGCTGCGGGTCGACGGTGAGTCGGCGGCGACCACCACGGTCAACGTCGGCTCCGGCGTGAACCAGACGGTCAGCTGGACGGTGCAGCGGGCCGAGCTGGGCAACTATGCCGTGACGCTCGAGTACCTGACCGGGTCGTTCCGGGTGCGTCCGCCCCGGGTGAGCCTCACCGCACGTACGGTCGATGCTCCGGACGCCGAACCCGGCCCGCTGGCCGGCGCCGCGGTCGAGCTGGTCCACGACGGCGCGGTGATCCCGGTCGGTGCCACCGACGACGCCGGCACCCTCACCTTCGAGACGCCGGCCGCCGTCGACCGGTACACCCTGGTGGTGCGCAAGGCCGCGACCGACGATGGTACGTCGTACCTACTGCACAAGGTGATCACGGTGTTCGACGACGACGAGGTGCTGTTCGCGCCCCGGGTGCTGGCCGGTGGGCCGGCCGGGGCCGAGGCGGCCCAGGATCTGTCGGCCCGGGTGGACCTCGCCGCCGACCTGGTCGGCAGCGGCCATGAGGCGACCGTCTACCTGCGCCCGGCCGGCACCGCGCCGTGGGCGTACTCGTTCGGGCCCGGACCGCTTGTCGCGACGCTGGACAGCTACCAGGCGGTCACCGTGCACCAGCTGCCCCGGTTGGAACGCGACTGGTGGCTGGTCAGCGAGATCCTGCCGGAGATGGACTGGATCGACCCGTTCGACGCCACGTTCGGCTTCGGCGGCGCGGCGCAGGTCGAGCTGGCCGCTTCGACACCGGAACCCGGTTCGGTCGAGGTGGACTGGTCGGTGACCGATGCGCACGGTCACCCGTTCGCGACGGTGCGCGCCACCGACGTACGGCCGTTCGTCGACCTGCCGGCGGTGACCCGCCTGGAGGACGTCGTGCCGGCGGTACGGGCGTTGGCGCCCAACGAGGCCCGGCCGGTGCTGCGGCTGTCCGACCCGACCGGCGCCGAGATCCGGGCCGGCTACCTCGACTGGGCGGCCCAGCCGTACGGGTTCGAGGTCGCCGACCCGCAGCCCGGCCGGTACCAGCTCCAACTGGAGCTGGACACCGGCTGGTACAGCGGGCTGGTCGACGCCGAGTCGTCCCTCGTGCTGGCCGAGGCGGCGACGATCACCTCGACCTACCCGCAGAGCGCCGAGGTCGACGGCTGGTTCCATCCCGAGGTCCGGGTGGTCAACCCGAGCGGGGTCGACCAGGGCACCGCCGAGTCGACGCTGACGGTCACCCACCCCGACGGTGACCTGCTCGCCCGCGACGTCGCGGTGCAGCTGCGGGTCGACGGGGCCTGGGTCCGGATCCCGATGTCCGTGCAGGACGGCGCCCTGGTCGGCACCATCTCGCCGGAGGTGGCGCTGACCGCCGGCACCGACCTGACCTGGGAGCTGCACGTACGCACCCGCCGACCCGGCGAGTTCACCTTCACCCACCAGCTGACCGGCGGTGCGGTGGCAGTGACCGCCAGCTCGGCGGTGACGGTGAGCTGACGACACCTGACAGGTGAGATCCTCACCGGCCGCGCGACCCCCGGGCCAGGGGGTCGCGCGGCCGGTGAGGATAAGGTCTGGCCGTGCGGACCAAGCAGGAGTTGACCGACGCCATCCGGCAGCAACGGCGGGCGGTGCTGATCGTCAACGCCAGGTCCCGCCGGGGCCGCCGGTTCTACACCGACGCCGCCCGCAGACTGACCGACGCCGGCTTCGAGCTGATCGCCAGCTACCCGGTCGACGAGCCCGGTGAGTTGGAGAGCAGCCTGGACGAGGCGGTCCGGATGGCCCCGGACCTGCTGATCGCCGGCGGCGGGGACGGCACCATCGGGGCCGCCGCCCGGCTGCTCGCCCACCGCGACATCGCGCTCGGGCTGCTGCCGTTGGGCACCACCAACAACTTCGCCCGTACCCTCGGGATCCCGATCGACCTGGACGCGGCGGTCCGCGTCATCAGCTCCGGCAAGGTGATCGACGTCGATCTCGGCCTCGCCGGTGATCTGTCGTTCGCCAACCACGTCGGTATCGGGCTGTCCGCCGAGGTGATGCTGCGTACTCCGCCCCGGCTGAAACGGGTGGTCGGCAAGTTCGCCTATCCGGCGACGGCGGCGGCGTTGATGGCCCGGCACCGTCCGCTACGGGTCAGCGTCCGGACCGCCAGCAGCAACCGGGACTTCCAGACCCATCAGCTGTACGTCGCCAACGGCGGTCACCAGGCCGGCCGGCCGATCACCGCGGACGCCAACGCCGACGACCGGCTGCTGGTGGCGTACCCGGTCGGCGGCGCGACCCGGCAGAGCCTGCTGGGTGCGACGGTACGCAACGCGGCGACCGGCCACCGGCGTACCCTGCGGCACGACCCGTTCCTCGCGGTCGGCGAGCTGCTGGTCGAGACGGACCGGCCGGCGCCCGTGGAGATCGACGGTGAGGTGTGCGGGGAGACCCCGATCAGGCTGCGGGTCGACGCCAACGCGCTGCGGGTGATGGCTGCGGCCGGGACCGTCGACCACTGACAGAGACCGCGCGGCCGGTTGCGCGAGTCCGGCCGGCCGCCGGGTGGGCCGGCCGCCCGGGTACGGGCGACCGGCCCGAGCCGGTACGGGTCAGACGAACCGCCAGAGCGTGTGGTTCTGGCCGTTGTCGTCCGAGGTCACGATCTGCGCCCCCTGCACGGTGGAGCCACCGGTGACCCCGAGCACCTTGCCTCCGTTGGCGCAGTTCGCGGTCGCCCTGCGCGGCAGCACGATGGTTGCCGCGCGCGGCGCGGTCCGGCCCTGGGCCCCGTCCCGGGCCGGACCGCGCCGACGTCAGTGCCGGATCGGCATCAGCAGCGAACAGCTCCGGTCGTCGTCGGGCAGTCGCACGGCCAGCGGCCGGATCGGCCCGTCCAGCTCCAGCACCAGCTGACCGCCGCCGGCGGCCACCACCGCCTGCAGCAGGAACTCCCGGTTCACCGCGACGTACCGATCCGGTGCGGCCTGCCAGGCCGCCTCGTCGACGCATTCGACGGTACCGTCGTCGGTCGCCGCCAGCACCGCGACCGGGTGGGCGACGCCGAGGTGTTCGCGTACCACCGCCGGGGCCCGGTCGGGTGCCAGCGCCCGTCGCAACTCGGTGGCGTCCACGGTGACCTGCCGTCGGCCCTCGGCGCCCCGGACCGGCAGCAACGGCCGGTAGTCGGGAAAGTCGTGGTCCAGCGGGTCGGTGGTGATCCGCCAGCCCGGCGCGCAGGCGTCGACGCCGTCCGGACCGAAGGCCAGTTCCGCTACCGGGTTACGGTCGACCTGGCTGCGTACGCCGGTCACGAAGCCGCCGGGCACCAGGACCGTCACCGCCGGGCCGTCGACCGCCGTCGGGACGAGTTCGGCGACCGCCATGCGGTAACGGTCGGTCGCGGCCAACCGTACGGCGTCGGTGGAGACCTCGACGTGCACCCCGGCCAGGGCGGGAATCTCGGGGTCGGTGCCGACGGCGAACCGTACGGCGTCCAGCGCGCCGGCCAGGTCGGCGGCGTCGACGGTGACCCGGGTCGTGGTTGTGGTCATGGTGGTTCGGTTCTCCTCGGCATCGAGCAGGGCATGGATGCGGGAGAGCTCCCGACGGGCATCGGCCAGGCCGTCCTGCAGCCGGCGCAGGTGCACGTCGAGCAGCCGCCGGGCCACCGTGACGTCGGGCAACGCCCGGACCGCCTCGGTGATCTCGGCCAGCGGCAGGCCGACCCGGCGCAGCCCGGCCAGCAGCCGGGCGGCGCGCAGCTGACTCACGGCGTACCACCGGTAGCCGGTGTGCGGATCCACCGCGGCCGGCACCAGCACGCCGGCGGCGTCGTAGAACCGCAGCGCGCTGACGGTCAGCCCGCTGGCGCGGGCCGTCTCGCCGATGCTGTGCATGTCGCTCTCCACGTCCATGGACTCTGCGGCCTCGACCAGGTCGAGGGTCAAGGCCAGCCGGGGTCAAGGCCAGCCGGGGTCAAGGCCGGCCCGGGGTCAAGGCCGGCCGGGTACCGGAGCCGACGGGCCGGGCCAGCGGCGGGATGCCGGCCCGTGGCAGCATTGCAGTTCCGACCAGATCGATGTGCGCGTCCGACGAGACCGACATGCCCCGCCGGGAGGCAGGATGACCCCGCAGGCACCTCCGCCGCCCGCGATCGCCGGGCTGCCGCCGCTCGCCTGGCAGCACACGCCGGTGGCAGCGGATCATCACGCCGGTCGGCAGGCCCTGTCGCTCACCGCAGGCGCCGGCACCGACTGGTTCGTCGACCCGGTCGGCGAGTACCGCACCCACAACGCACCGGCGCTGCTGTTCGACTGCCCGGACGGCGAGTTCGCGCTCTCCGCCCGGGTCACGGTCGACTTCACGGCCGCGTTCGACGCCGGCGTGCTGTGTCTGCGTATCGACGAGGAACACTGGGCGAAGCTGTGCTTCGAATACTCACCGCAGGGTCGGCCGATGGTGGTGACCGTGGTGACCAACGGCACCTCCGACGACGCCAACGCGGTCACCGTCGAAGCGTCCAGCGTCCACCTCCGGGTGCTGCGCAAGGGGTCGGCGTACGCGTTCCACTACTCACTCGACGGCATGTCGTGGCAGTTCGCCCGACTGTTCCGGCTGACCGGTGCCGCCGATGCGCCGACCCGGGCCGGCTTCCTCGCCCAGTCGCCCACCGGTGACCGCTGCACCGCCACGTTCGAGCAGATCAGTCTGGACGACGTGGTTCCGGACGATCTGCGCAGTGGGCGGTGACCCGGACGGTGGTCCCGGACCGGCCGCCCGAGTCACGCATCGACGAGCTGGTCGGCGAGTCGGCCGACCACAGCCGGCGGGGTGACTGGTCGGCGGCGGTCCGCTGCCAGCGGCAGGCCGTCGACCTGGCCGGTGAGCTGCTCGACGACGCGCCGGACGACGCGCGACGGCGGACCGGGCTGGGTGGCCTGTGCTACCGGCTCGGCTCGCTGTACCTCGCCGACCGGGATCCGGCGGCGGCGGTGGCGGCGCTGGACGACGCGGTACGCGCGTACGCCGGGCTGGTCGGTGCCGTGCCCGACGCGGAGCTGACGCTGGCCGACGTGCTGGCCCGCCGTGGTCTCGCCCAGTCGGTACGGGGTGGGCCGCCTCGGCGGAGGTCGACGCCGACGCGGCGGTCCTGGCCTATCTGTCGGTGACCGGCGGCGATCCGGCCCACCCGCGACGCCGGGACCTGGCCCGGGTGCTGGCGTCCAACGCCGCGACGCTGGCACCGGACGGTGACCCGCACCTCGCGATCGCCTCGGCCAACGCCGCGCTGGGCTACTACGGCCATCCCGACGCAGACGGAAACGACGCGGACAGCAATGACGCGGACGGCACCGTCGACAGTGGGTACGTACACAGTGCAGCGGTGGTGTCGGCACTGCTGAACTTCGTCGACGGCCGGGTGGTCGAGGGCTTCGTACCGGCGGCGGTGATCGCCGCCGGTCTCCCGCCGGGCCAGGCCCGGCAGGCGCTGGAGGCCGAGTTGCGGGTGGTCGACGGGCTGCTCTCGATGGCCGGTGGCCCGGTGCCGTTCCCACCGGAGATGGGTCGCAGCCTGGCGCGGCTGGTGCTGCCGACCGTGCGGGACCGGGGCCTGCTGTGGGTGCCGGCCGACGACTGGCTGGACCGGGCGGCCCAGCCGACGCTGACAGCGGTGGCGCAGCGGCACACCGCCGGGGCCGGGCAGGCGACACCGCTGGAGACGGCGACGCCGCGCAGCGATCCGACGTTGCTCTGGACCACATCGATGCGCTGGCTGTCCGGGCTGTCGTTGGAGGCGGCGGTGCAGCTGGCGACGGTCGCCGTCGACGTGCTGCCCACGGCGTCGGCGTACGCCGACGGACGGCGGCTGGCGCTGGCCGCGCACGCGTTGCTCGCCAGCGCGTACCGGGCCGCCCCCGGCCGGCCCCCGCCGGAACCGGCGGCGTACCTGCCGGTCTGGCAGCGGCTGCTGGAGGTGGCCACCGGCAGCTGCCGGGCGGCCGGTGACGACCCGCTTGCCGACGACTTCGACGCATGGCGCGCCCGGTTGGGGTGACCGGGCGCGCACCTGTGCGACGGTTACCGGCAGGACTCGCACCTGCGCGACGGTTACGGTGCCGGATTCGCACCTGCACGGCGGTTACGGTGCAGGACGTACCCGCAGGCCGTGCCGAGGACCAGCTCGGCGACGGCAGCGGCGACCAGACCGGTGGCCGGCATCCCGTCCAGAGCGATGCTGAGCAGCCGGGACAGTCCGTACGCCAGATAGACGGTCGCCCCGATCAGCGCCGCGGCGAAGGTCAGCCGGCGGACGAACGCCCCGAGGGTGACCAGGATCCCGGTGGCCAGCAGTGCCCCGCCGGCTGCCCGGGTCTCGCTGAGCAGGCTGCTGTTGCCGGCGAAGTCGATGCCGTTGCCGGCGTGGAAGGCGTCCGGTGCGGTCAGGACCGCGCCCCCGATACCGACCACGACCAGGCCGGCGACGCCGAGGATCACCTTCTGGCTGCGGGTACGGGTGCTGGTGCGGGGTGCGTCGGTTGCCTGGCCGGCGACGGTGGTCACCGCCGCCACACCCCGGCGGCGGCCGCCTGCCGGCAGAAGTCGGCGAAGTCCCGCGGGGCCCGGCCCAGCGCCCGCTCGACGCCGTCACCGAGCGACGCGTTGCGCCCGTCGAACACCTCCACGCACAGGTCGGTGAGCAGCCGCGCGTAGTCCGGCCCCAGCTGCGAGACCAGGGCGAGATGGAACTGCTCGGCGGTGACCGGCTGGTAGCCCACGGCCCGGCCGCTGGCCGCGGCGATCTCCGCCGTCGCCTGCGCGAAGGTGAGCAGGCGCGGCCCGGTGACGTCGTACATCCGGCCGTCGTGCCGGCGGTCGGTGAGCACCGCCACCGCGACGTCGGCGACGTCGTCGACGTCCACGAACGGCTCGGCCACCTCGCCGGCGGGCAGGGCCACCGTCCCGGCCAGGACCGGGCCGAGCAGGTGTCCTTCGGTGAAGTTCTGGTTGAACCAGCTGGCCCGCACGATGCCGTAGGTCAGCCCGGAACTGGCGACGATCGCCTCACAGCGGCCGGCGTTGGTCTCGCCCCGACCGGAGAGCAGGACCAGTTTGCGGACACCGGCGTCGCGGGCGGCGGCGGTGAACTTTTCGACCACGGTGGGCGCTTCGGGTGCGGCTAGGTCCGGCGAGTACGACAGGTAAACGGCGTCCACCCCGCGCAGCGCGGCGGGCCAGCTGGCCGGCTCCGCCCAGTGGAACGGCTGCTCGCCCTGGCGGCTGGCCCGGATCACGGGGTGGCCGAGTGTGGTGAGCTGGTCGGCGATGCGCCGGCCGGTCTTGCCGGTCGCCCCGGTGACGAGCACTGACGGTCGTGACATGGCGTGGGATCTCCCGTTCGGTCTGGGTGTCGCGGACAGGCTTTTACCGTCCGCTGCTGGCCACCCGCCTGGGTCGGCGAATCGTCCGACCCGGGCGGGTGCTGCCTTACCGATCAGCCTGCCGGGGCGTCGGCGGCGGAACAATGATCGTGATGCCTGATTTCTTTGCGTAGCGTCCAGGCTTGTGGACGGTTGGCAAACTCTCCGGGAAGCTGGGCAGGGTGTGGACGACACCCGGTTGCGCGATCCCGGCGATCAGCGACCCGCTCGGCGAGACCCTGCACATGTTCCGGCTGACCGGCACCCTCTACTGCCGGGCCGAGCTGACCGCCCCGTGGGGCATCGACGTGCCCGCCCTGCCGGGCTGCATGACGTTGCAGGTCGTCACCGCCGGCCGGTGCTGGCTGGAGGTGGGCGACGCCCAGCCGTACCTGATCGGGCCGGGCAGTCTGACGCTGATCCCGGACGGTGTCCCGCACCGGTTCCGCAGCGCCCCGGCCGCGTCGACGCGGCCGTTGTTCGACATCCCGGTGCAGCAGCTCAGCGACCGGTACGAAATCATGCGGCACGGTGGCGGCGGCGAGCTCACCCAGGTGACGTACGCGGTGCTGCGCCCGGACCACGTCGCCGCCCGGCGGCTGATCGCCCAGCTGCCGCCGGTGCTGCATCTCGACCGGTTCGACGACGACGAGTCGGGGTGGCTGCACAGCACGTTGCGGCTGGTCACCCGGGAGGCACAGGCGCTGCGACCGGGCGGTGAGACGATGCTGACCCGGCTGGCCGATGTACTGGTGATCCAGGCGATCCGGTCCTGGTTGGACGCCGCTCCGGAGGCGCGCCAGGGTTGGCTGGCCGCGCTACGCGACGACCAGATCGGCCGGGCGCTGACCGCACTGCACCGCGAGCCGGACCGGGACTGGACGGTGAGCACCCTGGCTCAGCAGGCCGGCATGTCCCGGTCGGCGTTCGCCGCCCGGTTCACCGAGCTGGTCGGTGAACCAGCGATCCGCTACCTGGCGACCTGGCGGCTGCAGCTGGCCCACGACCATCTGCAGCGCTGCGCGGACCCGCTGCCGGTCGTCGCCCGCCGGTTCGGCTATCAGTCGGAGGCGGCGTTCTGCCGGGCCTTCAAACGGGCGTACGGGGTACCGCCGGGCCAGGTCCGTCGGGAACGGCGCGGCGCCGGGAACGACTGACCCGACCGGAGGCCGCCGTCCGGTGAACCGGCACACTGGGCGGATGGCACACCTGCGGGTCGACTTCTACTCCGACGTTCTGGAGCAGGCCACCTCGATGACCGTCCTGCTGCCCCAGCACACCAGGACCCGGATCGGCGCTCCGGCGCGGGCCGGCGACACCGATCCCCCGGTGCTCTATCTGCTGCACGGGCTCACCGACGACGCCACCGCCTGGACCCGGTACAGCTCCATCGAGCGGTACGCCGAGGAGCGCGGCCTGGCCGTGGTGATGCCCCAGGTGCACCGCAGCATGTACGCCGACGAGGTGCACGGAGCGCCGTTCTGGACCTTCCTGTCCACCGAACTGCCGGCCGTGGTCGACTCGTTCTTCCGGGTCTCCCGACGGCGGGAGGACACCTTCGTCGCGGGCCTGTCGATGGGCGGGTACGGGGCGTTGCGCTGGGCGCTGCGCCAGCCGCACCGGTTCGCGGCGGCGGCCAGCCTGTCCGGCGTACTCGACGTGGCCGCCCGCCAGCACGGACCGTCGGTGTCCGCCACCGACCCGCTGATGCGGCGGGTCTTCGGCGAGCAGGACATCGCCGGCAGCGACGACGACCTGCTCGCGGTGCTCGACCGGGCCGACCCGACGGCGTTGCCACAGCTCTGGCTGTGCTGCGGCACCGAGGACGTGCTGTACCCGGACAACGTCCGGTTCCGCGACGCATGCGCCGCCCGGGGCGTTCCACTCACTGTCGACTTCGAAGCCGGTGACCACGTGTGGAGCTACTGGGACGCCAAGATCCGGGACGTACTCGCCTGGCTGCCGTTGTGACCGACGGTGCCGACGCGGCGCGAGTGGCCGCCGGGCTGGGCGACCAGTTGGCCACGCTGACCTTCACCGATCTCGGCACCGAACAGGTCACCAGGACGATCATCGACGCCGTGGTGCGGTGGGGTGCTGGGCAGGGCTGGCGGGTGTACCGGCGGGCGGCCAGCGTACTGCCGCTGCCGCCGCCGATGCAGGGCCGGCACTCGGTCGTCGACGTGGCCTGTGCCCGACCCGACGCGCCGCCGCTGGTGGTCGAGGTGGACCACACCGACCGGCACCGTACGGTGGAGAAACTGCTCGCCGAGGCTGCCGCTGGTCGAGTGGCGATCTGGGTCCGATGGGGCAGTCGTGGCTTCACCGCCCCGCCTGAGCCGGTGCGGATGGTCACCCTGCCGGTCACCGTCCGGACGACCACGGCGCGATCGGGCGTACGGTTGTTCAGCCGGCAGCCGGAGCGGCCGTTGGCACCGCCCAGTCACCGGCCCGGCCCCGTGGCTGCGGCCGGGCCTCCGTCGTCCCTGTTCGACCCGGCCGACGGGGAGCCGCCCGGCGGTGGATGACCGTCCGGCGGGGCGGGCCGGGTGGCCGGATCTTCCCGCTGCGGGCGTCGGAGCTGTCCCCGCTGCGGGTACCGGAGCCATCCCCGTTGTCCACGCGTCGACCACGTGAACCGGTCCCGGCACCCACAGATCGGGACACGGAGGCACGGCGGCTCACGCCCTTCCGCGCAGGAGCGGACCACGCCGGATCCCGCTGTAACCAGTCTCGGCCATGGTGAACGTCCGCAAAAGTCGCATCGCGTGACAGAATCTGGTGCTGATGTCACGGCGAGGACAAGGTGACTCGCCCAGGAAGGACGGTGACATCCGTGTCCGCTGTGGAGGTCAAGTCGGAGCTGCGCACCCTGCGGGCCGGTCGCGGTGTGTCGGCACCCGATCTGTCCGGTCGGCTCGGCGACCACCTGCGTACGCTCTGCGGCAACAGTGCGGTGAACCGCGACGACGAGCCCGCTGAGTTGCGCGAGCGGGTGATCGCCGAGCTGAACAGCCAGGTCCGACGCCTACCGGACGACATGGCGCTGGCGGCGAGGGTCGCGCTGGGGCTGCACCCGCAGGCGCAGGACGCGCATTTCCGTGGCCGGGTCGCCTGGCTGGCCCGACGGCTGGGTCGCGAGGACCGGACCGCGCTGCGCCGGATCAACGAAGCGGAAGTGCTGCTGGCCGAGGCGATCGGCCAGGAGCTGGGCCGGCGCAGCTCCAGCCCGGTCGGCGCCGGCTGGCACGTCGCCGGGCTGCGGGTGCTGGTCCGGCTGGACACCCCGACGATGGAGGCGTACGAGGAACGGCGGATCGTCGCCGACCGGGACGGCGTCGACGAGGTCGTGCTCGGTATGTCGCTGCCCTGCCCACCAGGCAGCGACGGGCTCGACATCCGGGCAGACGTGCACTGGGGTGGGCGGCTGATCAGGCACGAACGACCGCTGCCGCAGCGGTCACAGTTGGTCGTGGGCCTGCCCCGGCCACTCGCCGCCGGTGAGTCGTGCGACTTCAGTGTGGTCACCCGGCTGGGGCCGAGCCAGATCGCCTCACCGCACTACGTGTTGACGGCTACCCGACGGTGCCGGCGCTTCGAGCTGCGAGTGAGATTCGACCCGGACCGGTTGCCCAAGTGGGTGCGGCGAGTGACCGGGGAGCCCGTTCGGTTACTGGACACACCGCAGCCCGGCAGTGAACTGCTGCAGCCGGACGCGGTCGGCGAGGTGTTCACGGATTTCGACGATCCGGAACTGTATCTCGCGTACGGCATCCAGTGGTTTCCGGCACTTCAGCCGTGACGCAGGATCGGAACGGTCGAAACGGGTCAGTCGGTCTCCATCACACATCACCTCCGCTGACGTCGACAGGCAGAATCCGACGGAACTGCCATTGGCAGACAGCGATCAGCTGCGACTCTCCGGACGGTGTCGGGAATCGCGCCGATCAGACGGAACAGGTAGTGGTCGACAACGGTTACCCGGCATCGGCCCGGCAAGTGCCGGCAGCCCGACGACAGGCGGTCGGGTCCCGACCAGGGCGTGACGCTGGCCGCGGATTGCACACAGATGGACTGCACCGCAGACCGGCTTGGCCGGTTGGCGGGCGCGGGCACCAGGCACGTCGCGCAACGCGACGAACCGCTGATTCCTCGTGGCCGGAATCCGGCCACCGATAGGTCAGTTACCGCTGACCGAGGCTACGACAGCGCGGGCCGGCCGGCGCGGCCGTCGACCGCCAAGCGAAACAGCGTCGAATCGCTGGCCGGGTCACCGGACAATGAATGCACATGGCTCAAGTCGAAGCATGATCTGTCTCCCCGTGAGTCGCCGTACAGTAACCTTATCACCGCCCGCCAAGTTTGCCATCGTAAATACGGCGACAACCTGGTCACAGTCCTCTGTCTACAAGACTGACCGGTCCGGCCAGGCCGGTCGGTCCGGGGCCACATCTGGTAACCTCGCCGCAGCGTCGCGTGCCGGTGGCAGTCCGTGTCAGGCATGGAGGCGCCGGACCGGAGGGAGCACGACGTTGACGACCGTCGTTCCTTCGCCCTTCACCCGTGGGTGAGGGCGACGAAGCCAGGCTGGTGGCCTGGAGCCGCGAACTGCGCGGCGTACACAACCGGCTCCGGGAGGCGCTGACCGTTACCCGGGAGGCGTTGGCCGCCGGCCGGCCGGCGGAGTCGGCGACCCGGGATCTGCTGCTGTTCTGTCACGGGTTCTGCGCCGCCCTGACCGCCCACCACGAGGGCGAGGACGATCGACTGTTCCCGGCCATCGCCGCGCAGCATCCCGAGCTGCAGGACACGCTGCGCAACCTGCGGCAGGACCACTCGATGATCGCGTATTTGCTGAGCGGGCTACAGGCCGCCGTGGCGCGGGCCGCGCCGCCCGCCGAGCTGGACCGGCACCTGGACGGCCTGGCCGCGATCATGGAGTCCCACTTCAGGTACGAGGAACGCCAACTGCTGACGGTGCTGGAGACGCTGACGCTGGACGCGGACCCGGGCAGCGTGCTGGGGCCGCTGTGACCCGGCCGGCCGGGCGCCGCCGCGCGTCAGCTCCGGCCCGCCCGTCCGCCGGATCCCACCGCGCGTCAGCTCCGGCTGCCCGGCGTGGCCCGACCCCGGCTGCGGCGGGCGAGCCTGCCCTGCAATGCCCGGCGGGCGACCGGCCCCAGGTCGTCGACGACGTCGACCAGCACCGCCAACTGTTCCAACGCGGCCAACACGTCGTCGGCGCCGGGCCGGTCGACCCCTTCGTACAGCTCCAGGCCGATGAACCCGGCGGCGACGGCGCGGGCCAGGCCAGGCGGGTCCGCCAACCCGGCCAACGGCGATCCGGCCAGCACCCGGCGGAGCACCAGTTCGATCTCGTCGGTCCACAGCCGCAGCGCGGCCGCCGCAGCCGGAGCGAGCCGCTCGTCGGTCTGCGCACCCGCCAACACCTGGGCCAGCACCGCGACGTTGCCGGCCTCGCGTTCCTGTTCGTGCAGTTCACGGCCCAGGTCGAGCAGCTCGCCGAGGGACCGTACGGCGGCGAACCGGTCCCGGTAGTCGGCCACCCGCTCGGCGGTGGCCGTCTGGCAGGCCGCGACGAGCAGGTCGTCAAGGGTGCCGAAGTGGTAGAAGACCAGCGCCTGGTTGACTCCGGCGCAGCCGGCGACGGTACGGGCGGACACTCCGGCGATGCCGTACCTGCGGATCGCCTGCACCGCCCCGTCCATCAACCGTTGCCTGGTGGAGGTGGGGGCACTGTTCATACCCGAGCATTCTCCCGCAGCGGGCGCACCGCAGCGGGTACCGGGGCCGTCCCCGTGTCCACGTACTGTGCCGTGAACCGGCCCCGGTACCCGAACACCGGGCCGAGGAAGCGGTTGGTCACCCGTACCTCGATCCGGAAACACCCGTCGGAGCCGTCCCACCACTCGTGGACCTCGGCGCAGCCGGACAGGGCGTGGGGAAAACGCCGGCCGGCGTAGCGCTGCTCGCCGGTACGGACCACCAGCCCGCCGCGCCGGTCGACGGCGAGGCTCAGCAGCACCGCGTAGTGCTGATGGGTGCCGAGATAGTCCACGATGGCCGACCGGGCCGGGCTGTAGACCATCGTCGCGTCGAACCGACGGCGACGGTGCGCGGCGACGTCGAAGGTGCGGACGAAGGTGACCGTCTCCCGGCCGAAGCTGTCCCGGTACGCGTAGTTGCCGATGCTGAACGGGACGTCGGCGCCCTGCTCGGGAAAGAGGATGTGGCGGGTCGCGCCGAGGCGCAGCAACGGCACGGTGACCGCCGGGCCGTGCCAGATCCGGTCCATCACCCCGGTGCCGACGCAGCTCGTCCGCTCCTGACTGCTGATCCCGAAGCGTTGCCGCAGTCGCGGGTGCAGCCGGTCGAAGTCGGCACCGAGCGCCTGTCGGAAGATCGAGGTCACCGGGGCACTGCCCGGGTCACACGGGTGGCGGCCCGCCGGTAGCGGCGCGGCCGGCACCGTCGGGCCGCCGGGGTGGTCGGCAGCGGCGGCGCGAGCGCGACCAGCGGTACGGCCACCAGCGCGAGCCGGTGATCGAGCGCGACGGCGGCGACCACCAGGATGAGCCGGGCGGTGACCTCGGCGAGTGCCCGGTCGCGGCTGCGCTCCGGCGGTACGCCCTGCTCCAGCCACAGTCGCAGCCGGTCGAACGACCACGCGGTAGCCCAGCCGAAGGCAGGGCGGAAGGCCCGGTCGGCGAGCGGGCCGAGGCGACCCCACCCGGGCGTGTAGTCGTAGCCGGTCCAGAACCGGACGCCGTTGAGGGTCGGCTGGTAGCGCCAGAAGCCGTGGCCGGCTCGGATCAGCGACAGCTTGTGGTCGCAGGTGAACCGCAACGCGGAGGCAGCGGAGCCGTCGGGTCGGCGGCGCTCGCCGGTGGACTGTCCGGTGCCGGCGACGGTCAGGCCGGGCAGCAGCCGGGTGGCGTACCGGAACCGTCCCTGCGACCCGTACGGCTCGATCCGGGTGAAGCGCAGGTCCCACCGGGCGTGCCGGGCCGGGTCCTGGGTGTACCGCCACACCTGGTCAACCGGGGCCTGGATCAGCGTCTCGATGTACAGCACGCCAGACCTCCCTGGTTTGAGCGAACGCTCAACTGAGAGGTTAGCACGAGTTTGAGCAGTCGCTCAAATGATCGGTGGCCGCGCTGACCTGCAGGCGGCGATCAGTCGACCGGGGCCCACGGACTGACCGCGACCCGGCCGGTGGTGCCGATGTCGAGGCCGCCGTCGGGCTCCAGCACCTGCGCCGGTACGCCCGCAGCCGGCGCCACGGCCAGGAAGCTGCCGTGCGTCGGCGGCACCCGTACATCGTCCACGGTGTTGCGCCAGACCAGGACCGCGCCGGCCCGCTCGCCCGGCTGCACCGTGACCGGAACAGGGCTGCCGGCCACGGTGTCGACCCGGGCGATCACCTCGGCACCCTCGATCACCTCGACCGCCAGTGGCTGCAGTTGCCCGTCGAGGACCGTGAGCTCCGGGAAGCCGTCGACGTGCACCGGTTCCTCGGCACCCTTGACCAGCCGAATCGGCATCGCCCGCAGACCCATCGCGGCGTCCACCGCACCCAGACTGAGCAGCGCTCCGGAGTCCGGGCAGTCAGGTGACGGGTCCGCCGACGGCACCGGCGTCGGCGTGGGAACGGGTGCCACATCGTTGTCCGGTGGCTGCGGACCCGGTTGCGGCAGCTGACCGGCACAGCCGGCGAGCAGCACCGCCGCCAGCAGCAGCGCACCGGCCCGTCGGCGGATCACCGGTCGCCCGTCTGGTTCCCGGAGACAGGCTCGCCGCCGCCGTCGCTGCCGCCGTCCTTCTCGTCCTCGTCGAACGGTCCGTCCTCGTCGTCCTCGTCGAACGGTTCGTCGCTCCACCGCCACCAGGCCTCGTCGCCCTCGACGTGCAGCAGGAACTCCGGCACCGCCGCCCCGTCCGGGTCGATCAGCACGACCGCGGCCCGAACCTGCTGGTACGCCCGCTCCCAGGCGCCGTCGTCCGGACCGTCCTCGACCACCCGCATCGCCCGCAGCTCCGCGTCGAAGATCGGCCGCAGCGGCGCGAACGACTCGGTCGGCCGGAAGGTGGCGTACAACCAGGGGAAGTCGCCGTCGGTCACGGCCAGATCAGCCAGCAGCACGCCGTCGTGGTCGCGCAGCGACCAGTTCGCCCCGAATCCCATGCCACCCATCTCTTCCGCCGCGCGCCGCCGTCGGCACAGTAGTACGGCCGGGCACCTACCGTGGCGCCCCGTCCCAGGCCTGAGGTCCGGCTCGCCGGGTGCCGTCCGGCCCTGCCGCCGGCCGCGTCGACCCGGGACCGTGAGGGTATGACCGCGCGAGTGCACCACCGACGCCCCGAGGCGAAATGCCCGATCCGGCCGGGCGAGCCCTGCACGCTGTGCCTGCCCGGTGCCACCGGTCCGGCCGACTGCGGCCTCGTCTACCTGGTGATGAGCGACGACGAACTCCGTGCCGGGCTGCATGCGAACCGCCGGGTCACGGCATGATTGATCATGGCTTAGCGGGTTGACGCCAACGGCGTCGAGCATCCCGCCGGTCCCGGCTCACGTCCGCCGGGCGGCACCGATCAGCCGGGTCGGGATCGACCGTTCCACCACTGTCCCGTGCCGTTCGCCCGGCTCTACCCGGTACGCCCCGGCGCCGGGCAGGCTGCTGACCGCCTCGACCAGTTCGGTACCGACGTAGTGCAGGCCGACTCCGTCGTCGGTGGCGTGCCCGGCCGGCAGGTCGCCTGACGCGACGCACTCCAGGTACCGCCTCCGACGCGGCTGGTCCGCCAGGTCGTGATGCACGCCGTTGCTGTACGGCAACAACCCCAACGCGTCGGTGACCGGGTCGAGCCGCTCGGAGAACGAGTCGGTCACCCCGCTGGTGTGCCAGCAGATGCTGCCGGCGCTGCCCCCGCCCAGCACCACACCGGCCGCCCAGCACTCGCGAAGGATGGCGTCAACCCGGTGCGCCCGCCACACAGCGAGCAGATTCACCACGCTGCCGCCCGTCACCCAGATCAGCTGCTGCTCGCGCAGGAACGCCCCGACGTCGTCGACGTTCGGCCGAGGAAACAGCTGCAGGTGGGACGGGATCACCTGCTTGGCGTCGCCGACCGCCGCGTAAAAGGACTCGATCACGTCTGGCTGGTCACCGGTGGCGGTTGGCACCAGGCAGACCTTCGCCACCGGCACGCCGGTCAACGAGATCGCGTGGTCGAGCAGTGCGCTGCGGCGCGGAGCCGGTTCACCCGGCGGCGGGTGCAGGATGCCGGAGACGGCGAAGATCTGGCGACGACCTGGGGGCACCTGCCCATCATGCAGGAACCAGCGCCGCCTTCAACGAATGACTCAAGATCTATTACACGTTTTCAAGCTATATGTTACCTGTAGGCGGCTGAGCAAGATATATAGTGCTTACATCCGATTTGCGGGGTTAACGGCCGAGACCTGGTTTGGAGTACACGCATGCCGAGTCACGCGGACGCGTCGGCGCCGGCTTCCGTCCTGCCTGGCGCCGATCGGCGGGTCGCACCCCGGATGCCGAACGGTGGAGCTGGCCGTCGGCACTCCAGCAGCCCGGACGGGAGCCGGGGCGGAAGGGTCCTGGTCCTAGAGAACGATGGGCCCGAGAGCCCGGCGGACCGGCTCGACGAGGAGTTCGACGTCGCGCTCCGCCTGCGCGGACCGGTAGACCTGGAGGCACTGCCAGCCGTACTCGCTCAATACCAGCCAAAGCTGCTGCTGCTGAAGCAATCCCTCGACGCCGCCGATGCACGGCTGATCGCCGCCTGTCGCGCCCACCGGGTGCCGATCCTCGTGCTCGCCCGCCCGGTGTACGGACTCCTCCGGCCGGCCCGCCTGCGGAGGTACGGCGGCCTGCCCTGGTTCCAACTGCGTTCCGGTCCATTGACGACGGCAGACAGGTGGGCGAAAAGAGGACTCGACCTCGCCTTGATCTTGCTCGCGGCGCCCCTGCTCATCCCCCTGCTGCTACTCGTCGGGCTGGCGGTGGCCGTGACCGGCCCGCCACTGTACGTACAGACCAGAGTAGGTGCCGGTGGTCGGCTCTTCCGACTGGTCAAATTCCGAACGATGCACGTCGACGCCGAGTCCGCCACAGGGCCGACGTTGGCCGCTGCCGACGACGAGCGGATCACCAGACTCGGCCGATTGCTCCGGCGTACCCGCCTCGACGAGCTCCCGCAGTTGTGGAACGTCCTCCGGGGGGAGATGAGTTTGGTGGGGCCGCGGCCCGAACGGCCCGAGTTCGTCGGTGAGCTGTGCCGGCTCCAGCACTACCACCTGCGTCACCTCATCCGACCAGGGCTGACCGGCATCGCGCAGCTGACCGGCGGTTATGCAGCGACGGCTGAGGACAAACTTCGGTGTGACCTGCTGTACCTGCACTGCCGGTCACTGCGGCTGGACCTGGGTCTGCTCCTGCTCACCATCGTGGAACTCTGCCGGGGATTCCCCCGTGGTTAGCCTGTCGACCCGGACCGGCCACCGGGTGGCCCGCAACACCGCCAGTCTGCTGGGCGGTCGACTGATCGTCACCGCAGTCGGGCTGGTGACGCTGCCCCTGGTGTATCGGCACCTCGGCAGCCAGGAGTTCGGTGTCTGGGTGTTGCTCTGCGCAGTCGTCGCCGTCCTGGCCATCATCGACCTGGGCCTCGGCTCAGCGATGGTACGTGAAGTCGCGCGGGACGACGGCGACTCGTCGTCCCGGCGACTACATGCGACGCTGGCCCTCGGGCTGGTCTGGGCGGTGTGCCTCACCGTACTGGCAACGGCCCTACTGACCGTTTCCTGGCCCTGGGTCGCTCGGTTGTTGCAGCTGAGTGAGCTCGCCGGTGAGGCACGCCGAGCGATGTTGTGGTTGCTGTTGTCACTGTTCCTCGGCGGCGTCGAACTGCCATGGCGCGCGGTTCTGGAGGGCACCCAGCGACACGGCGCGGCGGCCTGGATCGGTGCCGGAGCCGCGCTGGTGGGCGGTGTGCTGACGGTCGGTCTGTTGCGAATCGGCGGTGGGCTGGTAGGCCTGGCCGCCGTCACCGCCCTGGCCAGCGGCCTGCGGACCGGACTGACTATCCTGACCGCCCACCGGTACTGCCCGGGCTACACCCCGCGGGTTCCCGACATCCGCCGCGAGGATCTGCGCGTCGTCCGCGGCTACGGCCTCCGGGTGCAGGCCACGAGCGCCTCGGGTGTGGTCAACACGGAGCTCGATCGGTTCGTACTGAGTGGCTTCTTCACCCCGGCCACCGCAGGGCACTTCGACCTGGGTGCCCGGCTGCTGAACCTGCTCCGACTCCCCCCGGGGTTCGCGCTCCTCGCGCTCTTTCCGGTCGCTGTCGCGGGCGCGGCCAACCCTGGCTGGCTCAACCGGTTCTACCTGCGCACGACGTGGCGTCTCGCCGTCTTTCTGGCACCGTGCACCGCTGCCGTCGTGGTGGCCGCCGACCCGCTGGTCCGACTCTGGATCGGCGCCCAGGTGCCCTGGGCGGCGACGAACCTCGCGGTACTGGCTCCCGCGTACGCGGTCAACCTGGTGCTCGGCGCGGCGACGATCGTGGCCCGGGCAGAGGGACGCCCGGGCCTCGAGACGCGGTACGTCATGCTGTCGGTCCTGCTCAACCTTGGTGCGACGGTCCCCCTCATCTGGTTGTACGGCCCGGTCGGCGTACCGCTCGCCACCGCGGCCGCGATCCTGCTCTCGTCGGGCTATTTTCTGTGGCACTTCCACCGCAGCACGGCTCGGCCGCTGACGCCGATACTACGAATCCTCGGCTGGACGGCCACCGCCACCGCCGTCGCGGCGGCCGTCGGCGGCCTCGTGTCGCCGCACCTGCCGGACGGCGACGGACGGCTGGGCGCTGCGCTCGCGGTCTGCTGCAGAACCGGAATCACGATACTGGTCTCGGCGCTCCTGGTGGCCGGCGTTCGGTTGATCCGGCCCACGATCGCCGGTCGCGCACCAGGTCCGGCGGACCGCGCGGCGGCCCAGGTGCATCCATGTGTCGATGCGGAGATTGCCGTTCGCACCGGAGCGCCGTTGACCGACGAAGTTGGCAGCCGATGAGCCCCCGTCGCGCCTACTGCCTGGTCTGCGGTCCGGGACCGACCGACAAAACCATCCTCGGAGGACGGCTGCGGCAATGTCTGGCCTGCGGCTTCGCCTGGACGGTCGGCGCAGCCGATCCGACACCGGACCTCTACGACGACACGTACTTCGAAGGCGGCGGCTACGAGGACTACTTCCTGCCGGGTCCGCGCCGGTTCGAAGCCAGCCGGCGGTTGCGCTGGCTGCGCTCCACGGTCCGGCCGCAGTCCCTGCTAGAGGTCGGACCAGCTGGCGGGTTCTTCCTGGAAGCTGCCCGCAGGTGCGGTATCGACGTGTACGGCGTCGAGGTCTCCCCGGCGGCGACCCGTTACGCCCGCGACCGCCTCAATCTGCCAGTTCAGCAGGGCAGCTTCGAATCCGCGACGCTACCCGACCGAGTCGACGCGGTCTGTGCCTTCCACGTACTCGAACACGTCACGGATCCCTGGCAGTTCCTGCGTGCTGCACGGGCGGCGCTGCGTCCCAGGGGCGCATTGGTGCTCGAGGTTCCCAACATCGCCTCGGCGGCGGCCCGGCTGCTCGGCGAGCAATGGCCCGGGTTGCAGCCCGAGTACCACCGTTGGCACTTCACCCCCGGCTCGCTGGCGCATCTGGTGACGATGGCCGGGTTCCGGGTGCTCCGGCAGGACACCACGGTGTTCCGCTACTACATGCCGCTCCGGTATCAGCTACGGCACGCCCACCGGCTGCTGCCATCGGACTGGTCGGCGACCCGCTCGCTGCGGCTGGTCCATCCACGACAGGGCGACCTGGTCCGTCTGGTGGCGAAAGCGACGGACGGCGAGTGACAGGAGAATCGATGAGATCTGCGGAGAAGGTCGCCACCGGCTGCCTGCTGTGCGGCGACGGCTCGGGCGGTCGACCCGTCACGGACGGGCTGCTCCGGCGCTGCGACACCTGCCAGTTCGTCTGGACGGCCAGCGACCTGCCGCCACCCGAGCAGTTGTACGACCGCGCCTACTACGAGACCGACGGATACCAGGACTACTTCACGTCCGCCGGACAACGACGTTACGAGTCCGCCCGGCGACTACGCTGGCTGCGGTCACGGGTTCGCCCAGCGACCCTGCTGGAGGCGGGGTCGGCTGGTGGCTACTTCCTGCGGGCCGCCCGCGACGCCGGCATCGACGCCCGTGGCGTCGAGGTGTCGGACGCCGCCGCCAGCTTCGCCCGGGAGCAACTGGGTGTGCCGGTACGCACGGACCGGTTCGAGGATCATGGGCCAGGCGCCCCGGTCGATGCGGTCTGCGCCTTTCACGTACTCGAACACGTGACCGATCCGCGACGGTTCCTGGCGGCGGCCCGGGCTGCGCTGCGACCGGACGGCTGGCTGGCGTTGGAGGTGCCCAACATCGCTTCGGCGGCCGCGCGCAGGCTCGGTAGCGCGTGGCCGGCGATCGCCCCCGACTACCACCGTTGGCACTTCACGCCGCACTCGCTCGCCCGGCTGCTGGCCGAGTCCGGCTTCCGGGTGGTCGGTCAGGACACGGTCTTCTCCCGCTTCTACTGGCGGGCTCCGGCTCGCCTGCGGCAGGCCCGCAACCTGGTGGTCGCCGACTTCGCGGCCTGTCGATCGCTGCAAGTCAGTCACCCGACCCTCGGCGACCTGCTGCGGGTCTTCGCGCGCAGGGAGGACCGATGAGCAGCGTGGACCTGTCGATCCTGCTGGTCAGCTGGAACACCCGGGATGAGACGCGGGCATGCCTCGAGTCGCTGCCCACCGGGATCCACGGGGACCTACGTTTCGAGATCGTCGCCGTCGACAACGGCTCGTGCGACGGGTCGGCCGAGCTACTGGCCGACCATCCCCAGGTACGGCTGCTGCGCAACGAGCACAACGTCGGGTTCGCCGCCGCCGTCAACCAGGCCTACCGGCAGGCCCGAGGCGCGCTGATCCTGCTACTCAACAGCGATGTCCGGTTTCACCCGGGCGCGTTGAGCACAATGATCGAGCATCTGCGACAGCATCCCGAGGCTGCCGGGGTCAGTCCGCTGTACCTGAATCCGGACGGGACCTTCCAGCAGCACTATGTCAATCTGCCGAGTTTCACTGCCACGATCGCTCTGGTCACCGCGCTACGCAAGCTCCCGGTCTTCCGGCAGGCACTGCACAGATTTCAGATGCGCGGAGAGGACTTCAGCCGACCCCGGTTGCTGGCCTCCGGCAGTTGCATGCTGCTGAGGAGGCAGGTGCTGCCGACGGATCACATCTTCGACGAACGGTTTCCGATCTACTGGAACGACGCCGTGCTCGCCCGAACGTTGCGCGACGCCGGCCGCCAGTTGTGGATGATCCCACACGCGGTGGTGACACACAGTAGAGGCGCCTCGTGCCGCCGGCTCGGACCGACCATCCGGCAGCGCCATCTACTCGGCAGCCTGGTCGGCTACCTGTCCCTGACCGAACCGCGATACAAGCTGGCCATCTTCCGCGCGGTGGCGCTCGTCGATCACGGTGTGAAACGGCTCTTTGGCCGGCCCGTGCCGCTGGGGCTTAGCGATCTACGAGCGGCGCTAGGCGGCGACGTCGGCCCGCTGCCTGATGGTGACATCCGGGACTGGTGGGTGATCGTCGACTCGGGGCGGTCCGGGGCAGCTGCCGGCTCCCCTCCGTCAGGCACGGCGACCGCAGCCCTGGTGACGGAGGCGAGCCGGTTGGGGGACAAGCGGGTCTTGCTGCTGCACGCGGAGCCCGCCGCACGGGCACGCTGGCGGTTGACGGTTCAGACGCAGGACCAGTCCGTCTGGTCCGCAGACCTTCCGTCGGCGCTGCCGTTCGGCAGGTACGTCCGTTGGATCGATCGGCTCAATCTGCGTGTCGGCGCCGGCCGGCTACGCCGCTGGCTGGACCGGCAGGCCGGCGCCCGGGTGCTGTACCTGACCGACGATCGCGCGACCGCGGTGATCGGATACCTCGGCGAGGATGAGGTACGCAGTGTCTCGTCGTCGTCCCTTCCGGCGGTGGCGGAACCAGCTCATGTCTAGGCCTGGTCACCCGGTCCGCTCGTCGTCCCGGCCATCCCGGTCCACCGCTACGCCACAACCGCGGCGGCACCGTACCGGCGACACCGATGTGTCACGACGCCCCACCGACGTCGGCAGCGGGTGGGTGGTGATGTTCAGCGCTACGCCATGGCGCGGCGGAGCCCACCGCCAGCACGCGTTGGCCCGTCAGATCGCGGTAGACCGGCGGGTGCTCTACGTGGATCCCCCTGGCCAGCTACCGAGTTGGCGGATGTCGGTCACCCCGGTCGAGCACAACCTGTGGCGCGCCGAGGTGCCCGTCCTTCTACCCCTCGGCCGACAGCTGCCCCCGGCCAACCTGGTCAACCGCCGATGCGGCGCGTCACTCATCCGTCGATGGTTGGACGACCGGCCGGGTCACCGGTTGCTGTGGATCGACGAGGACCTGGCCGCGACGGTCGCCGGGCGCTTGGGAGAGCTGGCTGTCGTCTACGACGCGACGGATCTGGACTGGACGTTCACCCGGCGGTGGAACCGATGGCACCTACGGCGGGCACTGCGCAGTGCGCTGGCCGCCGCCGATGTGGTGTTGGCCTCGTCGTCGGCGCTGCCCACGCGGCTACCCACCGGGCAGCGGTCGGTGGTGGTACTGCCGAACGGCTGTGACCCGGACAGGTTCCATCCAGCCGGGCCGGTCTCCTCGTGGCTGGCCCGGCTGCCCCGTCCGGTGCTGGGCTACGTCGGTGCGGTCGACACTCGGGCGTTCGACGCCGACCTGGTGGCACAGCTGGCAACGGAGCACCCAGAGTGGACCTTCGTACTCGCCGGTCCGACGACCCGGAGCGGCCGGACTCCGCTCGCGAGGCTGCCCAACATCGTCCTCACCGGTCCGGTTCCCTTCACGGACGTCCCCGCGATCCTGCGCGGCTGTGACGTGACGATCATCCCCTACCGGGTCGGCGGGCTGATCGACTACGTGCATCCCAAGAAGTGCTACGAGTATCTCGCGACAGGCAAACCCGTCGTCGCCACACCGCTACCAGCGCTGCGTGGCATCGGCGCTCCGATCCGGCTGGCGGCGGGGCCGCAGCAGTTCGGCGCTGCGGTCGAAGAGGCGTTGCAGACGGCGAACGGTCCGGCCGAGGTGTCACTACGCCGGTCCGTCGCGGTCGACAACAGCTGGGCGGTACGGGGTGCCCAGTTGCGTGCCCTGCTCACAGATCTGGCCGGGCCGCCACGATGAGACCGGCGTACAGCTTGTGGACCGCGCCGCTGCCGATGGTGTTCGCCGCGACCGTCGTCGGAGCACTGGCCGTCTCGCCTGGCCTCCTCGGTACCGTCCTGGCAGCTTCGGCTGTCTGCTGTGCGGCGTTCGTACTCTGGCCGTGGGCGGTGCTCCCAGTCGCCATCATCGGCGGCACGATCGCCGGCGCAACCGTCGGTGGCGGCGACGTCGCCACGATCGTCGCGATGCACGCGGCCGCACTCGGTGCCGG
The DNA here is from genome assembly GCF_027497315.1 of Solwaraspora sp. WMMA2059. Taxonomy (GTDB): domain Bacteria; phylum Actinomycetota; class Actinomycetes; order Mycobacteriales; family Micromonosporaceae; genus Micromonospora_E. Next base: position 494,672 of record NZ_CP114908.1, on the reverse strand, counting down.
AGGGCTCGCACTACTGATCCGGGTGCTGATCCGAGTGGAGAAGATCCGGCGTACGACTGCGGACCTGCCGATGCTGGGTCTCACGCTGTTGGTGCTGCTGGCGGCGGTGTACGGCCTCTCGCTCGGCAACCCACCCCGGGACGTCCTGGTCGGTGCCTACCAGATCGCGGTCATTCCGGTCTACTTCTGGATCGCGGCCCAGACGCTGGGCGACCTGAGACGGCTGCGCGCAGCCGCCATTCTCTACCTGGTGCCGACCGTGGCACTCACACTGACTGCGCTGGCCACAGCGAACCAGACCGGTGGCCTGATCGCGCTACTCGCCGTACCACCGCTGATCGTCCTGGCCGGGCTCGCCGAAGGTTGGAGCCGGGCCGGCTTCGCCTTGCTCGCCGGGTTACTCCTCGCCGATGTCGCCATGTCGATGTACCGGGCGCTGTGGTTGGCCGCGGCAGTCGCTCTCGCGGTGATGCTGGTCTGGGGCGGACGCACCCTACGTCGTGGCATGGCGGCGACGGTCGCCGTCGCCGTCGCAGGTGTCGCGTTCCTGGCCCTGGGGTCGAACCTTGCCAACCACGTCGACGTGGTGGCCCTTGAACTGCAGGAGTCGTCGGGCTACCGGGGCCCCGAGTCCGCTGTCGGGATGAACGTCTTCGCGGAGCGCCCTTTCACCGGTGGTGGGCTGGGGCAGTCGGTGCGAAACATCTACCTACCAGACTTCGCTCGAGATGATGTCGGCCCGGTCTACCACGCCTTCTACGTGACCGTCCTGGCGAACATCGGAATCCTCGGCCTCATCGTCGTGCTATGGCCACTTTACCGCACAATACGGAACGGATTTCTGTACGGTAACGGCATAGCGTTCGGGTTCGCCGCGCTCACCTGTGGGTTTCTTGTCGGAGCAGCATTCGCCGGACCGACGGCGGGCCACTGGGAACTCGGCCTGTTGCCAGCTCTGACAATGACCACGGGCTCCGCCGATTCACCCCAGCCGACCGTCCCCGAGGAGGTGAGGACATGACCGAGTCAAACGCGACCGCGGTGATCGTGACGCACAACTCGCAAGATCATATTCGCGCCACCCTGACGGAACTGGCGAGAAGCCGACTGCCGGTCATCGTGGTGGACAATTCATCCAGCGACTCCACAGTAGCGATCGTACGATCAGAGTTTCCCGAGGTGACACTGCAGGCGAACATCGTCAACGTCGGGTTCGCGACTGCCGTCAATCAGGCGGTCACGACCGTCCGGACTGATGTCGTACTGCTGGTGAACCCGGACTGCATCTGCCCTTCCGCTACGGTGGACGCCCTCCTCACTGCCTTGCGTGACCACCCTCGGGCCGGAATCGTAGGGCCGCGCATTCGCCGCCCGGACGGACAGATAGCCATTAGTGCGCACCCGTTCGAATCGTTGGCCACGGTCGTTGCGTCCCGGTTCGGCGGCAATCTGCTACCGGTGCAGCTACGCCGGTTGGTGTCCGGGCGAACCCGCCGGGCGGCGTACGACGCGTGCTGGGGCACGGGCGGCCCGGTCTCCGTCGACTGGATCTCCGGCGCGTGCATGGCCGTGCGCGTCCACTTGCTGCGGCGAGTCGGCGGCCTCGACGAGGGTTACTTCCTCTACTACGAGGACGAGGAGCTGTGCCTCCAGGCATGGCGCAACGACGTCGCGGTCCTGTACCTGCCGTCCGCAGAGGCGATGCATGTGGGCGGCGGCAGCAGCAGTGCCGACCCCGCCCGCACCTGGCCGCACCTGTACCGGAGCATGCTGCGCTTCTTCGCGCTCCACCGACCTGCGACGCTCGCGGCTCTCCGTGCCGTGGTGCTGCTGCGCGCGATGCTCGGTATTGGTATCGCCGGGATGCGGTTGCCCATCCAACCTCGAACCGGAGCGGCCCGCGCTCGAGCCTGGTCAGAGATTTCACGGATCGCGTTGTCCAGCCGGCCGGAGACTTCGTGGAGGAAAAAGTGCACGTGATGGTCACCGTCGTCGGCGCACGGACGGAACACTGGATCGAATTATTCGCCGCCCTGGCGAATCGCCCTGACGTCACGGTCACGGTTGTCGCGGCCGATGTTTCCAAGCTGACCCGGACCGAACTCGACCTGGTGTCCCGCAGATCCCCCAGGTTCCGGTACCACGTCGTTCCCCACCTGTTAGGGGAAGGCCGGACCGGGCACATGGCATCGGTCCTCTTCCGGACTGACGTTAGCCGATTTGTGGAGCATCCTCCGGATGTCGTGCACATCATCGGTGAGGCCGCCTACCTGTCGACCTGGCAAGTGATCCGTTCCTGCCGGCGACGCTGGCCGGGTGTACCGGTCTCGCTCTACGCCGCGCAGAACATCGTTATCAGGTTCCCGGCACCCTTTCCCACCATCGAGCGCTACTCCTACCGTCAGGTCGATCACATGTTCCCGATCACCCCGGCGGCGCTCTACGTCCTTCGAGTCAAGGGATACTCCGGCAGCGCTTCGGTCGTGCCGCTGGGCGTCGACCCGGAACTGTTCCGGCCAGAACCGGCCGGGGACGTGAACCGCCGCTTCACCGTTGGTTTCGTCGGTCGGCTCGAACACCACAAGGGTATCGCCGATCTGCTGCGCGCGGCCGAGTCGGTCGACTGTGACGTGGCGTTCATCGGCGCAGGAGCCCTCCGGCACCTGGTCGAGCAGGCGATCGAGAACCGACCAGGGCGAATCGTGCTGCATTCCTGGGCAGATCACCATGACCTGCCCGGCCACCTCAATCGGATGGATGCCCTGGCGCTGCCCTCCATCGAGGTCGTGCAGCGCAACGTCCTGCCGTGGGTGGGCATACCGCTACGCGAACAGTTCGGCCGGGTACTTGTCGAGGCGATGGCCTGTGGCACACCGGTGGTCGGCAGCGACGTCGGCGAGATACCACACGTGATCGGCGATGCCGGCCTGACCTTCACCGCTGGCGACTGGGTCGGTCTTGCCAATTGTCTCTCCCGACTCCGGGACGATCCGGAGCTCGCAGCCAGGCTGTCCGCCAACGGACTGGCCCGAGTCAACCGGCTGTTCAGCTGGGAGAGCATCGCCGACGCGATGTGCGATGTGTGGAACGGGCTTCGCGACGCCGGGGACCGGCGCTCGGCGACGAGCCTGCCCCGACACCGCAGGGAACCGCAACGTACGCCGCGTACCACCGCAGCGCAGCAGTTGGAGGCGAACCCATGACCCGATGGTCCCGTGGCCGGTCGACAGTCCGTGCCGTCGCCCGGCTCGCCGGGCTTCCGGCCTTCGGACTGTGCCTCGGGCTGCTCGCCGCGCAGTTGGTCACCCAGTGGACCCCGCCCACCTATCAGGCGTCGGCTTCGCTGCTGATCAGCGCGAAGGCCGACGGGGAGGTTGCCGGCCAGGAGACAGCGTCGATCACTCTCGCGCAGAGCCTGGCGCCGACGATCGCCCGGATGGCCGAGACGCGCGAGGTCGCGACCAGGGCCGCCGACAGTTTGCGGTTGCCGGCGGACGAGGTCGTCGGGCAGGTGACCGGACAGTTCGAGCCCGGCATGCAGATTGTCACCGTGGCGGCGGCCGCCCGGTCGGCCGACCGGGCGGCCGGGATCGCAAACGAAGCCGCGGCGGCGGTGATCGGGCGGCTCGCTGACTTCGCGCTCGCGGAGCAGATTCAGGTCGATGCGCGGGTACTGGACCGGGCCACTGCGCCGGCCCGGCCGGTCCTACCGAAACCCACGCTGAACAGCGCGCTGGGTGCGATAGCTGGCCTGCTCGTCGGCCTCGGCCTGGCGACCGCCCGCAATCGATTCGACAACCGGCTGCGCGATGTTCAGGCCGTGGACGCCCAGCTGGGTCTACCGGTGCTGGCGGTCTTCCCGCAACTGCCGCGACGCTTCGTGCCGCGACATGTCCGGATGCTGCGACACGGTGCGGCTACCGTGGCAGCGGACGCCCTGGTCGCAGGCCTCAGCGTCTTCGTCGATTCGCTGCCGGGCCGGCGGATCTTGGTCACCAGCGCCCGACACGACGACGGGAAGGCCATGGTGGCCGCCCTGCTGGCCCTTCGGATCGCCGGCGGCCGCGACGACGTGACTCTCGTCGAAGCTCAGACCGCCGACCAAGGTGACCCGCAGCCGGTTGCCGACCGCATCCTCCTGAGCTTCATGGAACGCACCTTCGGCCGCCAGCCGGCGACCGGGCCTGTTCCCACCGTCGTCGGTGCGGACCTGGCGGGCCAGTGGTCGACCGGCGGGCAGCTCGACGAGACCATCGGTCGCAAGGACGACGACCTGGTGGTGCACGCGCCGCCGGTCCTGACCGGAACCACGGCGGCCACGCTCGCCAGAAGGGTCGACGCCGTCGTGCTGGTGGTCCGGCGAGGTGACACCGACGCGGCCGACGCCAGGCAGGCCTCGATGCTGATGCGGCATCTTGGTGTGCCGTTCGTCGGTGTCGTCGTCGTTGACGGCGCGGCCATGCTGTCCCACCGGTTGTCCGGTCGCCCCGACCGAATCGCGGCCCCGGGCTCCGACGGCGGCCGGCACCGGCGGCCGGATCCGCCGGCTGGCGCCGAGACTCCGGCCGCTGCCGCCACGCCGACGGCAACGGCTCCTCGAGCGACGCAGTCCGCAGCACTGACCGGCGCTACACAATCAGCGATTCGCGCCGAATAGCGGCCATTCGATGCCGGTCAGTAGTAACGTGTTTCAGCAGATGGTGGCCACCGGCATCCGTACGGCCAATCTTGATTGATGAAACCACTTCTCAGAAGGAGTTCAGATGAGCGTCATTCCGGCCCTAGACCCGGAACCCACCGTCACCGCCGCCGGCGACCCACGCGCCTTGTACCTGGACCTCATGAAGCGCGCCCTGACAAGGTACGCCTTCGGCGAATCATGGATCCGTTACCACCCGCGCCGCAATTCATTGCGCAGCACCCTGCTCCGTCAGGGTCAGCGGCTACTCAACCGGCGAGACATGGACATCGTGGTGCGATTCCCGTTCGACGCGGACGAACGCGCGAACGGCCGCGACTGGCCCCCCGAAGCCGAGACGATGATCGGCCTACGGCGACTCGACAACCTTGAACGATGTGTGACTGAGGTGATCAGGAACCAGGTTCCTGGAGACCTGATCGAGACCGGGGTGTGGCGCGGTGGCGCCTGCATCTTCATGCGCGCGCTACTCAAGGCGTACGGGGAAACCGATCGCGTGGTCTGGGTAGCCGACTCATTTCGAGGGCTGCCCCGACCGGATCCCGATCGACTCGAGGATGTAGAGGACGCCCTCTGGAAAGAGCCGTTCCTCGCAGTGCCGCTGGACCGGGTCCAGGCGAATTTCCGCCGGTACGGCCTGCTTGACGACCAGGTCCGGTTCCTGCCGGGATGGTTCGAGGAGACGTTGCCGACGGCCGACGTCGACCGGGTCGCTGTCATGCGACTCGACGGAGACCTGTACGACTCGACGATGGTGGCGCTCGACTCGCTGTATCCGAAGCTCTCCGCCGGCGGCTACGTCATCGTCGATGACTATCACGCCGTACGCGGCTGTCGTCAGGCGGTCGACGACTTCCGGCGCGCTCATGGCATCGACGACGAGCTCCACCAGGTCGACTGGACGTGCCGGTACTGGCGCAAACCGGCCTAGAACTCACCCGTCGGGTGCTCCGACGCCGATACCAACCGGTACCGACCGGAAAGGCCGGCGAGCCGAGGCAGCCAGGTATCGCGGTCCGCACGTCTACTACGGGCGATAGGATCGCGAGGTGACGCGACTGGGTGACCTCGAACGCGCGGTGATGGACGTGCTGTGGGACCGCGACCCGGCAGCCGGTCCGGTCACCGTCCGCGACGTCGCCGAAACCCTGCAGGACCGCGACCTGGCGTACACGACGGTGATGACGGTGCTGGACCGGCTCGCCGGCAAGGGCATGGTCAGTCGGGAGCGCGCCGGCCGGGCGTGGCACTACCAGCCGGCGGCCAGCCGTGAGGCGTACATCGCCCAGTTGATGCTCGACGCGCTGGACCTGGCCGGCAGCCGGGACGCGGCCCTGGTCCGATTCGCCAGATCGGTCACCGGCACCGAAGCCGAAGTGCTCCGGGCCGCGCTCACCGACCAGGCGCAGGCGGCGGACCGGCGGAGTTGACGCTGCCATGGCCTACGGCGCGCACTTCGCCGCGGTGATCCTCGCCTGCTATCTGACCGCCCAGGCGTTGACCCGCTCGGTCTGGTTCGGCCCCGGCTGGACCTGGCGCAGCCCTCGGGTGGCGATCCTCTGCTGGCAGGCGCTCGGTCTGGCGGTCGGGCTGGCCGCGATCGGCGTTCCGCTGGCGGTCGGGCTCGCCCCGTACGGCACCGGGCCGGGCCGCGCCACCGGCCTGTTCGTCGGCGACCTCGCCGCCGGGGTGACCAGCCTGGCCACCGGACACGGCTGGCCGGCGGGCGGCTTCCCGGCCGGGCTGGGGCCGGTCCGGCTGGCGCTGGTCGGCCTCGCCGCCGCGATCGCCACCGTCCTGCTCGGATCCACCGTACGCAGCCTGCTCGCCGCCGTACGGGTCCAGCGCCGGCACCGGGACCTGCTCGCACTGGTCGGCCGCGCCGATCCGGCCGCACCGGGCGCACTGGTGCTCGACCACCCGGGGGCGGCCGCCTACTGCCTGCCCGGGGTTCGGCCGACCGTGGTGGTCAGCGCCGGCACGCTCGACCTGCTCGGCCCCGGCGAGCTCGCCGCCGTGCTCAGCCACGAGCGGGCGCACGCCGACGAACGGCACGACCTGGTACTGCTGCCGTTCACCGCGCTGTGCCGGGCGCTGCCCCGGGTGCGTTGGCTGCGGGCGGCGCACGACGCGGTCGCCCTGCTGGTCGAGATGCGCGCCGACGACAAGGCCCGGCGTCAGCACGCCGACGAGCCGCTCGCCACCGCGCTGCGTCGGTTCGCCAGCGCCGGTAGCCGGATCACCCCGGCCGGTGCGCTCGGCGCCGCCGACCTGGAGCTCGACGCCCGGGTGCAGCGGCTGCTGCTCGCCGGTCCGGCACCCCGGCTGCGGCCGGCGGCCGCGAGTGTGGTCGCCGCCGCGCTGCTCCTGCTGCCCGCGTCGCTGTACCTCAGCTGGTGAGCACCGTCACCGCACCGGCCGACCGGGCCGGTCGCCGCCGGCCGTTCGATCCACGGCTGGTACGCCAGGTGCCGGCGGTGCGGGTACGGCTCGCCCTGCTCGGCGTGCTCGGCGTGGTCGCCGCCGGCCTGATCATCGCCCAGGCCACCACGCTGGCGCTGGTGCTGGCCGCGGCCGCCGGTGGCGAGCTGGACCGTGCCGCGCTCGTCGGTTTCGTCCTGGCGGTCACCGGCCGCGCCGCGCTGCTCTGGGCGCAGGGTTACCTCGCCGCCGACGCCGCAGCCGTGGTCAAGGCGCAGTTGCGGGCGGACCTGCTGGCCGCGATCCACCGACGTGGCCCCGCCTGGTTGTCCGGTCAGCGCGCCGGCCAGCTCGCCACCCTGACCGGTCGGGGCGTCGACGCGCTCGACGGCTACTTCACCGGCTACCTGCCGCAGCTGGTGCTGAGCGTGACCGTGCCGGTGGCGGTGCTCGCCCGGCTGGCGTTCGCCGACTGGAGCTCCGCGTTGATCGTCGCGGTCACCCTGCCGCTGATCCCGGTCTTCGGCGCGCTGCTGGGCTGGCACGCGCAGGCCGCGACCGAACGGCAGTGGCGGCGGTTGGCCCAGCTCGGCGGCCACTTCCTGGACATGGTGGCGGGGTTGGCGACGCTGCGGGCCTTCGGCCGGCAGCGGGCGCAGGCCGAGGTGGTACGCCGGATGGCCGACCGGCACCGGGTCGCCACCATGGGTACGCTGCGCATCGCCTTCCTCTCCGGGCTGGTTCTGGAGCTGGTAGCCACCTTGGCGGTGGCGCTGGTCGCGGTGCCGATCGGACTGCGGCTGCTCACCGGTGGAATGGCGCTGTCCACCGCGTTGCTGGTGCTGCTGCTCACCCCGGAGGCGTACCTGCCGCTGCGCACCGCGGGCAGCCGGTTCCACGCCAGCATGGAGGGTCTCACCGTGCTCGACGAGGCGCTCACGCTGATCGGCGAGGACGATCCGGCGCGCGACGTCAGCGGCATAGATCCGGCCCGCGACGCCGACGGCGATCCGGCCCGCGACGCCGCCGACGGCGCGGGCAGGTGGGCGGGCCGAGCGACACCGGCGGTCGTCGGGTCGCCGCCGGCGGAGATCAGGTTCGAGTCGGTCACCGTGGCCTACCCCCGGACCACAGCGCTGCGGGACGTCGACCTGACGATCCGGGCCGGCGAACGGATCGCCGTGATCGGTCCCAGCGGAGCCGGCAAGAGCACCCTGCTGCATCTGCTGCTCGGCTTCGTCACGCCGACCGCCGGCCGGATCACCGTCGACGGGGTCGACCTCGCCGAACTCGACATCGAGCAGTGGCGGCTACGGCTCGCCTGGGTGCCCCAACACGCGCACCTGTTCGCCGCCTCGCTCGCCGACAACATCGCGCTGGGCGCGCCGGACGCCGACCCGGACGAGCTGTCGGCGGCGGTACGCGCCGCCGCGCTCACCGATGTGGTGGCGGCGCTGCCCGACGGGCTGGCCACCCGGCTCGGCGAACGGGGCCACGGGCTGTCCAGCGGGCAGCGCCAACGTGTCGCGTTGGCCCGCGCCTTCCTCCGGGACGCGCCGGTGGTCCTGCTCGACGAGCCGACCGCCCGGCTGGATGGCGCCTCGGAGGCGGCGGTCCTGGCCGGGTCACGGCAGCTGGTCACCGGTCGGACCGCGTTGATCGTGGCGCACCGGCCGGCGCTGCTCGACGGCGTCGAGCGGGTCGTCCGGCTGGACGCCGGCCGGATCACCGGACGCGACCTCGAGGCGGCCGCCCCGTGACCGGCGTGCGGCCGGAGCGGACCGTGCTGTCGCTGGCCCGGCCGTACCTCGGCCGGCTGGTCGGTGCCGGCCTGCTGGCCGCGGCGACCGAGGCGGCCGCGCTCGCGTTGATGGCCACCGCCGTGTGGTTGCTGATCACCGCCGCTGGTCGGCCGCCGCTGGACGCGGTCACCGTGGCGATCGTCGGCGTACGGGCGCTGGCGATCAGCCGGGGCGTGCTGCGCTACACGGAACGGTTGGCCGGTCACGACGCCACGTTACGGGTGGTCACCGACGTACGGTTCCGGATCTTCACCGCGCTGGCCGCGCGACGGCCGACCACCGAGGACCGCTCCGGCGACGCCCTCAGCCGGTTGGTCTCCGACGTCGAGGCCGTGCAGGATCTGCTGCTGCGGGTGCTGGTGCCCGGTACCGCTGCGGCCACCGTCGCGGTGCTCGCGGTCGCCGGCGCCGCGACGGTCAGCCCGGCGGCGGCGCTCACACTGGCGGCCGGGCTGGCGGTCGCCGGTGGCGGTCTGCCGGCGGTCGCGGCGCTGCTCACCTGGCGTACGGCTGACCGGGTGGCGCCGCTGCGCGGCGAGTTCGCGGCGGACGGCGCCGATCTGATCCACGGGGCGGCCGACCTGGCGGCGTTCGGCGGCACCGCCGACGCCCTGCGCCGGAGCACCCGGCGGGCCCGGGAACTCGCCCGGCTGGAGCGGCGGCTGGCGGCGACCGGCTGGGCGGTCGACGGCGTCGGCGTGCTCGTCGCCGGGCTGACCGTGGCGGCGGTGACGGTGACCGCGTTGCGCGACGACGTCGGCGGGGTACTGGTCGGCGTCCTCGCGGTCGGTGCCCTGGCCGCCGTCGAGATGAGTCTGGCGCTGGTCGCCGCCGCCCGGCAGTGGGCACAGCTGCGCGGCGGGCTGCGCCGGGTCGCCGACCTGCTGACCGAAGCGGGCCAGGCCGACGCCGGACAGACCGACGCCGAGCCGCGTACGACGGGACCGGCCGCGGCCGACCCGGTCGGCGCTGCGGCGGCCGACGGCCGCCGGCCGACGCTGGTGCTCGACGGCGTCACGGTGCGATACCGGGCCGGCGCGTCACCGGCGTTGGACCGGGTCGATCTGTCGCTGCCGCCCGATCGCCGGATCGCCGTGGTCGGTCCGAGCGGCGCCGGCAAGAGCACCCTGCTTGGCGTGCTCACCGGGGCGGTGCCACCGGACGGCGGCCGGGTGACGGTCGACGACGTGGACCTGGCCGACGTGCCGGCCGGAGGGCGGCACCGGCTGGTCGGCGGGCTGCTCGCCGAGGCGTACGTGTTCAACGCCACAGTTCGCGACAACCTGCTGCTGGGCCGGCCCACGGCGACCGACGACGAGCTCGCCGCTGCGGCGGCTGCGGCCGGCCTGTTCGACTGGGTACGCGAGCAGCCGGACGGCTGGCAGACCCTGGTAGGGGCGGCCGGCAGCCGGATCTCCGGTGGACAGCGGCAGCGGCTCGCCCTCGCCCGGGCGCTGCTGGTCGGCCCATCGGTGCTGGTCCTCGACGAACCCACCGAAGGGCTCGACCCGCCGACGGCGGACACGGTGCTGGCGTCGGCGCTGGCCGCCGCCGACGGCCGCAGCGTGGTGCTGGTGACCCACCGGCTGACCGGGCTCGAATCGATGGATGAGATCCTGGTGTTGGACGCTGGCCGGATCGTCCAACGGGGCGACCACGCCGAGCTGACCGGACGGCCCGGCTGGTACCAGGAACAGTGGATCATGCAGCGGGCCGCCGAACAGGGTTACCTGGCGGCAGCCAACTGAGGCGGGACGGGGTCCGGGCATGCCACACGGCGGGCAGCCCACTAGGGTGTGCGCAGAGTCACCCACCCGACAGTCCGGGTCTGGGCGCCGTCACCGGAGAACACACGGAGGTCAGCGTGGCCAAGTTGCCGAACCAGCCCGATGCCGACCGGCGCACGGCCGGATCCGAGGGTCCTGACGACGCGGTGGACGCCGCGACGGCCGACGTCGAAGCAGCGGCCGACACCGTATCCGACCCCGACGACACGGCGCTCGCCGCCGACCGGTCGCTCTGGCAGGACGTACGGATCGACCCGGTCGAGATCGCGTTGCCGGCTGGCGTCGGCTACACGCTGCGCGCCTACCGGCCGTCCGCCGCGTTGACCCCGACCGACATCTCCGAGCGCGAGGAGGATGATCTGTTCGCCGCTCGGCAGCGGGCAGCCGCCGAGGAGGACGAGGACGACGAGTCCGTGGTCATCCTGGACGAGGAGTTCGCCGCAGCGCTCGCGGAGGAAGAGAAGGAGCAGCAGGCCGGGTCAACGAGCAAGTCGGGCAAGGGTGGCAAGGCCGGCAAGGGTGACGCAGCCGGTGGGAGTGACGACGCCGACGAAGTCGCCGATGCGGATGCCGATGTCGATGTCACCGAGTCGGCCGACGGCGGTGAAGAGGTGCCGATCTTCCTCAGCCACCGGGGCAAGCTGCTGCTGTTCCGCGACCCCGAGGCGCTCGTCAGTTTCGTCCGGTCCGGCGCGTCGCACGACCTCGCGCAGCTGGACAGCTGGCCGGATCTGGTCGACCGGCTGCAGCCGGCGGACGTCGCGGCGCTCCCGGAGGACACCTACGAACTCGATCTCGTGGTGGAGAACCTGCGAGGCGGCCACGACGCCTGGGACGCGGCGCTGCTGATCCAGTCCGGCGAGGTCGCGAGGGACCTCGCGTACGCTCTGCGGATGCCCTCAGTGCTGGACATGCTCTCCACCGGATCCAGGCTGGACGATCTTGACGAGGCGCTAAGGTCGACGGTTGACGGCGGCATCGGCGGTTTCATGGCGCGCCGCAAGTTGAAGAAAATCGGGGCACAAACGGCAAGTCTCGGCTGGCGCACGATTATCGGCAAGATCTCTGCCGCTGCGGACTGGCGCGACTGACCCCTCACCAGGGACCATCAGTCCTTGGCATGACGGGTGTCCGGGAGGAGGACGGCGCGGTGGCGCTCGTGCGGGTGTACTGCGGTCTGGCATCGGCGGACCGGGCTGCCCGGTCGGCTTCGACCGGTCCGGCCCTGTCCGCCGCGATAGTCGACGACGCCGGCCGGCTGCTCGACGTCTGCGAGATCGGCGACGACCCGGCTGGCTACGCCCGGCTGAGCTGCATGCTCATCGAGCGGTCGGGTGGCGCGAGCGGAGCTGCCATCGCCGCCGACAGTGACGACCACGTCGTCACCTCGCTGCTGACCGCTGCCGGTCGCCCACTCGCGGTGGCCGACGACGACGCCGCGGACGACTACGCCGAGCGGTTCGCCGACGACGAGTCGCTGGACGAGATGTCCTCCGCGCCGGCCCAGCGGCGCGCCGTCGGGCTGGCCCGGTCGCTCCAGGCCGGGGCGATGTCCGCGGTGGCCCTGCCCGTCTCCCGCGACCTTGTCGCGTACAAGCCGGTGCTGGCCGCGCACGCCGCGTTGGCCAACGGCCGGCAGGCCGCCGCCGTGGCACTGCGCGAGGTGCTCCGGGAGCTGTACCCGGCCGCGCTGCGGGCCTACCCCGACCCGGCCGAGCCGGTCGCGCTCGCGGTGCTCGACGCCCTGCCGGAGCCGGGCATGCTCAGCGGCACCAGCTCACGCAACCGCGAGCTCACCGTCGCCGCTGACGCGGTCGCCGCCCACCTCGCCTCCGACGGGGTGGCCGACGCGCAGACCATCGACGCGGCGGTGACCGCCCTACGGGTGGCGATCGTCGAGTCGCCCCGCCGCAGCACTGTCAACAAGGCGCTCACCTCGGCCACCGCCGAGACGGTGCGGCACGCCGTCGCCGCCGTCCGGGCCTGCGACGCCGCCGCCGATGCCCTGGTCGCCACCCTGACCGCCCGGGTCGTCGCCCCGCCCCCGATCGGCGCGCCGCACGCAGCGCGCCGGGCGGCCGACCCGACCTCCGGGCCGCCGGCACCCGGGCTGCACGCGGTACCGCCGGCCCCGGACGCCGGCCCGAGTCGCACCCCCGCCGGCGGCCGGCGGGCCCGCCCGCAGCCGGTAGGCGGTGGCACCCCCACCTCCCCTCAGCCGATGACCACGCCGCCGGTGGCACCGGCCCCGGTGGCGCCGCCGCCGAACGCGCCGACGCCACTCACCCCACTCGCCCCGGTGGCCCGGCGTTCCGCCGAACCGGGCAGCGACCGTCCGGTGTCCGCCCCTCCCCCTCCCCCGCCACCGCCCGGGATGACCCCGATGCCGGCGCAACGTCCCGGCATCGCACCAGCGGACGCCGGCGAGCCGTTCCGCGCCACGCTCACCACTGCTGCCATCAACGACGCGCGGGCACAGCGCCGGCCGACCCCGATCACCCCTCGGCCGAACACCCGGGCAGGTGCCGGTCCGGCCGGCCCCGCCCCGACCATCTCGCCACAGTCGGCGCCACCGGCGGGTACGGCGCCGGTCTCCGGGACCCCGGTGTCGGCGCACCCGGTCTCTGGCAGCCCGATGTCCGGGGCACCGATGTCCGGGGCACCGGCCTCGGCAGCACCGGTCAGTGGTTCGCCGCTCGCCGAGCCGCCGACCGGAGGCTTCTCCGCGACCGATTACAGCCTGCCCGTTCCCGCCCCCCGACCCGGTCCGCCGACGTCGTCACCACCCGGTTCCCGGTCCAACTGGCCGCTGGTGCCGCCCGGTCCCGACGGCGCTGACGAGCCCGATCCGGTCTACCCGGGAGGGCACGAGGAACACCTGCCGGCCGCGTCCAACGGGCACAGCGGCCGGGTCAAGCCACCGTGGCTGGCCGACGACCTGCCGCCGGAGCCACCGATGCTGCGTCTGGTCGAACCGCCGGTCGCCGACCAGGTCCGACAGGACGACTTCCGAGCCGACGGCTACGGACGGCCCGACAGCTACCGGCCCGACGACTACAGCCGGCCCGACGCCCCGGCGGAGACTCCACCGCTGCGTCTCGTGGACGCTCCCCAGCCCACCGAGTACGGTCGCGGCCGTCGGGCCGCCGTAGAGCCGCTGAGCGCCCCGCCCGTACCCGATGAGGGCGACGGCGACCTGCTGATCTTCGCGGCGGCACGGTCGGCCTGGTTCGTCCGGCATCCGGAAACCGACGGGGCGGAGTTCGCGACGCAGGCGGACAACGGCTGGCGGGCTGCCGAGTTGGCCGCGCAGCCGTCGATCGGTGCCGCAACCAACGCCGGGCTACCGAAGCGGGTGCCGCAGGCCAACCTGGTTCCGGGCTCACCGCTGCGCGACGAGCGCCCGCTGCGGATCGTCCGAGACGCGGCGAGCATCGCCGAACACACCAACGGCTACTTCCGGGGCTGGCGTCGAGGTCAGGAGATCGGCGGGTACGCCGTCGGCGGACGGCCCGGCCGGGAAGCCGCCGGCGGATGGGACTTCAGCCGGGACCAGAGCGGACAGGGCGACGGCCGCGAGTACGAGTACCGACCGGCCGGTCACCACTCCTGACCGGGGGTCACCACCCGCCGCTGACGGGTACCCGCGTGCTCGGGCCTGGTGCCGGCCTGCTCGGGCCTGGTGCCCGAGAGTCGTGCCCGCCGTGCTCCGTACACCCGTCGTGGAACGCCCGTCCTGCCGCAGGTGCCACTGCCGCCCACGCCGATGTCGCTCCCACCCCGCTGATGTCGGCAGGCACCACACGCGGGCCGGCCGCAAACGACACCTACCGACGGCACCTGGGTCAGGTGCCGCCGGTTCGGGTCGCAGATCGGGAGAGTCCGTGCCGGGTGGGTCGGGGCGGTCAGGCCGGTGCCACCGCGCGCTGACGCCGCATGGTCAGCACGTACTCGACCAGCGAGATCAGCACGTGCTTCGTCGACTCACGGTTCCGCGCGTCACACGGGACGACAGGGACGTCGCTGGAGATGGCCAGCGCGTCACGCACGTCCTGCGGATCGTGGTACTGCATGCCGTCGAAGCAGTTGATCGCCACCAGGTAGGGCAGCCGCCGATGCTCGAAGAAGTCGATCGCCGCGAAGCAGTCGGCTAGTCGACGGGTGTCGACCAGCACCACCGCCCCGATCGCTCCTCGCACCAGTTCGTCCCACATGAACCAGAATCGAGTCTGGCCCGGCGTACCGAACAGATAGAGGATCAGATCTCGGTCGATCGAGATACGTCCGAAGTCCATGGCGACCGTGGTGGTCGTCTTTCCCGGCACCTGTCGCGTGTCGTCCACGCCGACACCGGCCGAGGTCATGATCGCCTCGGTGGTCAACGGCGTGATCTCCGAGACCGAGCCGACCAGCGTCGTCTTGCCGACGCCAAACCCACCGGCGATCACAATCTTCGCCGATGTCACGCGCCCGGCCATGGGGCGGTGCGCCATGTCAGAGCCTGCGAAGTCCACTCAGCACCCTCTCCAGCAGTTCCGTGCCCACCGCGTCGTTCGTGTCGTCCAAGGATGTCGGCTCGTACACCGCGACCAGGCCGTCCGAGGCCATGTCCGCGATGATGACCCGGGCTACTCCGAGTGGGAGCTGCATCCGCGCCGCGATCTCAGCGAGCGACTGCAGCCGGCCGTCACATAGCGCGGCAATGTATTGGTGCTCCCGGCCCGAGCCGCCTTGCACAGCGCCTGAGGACCGGCCGCGCACCGTCGTTTCCACGAGCGCCTCGAGGGCGATTTCCAGCTTCGGCCGGGTACGACCACGGGTAACGGCGTACGGCCTGACCAGAGCACCGGTCGGTTCATCGCGCTCGGTCATCTGCCGTCACCCCCTCTCGTCCTGCCCGCAGCTCCACCTGTCGGAGCTCGTAGCGTCCAGTTCTTCTCTGCTAGACCGGTGCCGGTCGTCGACGCCGGCACCGGTCTCGTCAGCGTGGTCAGCCCAGCATTCCGGCGGCCGTGCGGGGCGCTGGCGTCAGCGCCTCGCCAACCCGGTCCACCAGCAGAGCCATCTCGTACCCCACCTGGCCGACGTCAGAGCTTCGGGCGGCCAGTACCGCGAACGACGAACCGTCCGAGATCGACATGAGGAAGAGGAAGCCGTTGTCCATCTCAACCACTGTCTGCAGCACCGCACCACCCTCGAAACACCGCGCCGCGCCCTGGGTGAGGCTGACCAGTCCGGAGGCGATGGCCGCGAGCTGGTCCGCACGGTCCCGGGGAAGATCCCGGGACGCCGCCAGGAGCAGACCGTCCGCTGAGACCGCAATCGCGTGAGCGACCCCCGGCACGCGATCGGCGAAGTTGGCCAGCAGCCAACCGAGATCCTGCGTAGTTGTCATCCCTCATGCTCCTTGCCAGCCTGCGAGGATTGCTGCCCTCCCGGGGTCGCCCCCGGGTTGGTCGAGTGGTCGTCCTTGGGCTGAGTACGGCCGCGTTGCACACCACGGTGGTACGCGGACAATAGCCCACGGACCGCTTCCGGTGTGCGACGCTGTACCGAACCTGACGCCTTGTCTACGCCACCTGGTACTAGCTGTGCCATCGGGACCCGCTTGGGCAGGCCCGCCTGGGTCTTTTCGGCCACTTCGACATCAGCCGCAGCGCTTGCCGCGCGCCAGCCGTCGTCTGCGGCGGTCTGCCAGCTGTCCTGCGGACCCTCGCCACCGCCGCCACCGGCCGCAGCCGACCGCGAGGTGGCGGCCACCGGCTCGGGTCGACGCGGCAACGACGAACCGGGCCTGCCAGCCGTGGTCGTCCCGGATTCCGTCGCCGGAGCGGGTGGCTGGGAGGCCTCCACCTTGGCGATCGGCTGGGTGGTGGCGGCCGAGGCCGCACCACCGGACTGCTTGATCATTGCTCCCGCTGCCGCCCGCGCTTCGTCTGCGGTGGGGCGCCGGGTCCGGAACCAAGCCGACTCGAGCTCGCGGAAGATCGGCAGTTCCATGGTCTCGTCGGCGAACTGCTTGGGTGCCGCTGGCGGGGTGATCGTCGGGTGCTGGGCGGTCGCCGCGTTGTCCGGACCTGACCGGGACACCCTCGGCAGTTCGGCGGTCATGTCCAGCGCCGCAGCGAGCTTCTCCGGGACCGGCGGTGCCGGGGTGTCCCGTTGCTCCGCCGCGACCGGCGGCCAGGCCGGTGGTGCCGCGCTGGGCGGCGGCGCGGCCGAGGGTGCCGGAGCAGCCGGTGGCGGTGTCGCCGGTCGTTGCTGGTGCGGCGGCGGCTGCGTCGGGCGTTGGAAGCTGGCCGGCTGCTGGAACGCGGCGGGCTGTGGGGCGGCTGCCGGTGGTGGCGCCGGCGGGGCCGAGAACGGCCGGACCGGGGGTGCGGATACCGGCGGGACGTACGGCTGCCCACTGACCGGTTGGTGGCCGGTCGGCGCGCCGTGGGTCTCCGGCGAGGTGGGGGCCTGACGCGGGATGCCGCTGGTGGGCGCCGCTCCGGTCACCTCGCCGTCGACTGTCCAGTGATCGTTGGATCGGCGCTGTGGCAGCGGACCGGTGCGCTGCTGGCCATTGGCCGGCGGGGCTCCCAGCACGTCGGAGCCGTTGGCGCCGTTCGTGCCGTTGGTCGCTCCGGTCAGGTCCGACCAGGCTGGCATCGGGCGGGCCGGGGCGGCCGGCGGGGTCGCCGGGCCACCACCGTTGATCGGTGCCGGTTCGAACGGTCGTGGCGGGGGGCCGGCCGGTGCCGGTGCCGGTGGCTCGGCCGGTCGGCCGCCGAAGCCACCGCCCGACGGCCCGTTGCCGCCCTCCAACGCAAGGGGTGCGGCGAACGACGGCCGGGCGACGGCGGGCATCTCCTGGCCGCCACCGGAGCCGAACGCGGCCGGGGCGGCGTTGCGGCCGGCGAGGGCCCGCGGAATCAGCACCGAGGTCGGCAGGGTGACGTCGGCGACTGTGCCCCGGTCGGCGGCTGGGCGCAGCTCGACCTTGACACCGTGCCGCTTGGCCAGCCGGGCGACCACGACGAGACCCATCATCCGGGACACTGCCACGTCGACCATCGGCGGGTTGGCCAACCGGTCGTTGAGCTCCCGCAGCTGGTCGGCGCTGACGCCGATACCGCGGTCCTCGACGTAGAGCACGGCACGGTCGCCGACCCGGCGGGCCTCGACCATCACCTGCGAGTCCGGCGGCGAGAAGGCCGTGGCGTTGTCGAACAGCTCGGCGACCAGGTGGACCAGGTCGTTGACGGCGTGCGCGGCGACCTCGATGTCCCGGTCGACCATCCCGAATTCGATCCGGGTGTAGTGCTCGACCTCGGACTGCGCGGCGCGCAGCACGTCGCTCAGTGCCGCCGGCTCACGCTGTACGCGGGTAGAGTCCGCGCCGGCGAGAACCAGCAGGTTCTCGTCGTTGCGCCGCATCCGGGTGGCGAGGTGATCGAGCTGGAAGAGTTCGCCGAGCCGGTCCGGGTCCTCCTCGCCGCGCTCCAACCGGTCCAGGTGGCCGATCAACCGGTCGACCAGGATCTGTGACCGGCGGGCGAGGTTGACGAACATCGTCGACACCGACGAACGCAGTGCGGCCTGTTCGGCGGCGGTCTTGACCGCCTCCAGGTGAACCGCGTTGAACGCTTCGGTCACCTGACCGAACTCGTCCTTGCTGCGGACCGGCAGCGGCTCGGCGATCTGGTTGGCCAGTTGCATCGGCGAGCTCTGCGCGGTGACCTGCGGGTCCCGCAGTCGGGCAACAGCATGCGGGAGACCGTGCTGGGCCACAGCGAGCGCGCCCTGGCGCAGTTCACGCAGCGAACGCGCCATCGCCTGGGCGACCAGAGCAGCGAAGAGGATCGCCAGCAGCAGCACGACGAGCAGCAGGATCGTCTCGATCAACAACTGCTGCTGTACGTCGTCGCGCAGGATGGTGGCCTCGTTGACCACGTCGCTGTCGATCTTCTGCTCGACGGTGCGGATCAGGTCCGCGTGTCCGGTCAGCGCCGCGTCCCAGGCGTCGGCGTCGAACGGCGTGTCACGCATCGACTCTTCGTTCTGGCCCCGGATGAAACCGCCGTAGGTGTCCGCTTCCCGCAGCGCCGGACCGGCCACCGTCTGGTTGTAGAACTCCAGGTCTTCCTGGACGGCGGCGGCCTCGAAGCTCTGCCGGGACTGGGCCTGGCCGGCCCGGGTACTGATGTAGTCGGTTCGCAGTGACGGGGTCAACGCGTTCTGGCTGAACGCCCGCAGCACGACGATCCGCTCACGGGAGAGGAACTCCTTGTTGCGGGCCAGCGAAGCGGCGGCCCGCATGTGGTCGCTCAGCTCGGTGTCGTTGGCCAGCTGGGCGGCCGAGTCGCGGATGTCGAGCAGGTCGCTGAGCAGCACCTCGTAGGCGCGGGCGGCCTCGGTGAGACGGTAGGTGCCGTCGGCGGTGGCGCTGTTGACCACCTGGCTGCGTACCCCGGGCAGGTCGGCGAGGTTCTGGTCGATCCGGGAAAGCAGGTTACGGAAGTTCACCGGCAGGTCGGTCAGCTCCGCGCGGCGCTGCGAGTACGGCGTCCGGGCCTCGTCGACGGTGCCGTGCAGGGCGTTGTACGCATCGAGGTAGCCCTGCCGGCGCTGCTCGTTGCCGGTGCCGAGCAGGAGCACTGCGGCGGCCCGCTCGTTCTGCAGGTCGTGGGCCAGGTCGCCGGAGGCGGCGGCCAAGGTGGCAAGTGTGCGTGCCTGAGACGCGTTCCCAGCGGTCTCCAGGTGCCCGATGAGGCCGTTGGTACCGACCACGATCGTCGCCAGGGTCGGCACGATCATGATCAGACCGAGCTTGGACCAGATCGGCAGATCGTTGAGCCGGCCAACCGGCCGGCGGAGACGCGACAGGAATGAATCTGCCGTCTTCGGCCGCTCGCTCACGTCACCGCCCTCCTCATCGGTGCCGGTTCGTTGCACCGGACACCCCATCGGCCGACCCGGGCGGATCGGACCCCCGAGATTCCATCACGACACCACGCAAAGAGAAAGCCCAGGTGGCTCGTCACTGCGAGTGTGATGCGATGGTTATCCCGACCTGTGACAAATAGCACTTGCCTGATCACGTTAAGTAAACACTTCGGTCCGTGTTGCCGGCTTCGAGGGCAACTGTGCTCTCGGAGCGCGACGAGCATCTTACGCCCACCACGTCGAGCCGCCACCACCGATAGGACCCGCCGGACATGGCCCTCCGCGACCAGCCACCGACCGGGTGGTTGGCTACCGGTGGCCCGAACGGGGGACCACTGTCGGCGGCCGATGGGCCACCGGCGGGTTGGCTACCAGGTCAGCCGATCAGCTTGGCGTACGCAGGCTTGATGACGTCGTCGATGACCGCCAGCCGCTCGTCGAACGGGATGAACGCACTCTTCATCGCGTTCACCGTCAACCACCGCAACTCCGACCACCCCCACCCGAACGCCTCCACCAACAACCACATCTCCCGCGACATCGACGTCCCACTCATCAACCGGTTGTCCGTGTTCACCGTCACCCGGAACCGCAGATCACGCAACAACCCCACCGGATGCTCACCAATCGAACCCACCGCACCCGTCTGCACATTCGACGACGGACACAACTCCAACGGAATCCGCTTGTCCCGCACATACGACGCCAACCGCCCCAACCGCACCCCACCCCCACCCACCTCGATGTCATCCACGATCCGCACCCCATGCCCCAACCGATCCGCACCACACCACTGAATCGCCTGCCAGATCGACGGCAACCCGAACGCCTCACCCGCATGAATCGTGAAATGAAAATTCTCCCGCTGCAAAAACTCGAACGCGTCCAAATGCCGCGTCGGCGGAAAACCCGCCTCCGCACCCGCGATGTCGAACCCCACCACCCCCACATCCCGGTACCGCACCGCCAACTCCGCGATCTCCTGCGACCGCGCCGCATGCCGCATCGCCGTCAACAACGTCCCCACCCGGATCACCCGACCCGCCTCCGCCGCCTCCGCACACCCCGCCGCGAACCCCGCCAACACCGCCTCCACCACCTGACCCAACCCCAACCCCCGCGACAGATGCTGCTCCGGCGCGAACCGCACCTCCGCGTACACCACCCCGTCCGCCGCCAGATCCACCGCACACTCCGCCGCCACCCGGAACAACCCCGCCTCCGTCTGCATCACCGCCACCGTGTGCGCGAACGTCTCCAGATACCGCTCCAACGACCCCGAATCAGCCGCCGACACGAACCACCGACCCAACTCCGACGGATCCGTCACCGGCAGCACATGACCCACCTCGTCCGCCAACTCCACCACCGTCGCCGGCCGCAACCCACCATCCAGATGGTCATGCAGCAACACCTTCGGCGCCCGAACGATCTCCGCCAACGAAACAGCCACCATGGGTGGAGGGTAGTAGGTTCCGACGTCGCGCTCCGGCACGGGACACGGGTATTGCCGATGCCTGCGCGGGTGCCGGTCACCAGCCAGGCAGGATGTCTACGATGCTCACCGACGTACTGCCGTACCTGCGCTGCCCGGTCTGCCGAGCGCCGCTCGCCGCCCGCGACGGCGGCGTCCCCCGCGCGGGCGGCACCAACGGCAACGCCGACGGCGCCGTGCGGGCGCTGCGCTGCCCGGCTGGACACAGCTTCGACGTGGCCCGGCAGGGCTACGTGGACCTGGTGACCGGCCGGGCACGGCACGCCGGCGACTCCGCCGAGATGGTCGCCGCCCGCGACGAGTTCCTTCGAACCGGACATTTCGACGTTGTCGCCACGGGGCTGGTCGAGGCGGTGGGCAGCCCGGCCCTCGACAACCGAGCCCCCGACAACCGGGTCGCGGGCAAGCCGGCTCCGGACGACCGGGCCGGGCCGATCGTGGTTGATGCCGGCGCCGGGACCGGGGCCTACCTCGCGGCGGTGCTCGACGCGCTGCCCGGCGCCGTCGGACTCGCCCTGGACCTGTCCAAGGCGGCGGTACGCCGGGCCGCCCGCGCCCATCCGTCGGCCGCCGCGGTCCGCTGCGACACCTGGCGACCGTTGCCCGTCGCCGACGCCTGCGCCGACCTGGTGCTGAACGTGTTCGCTCCGCGCAACGGCGGGGAGTTCGCCCGGATCCTGCGCCCGCGCGGCGCGCTGGTCGTGGTCACCCCGCTGCCCGACCATCTCGGCGAGGTGATCGGCCCCCTCGGGTTGCTCCGGGTGGACCCGGCGAAGGACGACCGTACCGGCGCGGCGCTACGGCACCATTTCGACCGGGTCGCGCTGCACGTCCTGCG
Source organism: Solwaraspora sp. WMMA2059 (assembly GCF_027497315.1). GTDB lineage: Bacteria > Actinomycetota > Actinomycetes > Mycobacteriales > Micromonosporaceae > Micromonospora_E. The sequence continues at coordinate 472,699 of NZ_CP114908.1, read as the reverse complement.
CCGCCGGCTGCGCCTGTCGCACCGCGACGTCACCGCGCTGGTACGGATGGGGCCGAGCGCCCGGCACACCGACCCGGCCGACCTGGCCTCGGCGATCGCCGCGCTGCCGGAACCGGTCACCGTCTCCGCCGCCGTCCAACTGGCGATCTACCGCTGCCAGCCGGGCAGCTGACCGAGGACCGGTCAGGTCGACAGGTCAACCTCTTCCCAGCCGGGCGGCGCGTCGTGGTACGGGCCCCGGAAGACGACCGCCCATTCCAGGGCCCACCGCCGTTGCCCGATGGCGTTGGCGTCCACCACCCCGGGCAACGGGTCGCCCCGCCGTTCCGCTTCCAGGTAACCCCAGTCCAGGCAGTAGTAGAAGTCGAGCAGTACGGCGGCCTCGGCCGCGTCGCGGGGGGCGACGAGGGTCCGGGAACGCCATTGGGCGAAGGTTTCGCCGGCCGCCAGCTTCGGCAGCAACGCCATCAGTCGGTCGTCGGAGACCGCGACCGGGTCGAGGTGCCGGGTCAGCCCCAGCACCCAGGCCAACGCGAAGATCGCGTCGTGGTGCAGGACGAACGAGCGGTGGTCGCCACGCCCCCCGATGACGAACTGCCACTCCGGCGGGGTGACCAGCTCGACCAGGTGCGAGTTGAGCAGCCAGCTCATCGCCGCCTGCGGCGGCATCCCGAAGCAGCGGGCCAGCACCAGATGCAGGATCGCGGTGCGGGCCTCGATCTCCGGGGTGGGCCGCAGCTCGACCCCGTCACCCGGCTCCCAGACCAGCGGGAAGCCGGCCGGAGGCAACGGTAGGCGGAGCCGACGCAGCTCGTCGAGACTCTCCGCGCGGATGGCCCGGGGGTCAGGAGCGAGTACGGTCACAGGCTTCGTTCCCTGCTAGTCGGCGGCGGCTTCTCTCCTGGACGGACCCCCGGCGAGGCAGGATATCCGCTCTGTGTCACGGGTACCACGACAAGGGGTGTCGGTGCGCCGGTCGCGGCGGATCAGGCGATCCGGTCGACGACCAGCTCGGTGGTCGCCGGTGGCGCGTCGGTGAGCTGAACGGGATCCGTCGGGCCGAACCCGCCGGAGAGGGCCGGCAGCACGTCGGCGATCCGGTCGGGGTCGTCGGCGCGCAGCTCGACGAGGGGATCACCGGCCCGGACCGACTCCCCCGGACGGCGGTGCAGGATCACCCCGGCGGCGGCGCTGACCGGATCCTCCTTGCGGGCCCGGCCGGCACCGAGCCGCCAGGCGGCCACCCCGATCGCGCGGGCGTCGACTGCGGCGACGTGACCGTCCCGGTCGGCGCGGACCAGTTCGGTTTCGGCGGCGACCGGTAGCGGGGCGTGCGGGTTCCCGCCCTGTGCGGTGATCATCGCCCGCCAGGTGTCCATCGCCCGACCGTCGCGCAGCGCGGCGGCCGGGTCGGCGTCGCGCAGGCCGGCGGCGTCGAGCATTTCGCGGGCCAGCGCGAGGGTGAGCTCCACGACGTCCGCCGGCCCACCGCCGGCGAGCACCTCGACCGATTCGGTCACCTCGACGGCGTTGCCGACCGCCCGGCCGAGCGGGGTGGACATGTCGGTGAGCAGGGCGACCGTGCGGACGCCGTGTGCGGCGCCCAGGTCGACCATGGTGCGGGCGAGCTGCCGGGCGTCGGCGACCGACGCCATGAAGGCTCCGCTGCCCACCTTGACGTCGAGGACCAGCGCGCCGGTGCCTTCGGCGATCTTCTTGCTCATGATCGAGCTGGCGATCAGCGGGATTGCTTCGACGGTGCCGGTGACGTCGCGCAACGCGTACAGCTTGCGGTCGGCCGGGGCGAGGCCGTCGCCGGCCGCGCAGATGACCGCGCCGACGTCGCGCAGCTGGTCGACGAAGCGGTCGTTGGTCAGGTCCGCCCGCCAGCCGGGGATCGACTCCAGCTTGTCCAGGGTGCCGCCGGTGTGGCCGAGCCCTCGGCCGGACAGCTGCGGTACGGCGGCGCCGCAGGCGGCGACCAGCGGGGTCAACGGCAGGGTGATCTTGTCGCCGACGCCACCGGTGGAGTGCTTGTCGACGGTGGGCCGAGGTACGCCGGACAGGTCGAGCCGCTCGCCGCTGGCGATCATGGCGGCGGTCCACCGGGCGATCTCCGCGGTGTCCATGCCGCGTAGCAGGATCGCCATGGCCAGCGCCGACATCTGCTCGTCGGCGATCTCACCCCGGGTGTACGCGGCGATGGTCCAGTCGATCTGGGCGTCGCTGAGCCGGCCGCCGTCGCGTTTGGTGCGGATCACGTCGACGACGCCGGCCATCTTGGTGCTGTCACTAGACAAATCGGTCATACCTTCACAATGGTTCCAGGGTCGCGGGCGACGCCGGAGAGGGCGGGGTAGGAAAATCGGCTGCCGGATGCTCGCGGTGCTGCTGCCAGGTGCTCGCGGTGCTACCGCGCTCGATCAGCTGGTCCAGCGGGTGCTCACCTCGGTCGGCGGGTCGCCTTCGCCGGCCCAGGAGACCCCGCCGTCGGCGTCGACCACCACCACCCGGTGGGTGCGCGCCCGGCCCCAGGCCACCACCGACTCGGCCGACGGCCAGCTCGGCGCCTCCTCCAGGATGCCCGAGCCGGCCGCCTCGCCGGTGGATTCGGACCGTTCCCAGTAGCCGGTCCAGACCAGCTCGCCGCCGGCCGAATCGGGGTGCACGAAGACGGTGCCCCGGCCCCGCCACTTGGCCAGCCGGGCCGGCACCGCGGTGTCCGGTGCCACCACCGGGCGGCCGGCGGCGTCGGCCCGCCCGACGTGCTCGGGGCCGACCCGGTCCCGCTCCGCCACGCCACGACCGGCACCGCGTCCGGTGCCCCGGCCGACGCCGACGCCCGGGGCGAGCGCGGCGGCCGCGAGGTCCGCCGGGCCGAACGCGTGCGGCAGCAGCTCTGCCACGGTCAACGGCGCAGGCAGCGCCTCGACCTGGCACTCCGGCCCGCCGTGCTCCCACAACAGCTGACGGCAGCGGCCGCACGGCATCAGCGGCTGGCCGTCCCCGCCGACGCAGGACAACGCCACCAGCCGGCCGCCGCCGGTGCTGTGCAGCGACGAGACGACACCGCACTCGGCGCAGAGCACCACGCCGTACGCGGCGTTCTCGACGTTGCAGCCGACGACCACCCGGCCGTCGTCGACCAGCCCGGCCGCGCCGACCGGAAAGTTCGAGTACGGCGCGTACGCGTGCCGCATCGCCTCGGTCGCGGCCCGCCGCAGCTCCACCCAGTCGATCTCCACGACTGCCCTCCTCACCTGCACCGGCCACCGCCACCGGCCGGTCGGCCCGGTTCGCACGACCGGACCTGACCGGCCAGTAGTAAACGGTAACCGGCGTTGATCAGGCTTTGATGTAGGGCTTGCCGTCGGCGGCCGGTGCCCGTACCCGGCCGACCAGTCCGGCGACCGCGAGCAGCGTCGCGAGGTACGGCAGCATCGCCAGGAACTGGCTCGGGATGGCGCTGCTGATCGCCCCCAGGTAGGCACCGAGCTGGTCGGCGAAGCCGAAGAACAGCGACGCCAGCAGCGCCCCGGTGGGACTCCACCGGCCGAAGATCATCGCGGCGAGGGCGATGAAGCCCTTGCCGCCGATCATGTTCTTGGTGAACGAGTAGAGCAGCAGGGTGTACGACCCGCCGCCGATCCCGGCCACCATGCCGGCCAGCAGCACGTTGCGGTAACGCAATCCCAGCACCCGTACGCCGAGGGTGTCCGCCGCGATCGGGTGTTCGCCGATCGACCGGGTCCGCAGCCCCCACCGGGTCCGGAACAGCGCCACATTGATCACCACGACCAGGATCAGCGCCAGGTAGAGGAAGATGCTGCCCCGGAACAGCGCCGGCCCGAGCACCGGGATGTCGGACAGCAGCGGGATCTCCCAGGTGCCGAAGTGCGGCGGCTGGTTGTAGGCCGGCTGGTCGGTCTGCATCAGCCGCTCGTAGAGGAAGCCGGTCAGGCCGATCGCGAACAGGTTCAGCACGATGCCGATGACCACCTGGTCGACCAGGTAGCGGATGGCGAACAGGGCCAGCAGCAGCGAGATGAACGCCCCGCCGAACGCGGCGGCGATCAGCCCGACCCAGACGTTGCCGGACATGGTGCCGATCAGCGCACCGGCGAACGCACCCATCAGCAGCTGTCCTTCGATGGCCACGTTGACCACCCCGGAGCGTTCGCAGAGCACCCCGGCCAGCGAGCCGAAGACCAGCGGCAACGCCAGCAGGAAGGTGCCCCGGACGATGTTGACCATCGGCATGAAGTTCTGCCCGGTCGGCGCGGTGGAGATCTGCCAGCAGAGGAAGCTGACCACGAAGCCGACGATGCCGACGCCGAGCAGCCAGCGGAACCAGCGGGCACCGTACGGGCTGAGCAGCAGCGCACCGGCGGCGAGGGTCGCCAGGCCGAACAGCACCGCGCCCAGGTTGCCGGGGATCCGCAGCGCGGCCCCGCCGGCGGTCTCGCTGAGCGTGAACCGGGCCTGCTGCTCGGCGGCGAGCGAGCCGAAGACGGCGGCCGCGACCACGCCGGCGGCGACCAGGACGGCGCCGCTGATCCGGGTACGGTTCCAGAACCGTTGCACCACCGCCACCGGGGCGTCAGTTGCGATCATGGTGGACAACGCGGTCACCAGCCCTTCGCCATGCTGGTCTGCAACCGGGCGGACCGGGCCGCCCGGAGCTGGAAGATCGCCTTCACCAGGGCGGGGGCGGCGATGAAGATGACGATCAACGCCTGGAGCACGGTGACCAGTTCCAGTGAGATACCGGAACCCGACTGCATCGCGTTGCCACCGGCCCGCAGCGCCCCGAACAGCAGCGCCGCCAGCGCGACACCCCACGGTTTGACCCGGCCGAGCAGGGCGACCAGGATGCCGTCGAAGCCGATCTGGGCCGCGACCAGCGGGGTCAACGCGTTCGCCGTGCTGCCGAGCACCATGTTGGCGCCGCCCAGCCCGGCGAGCCCGCCGGCGACCACCATCAGCAGTACGTAGGTGCCGGTGACGCTGATCCCGGCGGTCCGCGCGGCGTCCGGGTTGGCGCCGACGGCGCGCAGTTCGAAGCCGAACGTGGACCGGTTGAGCAGCCACGCGACGGCGGCGGTGACGACGACCGCCAGCAGGATGCCGGCGTGCACCCGCAGCCCGTCGCCGAGCAGCCGGGGCAGCTGGGCGGTGGTGTCCACCGGCCGGCTGATCGCGTCCGGCCGGTCCGGGTTCTGCACCCCGGGCTGCACGATGATCCAGGTGAGGAAGTACAGCGCCACGTAGTTGAGCATGATCGTGGTGATCACCTCGTGGGCGCCGGTACGGGCCTTGAGGAAACCGGGGAAGAAGCCCCACAGCGCGCCGCCGAGCGCCCCGGCCAGCACCGCGACGACCACGTGCAGCACCAGCGGCAGCGGCAGCAGGAAGCCGGCCAGCGCGGCCACCACGACGCCGATGATCGCCTGCCCTTGAGCGCCGATGTTGAACAGGCCGCCCCGGAAGGCCAACGCCACCGACAGCCCGGTGAAGACCAGCGGCGCGGTGTAGGTCAGCGTCTCGGAGATCGGCCGGAACACCGTCGACCACTCGGTGTCCCCGGCGAAGAAGGACCGTACCGCCGCCGGGTCGATCACCGAGCCCTTGAACAGGTTGGCGTACGCCTCGCTGACCAGGGTCCAGCTGGCGGACAGCGCGTCACCCGGGCGGGCGAAAAAGTAGGTGTAGGTGGCGAGCACCTCCGGGTCGGAGATGATCATCAGTACGCCGCCGATGACGACGGCCAGCAGCAGGGCGAGCACCGTCACGGTGACGGTGTTGGCGGCCCACAGGTTGTGCAGGAAGCGCTGGCCGAGGGAGTCACCGGCTTCGGCGGGCGGCTTGTCCGGCGAACCGGCCGACGAGCCGTTGTCGCTGCTCATTGCGTCCCTTCTTGCTCGGTCCCGCCGGTGACCCCGGCCATCAGCAGGCCGATCTGTTCCCGTGGGGTGTCCGGTCCGACCACGGCGATGATCCGGCCGCGGTACATCACCGCGATTCGGTCGGCCAGCCCGATCACCTCGTCCAGTTCGCTGGAGACGACCAGGACGCCGGTGCCGGCGTCGCGTTCGTCGACGATCCGGCCGTGGATGAACTCGATGGAGCCGACGTCGACGCCCCGGGTCGGCTGGGCGGCGATGAACAGCTTCAGCGGCCGGCTCAGCTCCCGGGCCACGATCACCTTCTGCTGGTTGCCGCCGGACAGGGTGCCGACCGCCGCCTGACCCGAGGACGTACGGATGTCGAACTGGGCGATCCGCTCGGTCGCGGAGGCGGCGATGGCCGCCGGCCGCAGCGCCAGACCGGATCCGAACGGCGGCTGGTCGTACAGGTCGAGCACCAGATTCTCGGCGACGGTGAACTCCTTGACCACGCCGTCGACGCTGCGGTCCTCCGGCACGTAGCCGACCCCGGCACGGAGCACCCGTTTGGTGCTCCAGCCGTCGATGCGCTCGCCGTTGAGGGTGACCGTGCCGGCCGCCGCCGGCAGCAGACCCATGATCGTCTCGACGAGTTCGGTCTGGCCGTTGCCCTGCACTCCGGCGATGCCGAGCACCTCGCCGGCCCGTACGGTCAGGTCGACCCCGTCGACCACCCGCACGCCGCGCTCGTCGTCGACGACCAGGCCGGCCACCTCGAGCACCGGCCCGCCCGGCTGCGCCGGGGACTTGTCCACGGTGAGGCTGACGCTGCGGCCGACCATCAGCGCGGCCAACTCGTCGCGGCTGGCGGTCGGCTCGGCGGTGGCGACCGTACGGCCCCGCCGGATCACCGTGATCCGGTCGGCGATCGCCTTCACCTCGCCGAGCTTGTGGGTGATGAAGACGATCGACTTGCCGGCCGCCTTCAGCGACCGCATCACGGTCAGCAGGTCCTCGGTCTCCTGCGGGGTGAGCACAGCGGTCGGCTCGTCGAGGATCAGCAGGTCGACGTCGCGGGTCAGCGCCTTGACGATCTCCACCCGCTGCTGGATGCCGACCGGCAGGTCCTCGATCACCGCGTCCGGCTCGACCGCCAGGCCGTACCGGTTCGAGACGTCGGCCACCTCGGCGCGGGCCCGGCGCTGGTCGAGGAAGCCGAGCAGCCCGCCCCGGGTGCGTTCGGCACCGAGCATGACGTTCTCCGCCACGGTGAGCACCGGCACCAGCATGAAGTGCTGGTGCACCATGCCGATGCCGGCGGTGATGGCGTCCCGTGGGCTGCGGATCTTGATCGGGGTGCCGTCCACCAGGATCTCGCCCTCGTCCGGCTGCAGCAGCCCGTAGAGGACGTTCATCAGGGTCGACTTGCCGGCGCCGTTCTCGCCCAGCAGGGCGTGGATCTCGCCGGGCTCGACGGTCAGGTCGATGTGGTCGTTGGCGACCAGGTCGCCGAAGCGTTTGGTGATGCCGCGCAGTTCGAGTCTCAGCGGAGCCTCCCGGGGAGACTCCGGGCCACCGGCGGGTGCCCGGAGGGGTCGATGGCTGAGGCCGCCCCTGTCACCGGGGTCTGTGGACCCCGGTGACAGGGGCGGGGTGTCGCTCGCGGGGCGTGCCGGGGCAGCCCCGGCACGCCGGCCGCCGGCTACTCCGGCTGCGCGTCGGAGGTGACCTCGATGGTGCCGGCGATGATGTCCGCCTTGAGCTGCTCGACCTCGGCCTTCAGCTCGTCGGAGACGCGGTCGTCGAACTCGTTGTACGGGGCCAGCGAGACGCCGTTGTTCTCCAGGTTCCCCAGGTAGCCCGGGTCGGCGGCGAGCTCGTCGCCGTTCGCGCCGGCCAGCACGGCCTGCTTCACCGCGTCCGGGATGTTCTTGACCACGGTGGTCAGGAAGGTGTCGCAGTACTGCTCGGCGCTCTGGCAGCCGTCGACGTCGACCCAGATCACGCTGTACGCGCCACCGGCGGCCTGCGCGGCAGCGGCGGTGCCGAGCCCGGCGCCCCCGGCGACCGGCATGATCACGTCGGCGCCCTGGGCGACCAGGCTGTCGCCGACCTTCTTGCCCTCGTCCTGCTTGACGAAGTCGTTGGTGAACGAGCCGTTCTGGGTCGCCTTGTCCCAGCCGAGCACCTGCACGTCGGCGCTCTTGACCTCGTTGTAGTGGGCGACGCCGTCGACGAAGCCGTCCATGAAGATGGTCACCGGCGGGATCGGCAGGCCGCCGTAGGTGCCGACGATGCCGCTCTCGGAGAAGCCGGCCGCCAGGTAGCCGGCGAGGAACGCGGCCTGGGCGGTGTCGAACTGCATCGGGTAGACGTTGGCCAGGTCGGTCGTGGCGTCGACGATGCCGAACTGCTGGTCCGGGTTGGCCTCGGCGACCGCGATGGTGGCGTCGCGCATCAGGCCGCCGACGGCGAGGATGAAGTCGCAGTCCCCGGTGACGTAGCCGGTCAGGTTCGGCTCGTAGTCGGCCTCGGCGCTGGAGGCGACGTAGTCGCCGTCGACCGCGTCGTTCTCGCTCTGCGCCGCCTCGATCCCGGCCCAGGCCGAGGCGTTGAAGGACCGGTCGTCGATGCCGCCGACGTCGGTCACCATGCACGCCTTGTACGCCTCGGTGGGCTCGCCACCGGTGCCGTCCGTGCCTTCGTTATCGGGTGCCTCGCCGCACGCGGCAGCGGTGAGCGCCAGCCCACCCGCCGCGATCATCGAGACGATCCGCATCCCACGCGTAGCGCGCAAGACGGTCTCCTTCCATTGCACACCGCAGACTGTCGCGGCATCGCGTCCCCACCCGGCCGGTCGGACCGGACGTACTTTGGACGGGAGCGTACGCGCGGTCCCGTCCACCGGCCGACAATCGTGCACGACTGTTGAGCCGCCGTTACCCTCGCGTAACTCTCCCGCGCGGGAGATCACCCGCGGATCCGCAGGGTCGCTCCCGCCGCCGACCCTATAAGGGGCGGCAGCGGGTCGTCGGCGGTTCACCCGGTCGTGACCGGGGCAGGTGACGGCACGGTCGGTCGCGGTACGGTGGCGTGGCGTCAGCGCCAGAAGACGGCGACGGCGGCGTTGACCAACGTCAGCACGATGATCGCCAGGAAATGCCCCTTGTTGACCGATTCGCGCTTACGGGAGAAGAAGACCATCGCCAGGATGGCGAGCCCGAGCACCAGTTTGGTAACGAGTTTCGCCGGGGCCGGCTCGGCGCCGTCCCGCAACGGCGCGGACAGCCCGATGCCGGTGACGACCTGGATCACCGCGCCCCAGAGCATCGCCGGGTTGATCCGGATGCGACCGCTGAACCACTGGGCGACAGCCCCACCGAGTAGCAACGCGAACCCGATCAGGTGGGCGTAGAGCAGTACGAGTCTGAGAGCTTCCACTTGCTCATCCTCGCGCACCGTGCCGTTCCCGGCCGCCCCCGGGTCCGGCACGTCCTACCCAATCAGAGCAGCGGGCAGCTGTCGATGTACTCGGAGAAGGCGCGGTCGTCGGCCGGCGACGGGCAGAGGAACTGCTCGTACCGCAGGTCGTCGTCGACGAACCGCTTCAACCAGGCGACACTGGACGAGGCGATCGTGGCATTCGGGATGTTGGGCGCGAAGTGGCTGGCACCCCGCAGTTCCAGATACGCCGACTCGAGGTCGTCCGGGAAGCTCGCGTGGAACCGTTCCGAGTGGCGCCGTACCGAAGCGATGCCGTCCCGCTCTGCGCCGATGATCATCGTCGGCACCTGCAGGTCGGACCAGTTCTTGGTGAGGTTCCACGGGGTCAACGGGATGGCTGCCCGCAGTTCCGGCCGGGCGTCCGCCGCTTCCAGAGCTCCTCCCCCACCCATCGAGTGTCCGATAACTGCCAACCGGTCGGCATCAACCCGGTCCTGCACCGGACTGTCCTGAGTGAGGAAGTCCAGCGCGGCCAGCATCTGCCGGCCCCGACTGGCCGGCTGGTCGGTCGTCGTGTTCGTGTCGATGTTGAACACCACGAAGCCCTGCGACGCCAGCCTCGGCGCCAGCCACGCCATCGACGACTGCCGGGCGGTGAAACCGGGCGCGATCACCACCCCGCCGAAGGTGCCCTCCGTGGTCGACGTCGGGAAGAAGATGGTCCCACCCCCGAAGCCCGAGGCCTGGGAACGACGTACCACCGTCTCGTCGATGTCGAACGGACCGTTGGCCGCCGTGATGCTGGCCGCCGACGGCGCCGGTCCCCGCTCGAACGGGCTCTCCGCCGCCTGCGCGGTCGGCGCCAGTACGACGCCGGCGGAGATCGCCGCCGCCGCCGCGCCGCCCACGAAGAGGTTCCGCAGCCGGAGCCAGCCCGGCCGGTTGCGCGGGCGGCGCCGCCGCCCGCGCGGCGACCGGTAGGCCGCCGTCGATGCTGTCTGTCCTGTCACGATCCTGCTGCCCTTCCTCGTCGCCACAGGGGTGTTTACGCAGGTCAATAGGGTTGTCCTGCACCTGTCGCAACTCGGGGTACGGCGGTCGGACACCGGCGGATCATGGGATTGGCCGAACGTCTGAACACCTCGGTACGGACAGCCAGGTACCGCTGCTGTCCTGGTGATCGGAGGTGGTCCCGCTCCCTCTCAGCACGCTCACAGCGTGCCTGCACCATCATCGCCACATGCGAGCGGTGATGTTCGACGCGTACGGCCCGCCCGACGTACTCACCCAGGTCGACCTGCCGACCCCCGTGCCCCGTGGCGACCAGGTGCTGGTCCGGGTGCACGCCACCACTGTGACGTCCGCCGAGTGCGGGATGCGCCGGGGTGAGCCCCGGTGGGGTCGGGCGATCATCGGTCTGCGGCGCCCCCGCAAGGGGATCCGGGTGCTCGGGCTGGAGTTCGCCGGCGAGGTCACCGCGACCGGGCCGGCGGCCAACCGGTTCCGGGTCGGCGACCGGGTCTTCGGCTTCACCGGCTTCGGCGTCGGGGCGAACGCCGAGTACAAGTGCCTGCCGGAGCGGGCGTCGATGACGACGATGCCGGCGAACGTGACGTATCCGCAGGCGGCTGCGACCGTCGACGGCTTCACCACCGCCTGGCACTTCCTGCACGACCTGGCCGACCTGCGTCCCGGTCAGAAGGTGCTGGTCGTCGGTGCCTCCGGCAGCATCGGCACGTACGCTGTCCAGCTCGCGAAGCATTTTGGCGCCGAGGTGCACGGCGTGTGCAGCGGCCGCAACGCCGAACTGGTCGGCTCGCTCGGCGCACACCGGGTGTTCGACTACACCGCCGAGGATTTCAGCGCCAGCGGCGAACGCTACGACGTGGTCTTCGACACCGTCGGTCGCAGCTCGTTCGCCCGGTGCCGGCCGGTGCTCACCCGGCGGGGCTGCTACCTGCCGACGACCGGGCTGATGACGAACAGCCTGCTGGCGGCCGGCACGGCCGTCGCCGGCGGCCGGCGGATCCGGACCGGCATGTCGGTACGCAAGCACGCCGCCCTGGCCGCGCTGCGGGACCTGCTCGGCGACGGCCGGCTCCGGGTCGTCATCGACCGCAGCTACCCGTTGGCCGAGATTGTCGAGGCCCACCGATACGTCGACAGCGGGCACAAGGTCGGCAACGTCGTGATCACCGTCGTGGACGGCGACGCCTCGCCTGAGTCGCGCCGCGCCGGGCACACGGCTCGGGAACCCAAGGTGTCTCCGCAGAGTTGATGCCACAGGTGCATCAAAATGCACCTGTGGCATCAACCCCGAACCGATGGCGTGACACTGCGTCGAGGTGGCGGACGACAACCCGGGCCGGCGTCGTCGTTACCCCCGGCCGGAGGCCCGCCGATCCGCAGCAGGTCCTGACCGGGCATCAGCGCCCGATTCAGGCCGACGGATGCTGAGCGGGTGCCAGGCTGTCGTGGGTGTCCGGCGCGGTTGCCGGTGCCGACCGAGCGCGGTCGAGGCGGGTGGCGGCGACGTATCCGAGCAGCAGCCCGACGGCGATCGCGCCGGGCAGGTAGGTGATGCCGTCGTAGGCTCGCCCGTACTCCATCGGGAAGAGCGCGAGCCGGGACAGGGCAAGTGCGGCAAAGACCGTGCCGGGCGTGATGAGGAACCCGACGATCAACAGTGGCACGGTGAGAAGCAGGTGCAGGCCGACGCGTCGCGGGGAGGATGACCGGCTGTGTATCCCGACGACGGCCCAGGCCGCTGCGGGGACCGCGAAGGCTACGGGCAGGGTGACGACCAGGAAATCGATCAAAGGACGTTGCCCGTTCAAAGTGGGTTCGGGCGTGTACTGGAAGAAGAGGACACCACCGACTGCCGTGGTGAGGGCGAGAGCGGTTGGCAGCCGCCAGAACGGCCGGCGCGGCCGGCGCCTCGACGTGGCCAGGACACCCATGACGGCGATCACCGTCAGTACGGTGGGCAGGCCCACCGCGACCAGCAGCAGGGACGGGGGAGCCGATACCCCGGGCACGATGTAGAGCCGGGCCAGGAAGCCGCCCGGGACGAGGAACGCGGCCAGCACCGTGATGGTGACGACGAGGCGACGTGGTCGCGCGGGCGGCCGTCTGGTCATGGCCGGACGGGTCGAAGCCGCCCAGACCACGATGCCGACAACGAGCCCACCCGCAGCGAGCCAGGGCAGCAGCCGAGCATCCGCCCAACCGCCGCGCACCACCACCATGTTGACTCCCAGCAGTACGACCGAGCCGGCAAGCGTCGGTCGCAGTGGTCGGCCTCGGTAGGCGGCGGCGCACAACAGGCACAGCGCGGCACACACGATGCCGCACAGTTGCAACTCGTGCATCCACACCCGCCCCTCCTGGGTCGACCACCCCTGCCAGCCGGCGGGCTCCGAGGACGGCCATGAGCCGTTCGGTAGAGGGCCCGTCCAGGAGTTCTGTACCCCGATGTTGGGGGTCAGGTAGGCCAAGGTGACCGCCCAGGCCAGGACCGAGTAGACCGCACCGGCGAGGGCGGTGCGGTGCCACCACGGGCCACGTGCGACAGCCGGGGTCTGGCTGGTCAAACCTGTGCTGGTCACGGTCGGGCTGGTCACGGTCGGGCTGATCCGTTCGGACCCACGCTGACCGGGGATGCCCCGGCCGGGATCGGGTGCCGTCGACGTGCTGGTCGCGGCGGCCTCGATCGGCCGGGCGAGTCTGATCGCGTGGGCCAGGGCAAGCACCACCGAGACGAGGGTCAGATTGGGCAGGATCGCCAGGGCAGCCTCTATCGGCAACGAGGTGTCGAAGGCGTCGTACGTCAACAGCAGGATCGGTTCGCGTACCAGATTGGTGAGCCACCACCAGGGCTGACCCGCCGCTTCGGCCGGTGTCTGGGGTGCCACCAGCACCATCGTGTAGGCGCTGACCAGCATCAGGGCGGGAGCGGCCAGCACGGCCAGGCCGACGGCCGACACCAGACGCCTGCGGCGGGACAGCGCCGCGACGCCCGCCGCCACCGGCGGGAGCAGCACCGACAGACACAGTGCCACGACGACGGCGAACCAGGAGCCGTCCCAGACCCTGTTCGCACTACGGGCCAGCACATCGAGGGTGAGCAGGCCGGCTGTCACGGGTAGGGTCGCCCACCCACAGCCTGCCGGGCTGACCGGCCGGCCGGCACGTCGTCGCAGCAGCCGCCGGGCCAACAGCGTGCCGACGACTGCCGCGATAAGGATGTAAGCCACATAGCTCACGACGAAGAAGGTAATGACCGAGGCCATCGGTGTACGCGCCACCGCGTCGGTCGGCCAGGCCAGGGAGGACACCGCCATCGCTGCCGTGACCAGCACGAACAGCGGCGCAAGGAACAGCCATCCCGCGTGTATCTGGGTGGGTGAGGGTCTGGGCAGCCGGGGCAGCGGTACCGGATCCGCACCCGGTGGGCGGGCGAGCGCGAGACTGGCCGCGAAGCGGAGCTGCCGCCACTTCCGCAGCGCAGCGACAGCGCTTTCCTCATGGCCGAGTGCGTACAACTCGCCGGCCCACTCCCGGCTCATCTCCTCGCGCAGGTGTGCCGGCCAACGCCGTGCCGCCACGGCCAGCAGCCAATCGGCGATCCGCTGCGTCAAGGTGCTCACCACCCCGGCGCCGACGTGAAGGTCGCGGCGTCGGCGGCCCGGGTGCCACCGGCGCCGCGCGGGCGCAGTTTCGCCCGCAGGGCGGCGAGCTCGGCGCGGGCCGCCACCGCCCCCTCCGGCGTCAGGCGGTGGTAGCGCCGGGCAGGCCGTCCTTCTCTGCTGGGGTCGATGTCCTCCCAGTCGGCCCGTAGCCAGCCCGCCTCCTGCAGCCGGGCCAGGATCGGATACAAGGTGCCGCTGGGCTGGCCGGTGGCCTGCATGAGTTCCAGGCCGTACCGGCCGGCCTGCGGATCGTCGAGTAGTACCGCCAACACCTGAGCCACGCTGGTGGTGACCCGGACACGCTCAGTCATACGTGGACCATACTCGGTCCTCTACATAGGGGCTATCCCTCAAACTGGTCCGGGTGCCTACCGACGTTGCCTCCGCAACCTCTGATCAGGGCTGCAGCCACCATGGACTGCTGTACGCCACCCCGAAGTCGTTGCACGGGTGCCCGGCCGGGCCGGGCGTCGGGTTGGCCAGCTCCGGGTCGGAGACCCGCAGCACGATCCAGTCGCCGTCGGCGACGTCGAGCGGCACCGTGAAGTCGGCGACCGACCCGGAGACGGTGTCGACGACGTCGACGACGGTCGGCACCGACGTCCCGGGACGCAGCACCTGGATCCGCAGCGGCTTGCCGTCCCAGACCGCTCCCCGGTCCAGGTCCACCTGGAACCGGACGTCACCGGCGGCCAGACCGAGGACCCCTCCCATCCGTACGCCGTTGGCGGCCGCGTCGAGCCGCAGGCCGGACACCCGGGTGGCGAAACAGCGGCGGGCCGCCATCGCCTCGAACACCGCCGCGCGGGTGTTCTCGGCGACCCACAGACCGCTTCGGCCCTTGCCTTCGTGGAAGCCCCAAGTGGTGCCGTGCTCGTCGGTGACCCCGGTCAGACCGGGCCGCCAGCCGGCGTTGAGGCAGGCCACCAGCGGCGATGCCACCCAGGACGACCAGCCCTCGAACAGGTAGTCGTCGGTCCGGTTGAACATCTCCAGGCCGACGAGCTGCTGCCGCGCCGAGGCGTCGTACGAGAAGTTGTCGAACCGGCCGATCTCCCGGCCCGGGTGGTTGAAGCTGGCCAGGCCGCCGGGCCGACCGGTCAGCCACCGGTAAAGGCTGCCGGGGCTGCCGGCCCGCAGCAGGTCGGCGAAGTCCGAGGTGTTCCACACGTTGATGTGACCCTGCAACGGGTGCGACCACTCGAAGCCACGGATCGCGGTGAACTGACCGGGGTCGTCGGCCGCGTTGGCGAGGTCTCCGGTGGCCCGCCACTCGGACTGGCTGAGCCCGCTGATGGCGAACATCGTCGCGTGGTCGGTGAGCGCGGCGACGTCGAGCCCGGCCTCGCGCATCGAGGCGAACGCGTCGTCGGCGCTGCCGTCCCCGTCGGACATGACGGTGTGGTTGTGCAGGTCGGCGTGGACCAGGGTGGTCCCCTGGCTGATCCGCGACGCCCGGGAGGCGCCGGGTGCGGCCACCGCCGTCGCGCCGGCCGACGTCGCACCGGCTGTCATCGCGGTGGCGGCCCGCGCGGTGCCGGGGACGGCGGCGAGCATCAGCATGCCGCCGGCGGCGGCCAGCATCGATCTGCGTCCGAGGCCACCGGCCGGGTGCGAGGCGGGGTCGATCTGGCCGTACGGTATCTGGCCTGTCTGGTGGTCGTCGGGTGTGTGATGGCAGCGGTGGGGGCGTGATCCACTCATGCCAATCATTAGATCGATATAAGTCTTTCCAGCGCGCTGCGCCGAGTTGTCCGGCAGACGAACACCGCACGTCTCACCCGCCGACTGTGGTTCAGCATGATCACTCAACCTGCAGCTGGGAGAGCATCGGCGTGGCGCCCAGCAGAACGTTAAGTGATCATGGGGGCAAAATGCCTGACTGGCGCGACCCACTTGGCGCCTGGGCAGGGTGCTACCGCGCCGCCGGCCCTATTTGCCACGCTCCGTCGGGCCCATGGCGCGGTAGAAGACGAAGCTGGCGATTCGACCGAGTCGACCGCGGCTGCGGCCGTTCTCCGTACCGCCGGTAAGGCCGGCCTCGGCCAGCGCGGCCAGCACCCGCTCGGGCCGGCTGGCCACCAACCGGGGGTCGTTGTGCAGACATCCGGACCCGTGGCCCGGGGCCGTACCGTCGATGTCGACGACGTGCAGCTGACCGCCGGGGCGCAGCACCCGGCGGACCTCCCGCAGCGCGCGGCCCCGTTCCTCATCGGACAGGTGGTGCATCATGAGCGCGGACAGCACCCGGTCGACGCTGGCGTCGGGCAGCGGCAGGTCGCCGGCGAAGGCGACCTCGTAGCGGATCGGCAGCTTGGCGCGGGCGGCCTTGCGCTGGGCCAGCCGCAGCGCGCCCTGGTCCGGGTCGATGCCGACGGCATCGACGTCCGGCTGCCGGCGCAGCAGCGCCCGCAGCAGGTTGCCGGTGCCGCAGCCAATCTCCAACACACGCTGGCCGGGCCGGATCTCGGCCCGGTCGAGCAACTGCTGGTGCATCCTCCCCACGCCGACGAGCCGGCTGAACGGGTCGTAGATCGGCAGCAACCACTGCCGCCCCATCGCGGGCAGGTAGTGCTGGTGCGGACGACTGCCGCTGCCCTGTCCGGTCATGTCACTCTCCTAATGTCGGACGAGATTCGGTCACTCTTCCCAGCATCGGCCACTGACCGCAGCGCGACATCGGTGAGGGTGTGAAGACGATGCGACAAAGTTCGGATCCGGCTTCCCGCCGACGCGCACACCCACGAATTCGTCGCGCTCTGCTACGCCGAAGGACCGACGCAACGGTGTGCATCGACGATCGGACCTGGCCGGTGACCGACGGGGGATCTGCTCATCGTCGCCCCGGGCCAGGTCGTCTCCTTCGGCGAACGGCCCGAACAGCTCGACATCGACGGCTGGGTGGTGTGGTTCCCCGCCGACGCGGTCCGGCCCGGGACCGCCGGGGCGTACGCCTCGTGGCGGACCCACCCGCTGCTGTTCCCGTTCGCCCGGGGCACCGACCGGGCGCAGCGGCTGCACGTACCCCCGGACGACCGGGCGACCTGGTCCGGGCGCTTCGCCGCGCTCGCCGAGGAGCTGCGGGTGCGACGCGACGGCCACCAGGACGCCGCGCTCGCCCATCTGACCCTGCTGCTGGTGGAGGCGGCCCGGTTGTCGACCAGCGTCGCCGACCAACTGCGCGCCTCGGACGAACCGCTGCTCGCGGCCGTCTTCGACCTGAGCGAACGGCGCATGCAGCAGGCCCGCGTGCTGCTCACCGAGACCTCGCTGACCGTGGCCGCGATCAGCCACCGGGTCGGATACCCCGACGTCAGCTACTTCATCAAGCGGTTCCGGGCCGAACACTCCGTCACCCCCGGCGCAGTGGCGGGCCGCTGCTTCTTCCGTTACGGCAACTGCTTCAGCTCGTCGACAACGGTCCGCCGCACCACCGCCTGGCTGAACGTCACCGTGCCGACCGGGATGATGCTGTCCGGCACCGCCGTGGTGTACACCGACCGCGACCCGAGGTAGGTGTGGTCCTCCCGGTCGAAGATCCACTCGTGGCGGACGCCGGTGCCTTCCTCCACCCGGGCCACCGCGACGCCGCTGCGACCGATCGCGTCGGTCCCATCGTCGCCGATGGTGGTGAACGCCTGGTGGTCCGGGTGGTTGCCCTGCCCCCGCGTCTCGGCGTAGATCCACTCCAGCAGCACCTCCGGATCGATCGGCAGCGTGGTCAGCCGGTCGTACGCGCCGAAATGCGGCACCGCGTCGCTGTCGAGGGCGATGCCGGCCGGCTCGTTCAACTCGTCGACCAGCCAGCCACGGTGGCCGTCCGGCGACAGCCGCACCTGACGCTTGTGCAGCCTTGGCGTACCAGTCGGGGTTTCGCCGGTGTCCGCGTTGAGGGCTTCGTACGTGTCGGCGATCTGGCTTTCGATGTAGATGAACTGGTCCGGCCGTACCGGGCCGGTGGCCCGGGTGGCGGCGACCAGCGCGATCTCGTCGAGCAGCACCGTCGCGCCCTCGGCGGTGCCGGCGTCGGGTCGGCGACCTGCGCCGGGCCGGCGGCGGACTGGTCGGGACCGGCGGTGGTGCCCGCTGGGCCGGCCGGATCGCCGCCGGGGTTCAACGCCAGGCCGACGACGGTCAGACCGGCCAACGCTCGCCGAAGGCGGCGGGGTCACCGGCCCGCGTCCGGGCGCGTAGGACCGTCGTCATGTCCTGTGTCTGTCCGCCACCACCGGCTAGGTTCCCGCTCGGCGGGTCACCACAGCGGCAGCTTCATATTCCCGGCCGGTGTGCCAGGATCGCGTCGTGGCAGTCATCGAGGTCGTCGTCGGCGACATCACCCGTGTGGACGTCGACGCCATCGTCACCGCCGCCAACGAGTCACTGCTCGGCGGCGGTGGTGTCGACGGGGCCGTCCACCGTGCGGCCGGCCCCCGCCTGGCGCGGGCCGGCGGCGCGATCGCCCCCTGCGAGCCGGGCGACGCCAAGGCTACGCCGGCGTTCGACCTCGACCCGCCGGTACGGCACGTCATCCACACTGTCGGGCCGGTCTGGGAAGGCGGCGGCCACGGCGAAGCCGACATCCTGGCCTCCTGCTACCGGCGCAGTCTGCGGGTCGCCGATGGACTCGACGTGCGGGCGATCGCCTTCCCCGCGATCGCCACCGGCGTGTACGGCTTCCCCGCCGACCAGGCCGCCCGGATCGCCGCCGTGACCCTCGCGGCCACCCCGACCACCGTCGAACGGATCCGGCTCGTAGCGTTCGACGAGGACACCGCAGGGCACCTCCATGCCGCGCTGGCCTTCAGCTGCTGATCCGACGAGAGGCATCAAGCCGATGTACCGCCGGGGCGTGCCCAGGGCGGACGAGGAAGGAAACACCTCTATGGTGGGCTGATGGCGTCGGTCAAGCAGTTCCAGATCACCTTCGACTGCGCACGACCGGAGCGCGTCGCCCGCTTCTGGTGCGAGGCGCTGGGGTACGTCGTACCGCCGCCCCCGAAGGGGTTCGCCGGTTGGGACGACTTCGACCGCGCACTGCCGCCCGAGCGTCAGGGCTCGGCGTTCGCCTGCGTCGATCCCACCGGGGTGGGTCCACGGCTGTTCTTCCAGCGCGTGCCCGAAGGCAAGACCGTCAAGAACCGGCTGCATCTCGACGTACGGGTCGGCACTGGTCTCGTCGGTGACGAGCGCGTGGCCGCACTCGAGGCCGAATGCGCCCGACTGGTCGCGCTCGGCGCGGTACGCGTACGGCTGCTGCGCGCCGACGGTGTCAGCGAGTCGTGCCTCGTCATGCAGGACGTCGAGGGCAACGAGTTCTGCCTCGACTGAGCAGGAGGAGACGGGTGACCGCCGACCGTACGCGGATCCGGTGACCCGCGACGGCCCCGGTAGGAATGGTCAGGGACGCGGAACCGACCGCACGTCGACCAGGTCGGCCAAGCCGACGAAATCGTCCGGGTTGGTCGTGTAGAGCGGTAGCCCGTTGACCGTCGCCACCGAGGCGATCATCAGATCGGCGAGCCGACGCCGAGGCTTACGGCCGGTGCCGAGCACGGCCGCGCAGATCATCCCGTATGCACGGGCGGCCTCCGCGTCGAACGGCAATGGGTCGAAGGTGGCCTCGGCGTGCTGCAGGACGTTGAGTCGCCTCGCCCGCTCGGCCGGGTCATCGGTGTGATGCGGGCCGGCCGACAACTCCGCGAGGGTGACCGCGCTGATCACGAGTTCGTTCGGCAGGTGGTCGGGGTCGAGCGCGGCCAGATGCACGACGATGTTCGTGTCGATCAGGCCACGACCCGCAGGTGCATCAGTCAAGTTCTCACCAGTCACGATCGAACGGATCCTGGTCGACCGCGTCGTCGAGGTCAGCCCGGAGCCGCTCTGCGTCGAGGACGGGGGCAGTGGCGAAGGCCGCCATCGCCTCGGCCCGTGGGACGAAGGTCCGTCGGCGCAGTGGGATGAGCCGGGCGATCGGGGTGCCGTTGCGGGTGATGACGTACGACTCGCCGCGCTCGACGCCGCGCATGATCGCACCGGACTCGTTGCGTAGCTCGCGCTGGGTGATCTCTCTCGGCATCGGTTCAGCCATAAGCACAGCCTAACAGCTGTGCTACGAGGTGCTACAGCCTCGCCGCCAAAGCCCGACCTCCTGCGGGCTCAGCCGTCGCTGGCCGTACGGCGGCAACCTCGCCAAGTTCGGCCAGCACCCCGACCTGCGGGCGTACCTGCTCGCAATCAGCCGTTGCGCCTCGGCCGCGCTGGCCGATTCCGTGGCCAGCGCGATCGCGTTGACGAGGGTCACCAGGTCGGCCATCGCGACGTCCGGGCGTACGGCTCCGTTGTCGACGGCCCGTCGCAGCAGCGGTTCGCCGGCCGCCACGAGCATCGCGCAGCAGGACTCGTCCTCCGGTGGCTCCTGCAGCAGCGAGGCGACCAGGCCACGGGTGGTCGCGTTGTACGCCGCCAGCTCGCACAGCCAGGTCGTCAGCGCCTGGCCGGCGTCCGGCGGGGCACCACCCCACTCACCCAGGAGGAAGCTTGACCGTCCTTGTCATCGGCACGACCGGCAAGCAGGGCGGGGCCACCGCCCGGGCCCTGCTCGACCGGGGTGTCGCGGTGCGCGCCCTGGTCCGGGGCGACCTGGACGACCCCGCGTC
The DNA here is from genome assembly GCF_027497315.1 of Solwaraspora sp. WMMA2059. Taxonomy (GTDB): domain Bacteria; phylum Actinomycetota; class Actinomycetes; order Mycobacteriales; family Micromonosporaceae; genus Micromonospora_E. The sequence goes on along the minus strand of NZ_CP114908.1, from coordinate 452,023 downwards.
GCTGCTCGCCGCCGCCACCGGGGCCGACGGGGTCTTCTCCATCCCGTAATCTGCAGGGCGACGCCGAGCTCCGCCGGGGCCGCAACGTCGTCGAGGCCGCCCGCAAGGCCGGCGTGGCACAGTTCGTCCACAGCAGCGTCGCCGGCGCTGGCGACTTTCACCGCAACCAGCCCGGCTGGGCCGAGGGTCGCTGGGAACGGCACTACTGGGAGAGCAAGGCGGCCGTCGACGAACTGGTACGCACCGGCGGCTTCGCCCGTTGGACCATCCTCAAGCCCGCGACCTTCATGGAGAACCTGATCGGCTGGTCCTACATGTTCGGCGACTGGTCCAGCGGCACCATCGTCACCGCCTTCGCCGAGGACACCCGCATCGTCTGGGTGGCGGTCGACGACATCGGCCACGCCGCGGCCACCCGCCTTCACCACGCCGGGCACCCTCGACGGTCTGGACGTGGAACTCGCCAGCGACCTGCGTACGATGACCGAGGTCGCCGCGATCCTCAGCGAGGTCACCGGTCGGACCGTCACCACCCCGGTCCTCACCCCGGAGGAAGCGGTGGAACGCGGGCTGCCGCCGTTCGCGGTCAACGCCGCCGAGCAGATCAACGAGAACGGCTCCCCCGCGTGTCCGGAGATCGCCCAGGCGCTCGGCCTGCCCACCACCGACCTGCGCACCTGGGCCCGACGGACGTTCTCCCGACCCGCGCTTGTGGAGGTTCGTCACCTCGATGATGCCCATGGGGACCAGCGTGGCCCGCCGCCGGGGTTGCCGGATCGCCCAGCCGGCACCGAGGTCGGTCGATCCGCGCATCAACCAACCGGTTGACCCCGCAGCCCGGCCGCTGCTGCGCTCCGGCGGCGGGGTCGCTGTCATCACCAACGGTAGGCCGCTGTGGTTCAGCTCGGACCAGGCCGGGTCCGGTTTCACCGGACCCCCTTCGGGCCGTGGCCGGCGCAATACGACGTTCGTCCCGTTGGCCGGCGCGCCGTCCGTCCCTAAGGTGCGACCATGGTCAAGTTCCGGTCCCGCCTCGCCTTCATAGCCGCCCTCTCGACGATCGCCCTGGCCGGGTGCGCCGATTCGGGCTCCCTCACCGAGCCCGACGATACGACCGCCAGTCGCGACGACGGGACCGCTGCGGCTGCCGACACGCAACCGGGGTCCGACACCCCGCCCGGCGACGGCTACGAGCGATCAGACGAAGGCACCGGGACGGTCACCATCGCCGGCACCACCCACGAGGACTTCGAGGGCGAGTGCGAGTTCACCAGGAGTTTCGGTGCGCAGCCCGTCCCGGATCCGTTCGCCGAGGACGTCCGGCTCATCCTCGGCGTCGACAACTTCGACTCCGGCGACCCCGACGCCCAGTCGTTCACCGCCATCTCAAATCGGTCGTTCCGGCACGTCAACAGCGAAAGCGGCTTCAAGAGCACCTTCGACTCGATCGACGTCACCGGGCCGGTCACCGAGGGCACGAGTGCGGACATCGCACTGGTGCGGCTGGTGGGCTCGACCAGCGCCGGCTCATCGGTCGAGATGGAGATCGTCTGCGTTCTCGACAAGCCGTGACTCCTGGAAACCATCCGGCCCGCCCGTCAGCCGGGATCCGAGCAGCGCCGCAACCAGAGCCGCCCGGGACTGCACGCCGGCAACGCGGAACGTCGCCTCCAGGTGCTTGCGCACCGTGGAGGCGGTGATGCCCAGCGCCCTGCCGATCTGCGCGTTGGTCGCGCCGGCGATGACCAGCCGGGCGATCTCGGCCTGCCTGCCGGTCAGGCCCAACTCCTGGCAGCGGCGGCGCCGCACGGCGTCCCGGTCGCGGAACATCAGCGAGTACGGGCCGACTGCCGTCGTGGCGACCATCGCCTCGACCGGGCAATCGGCGGCACCGAGCTGGATCGGTCTCGTCATCCTGCCGACCTGCCAGCGCGACCCGATGGTCTCGCGGAGCCGCCGCCAGAACGACGTCGAGGTGAGGTCGGCTCCAACGCGCAGGTCGAGCCCGAGCCGGTCACCGATCGCCACTGCCTCCACGCTCGTGGTCAGCACCGTGCCGCCCTCGGCGAGCCGGACCCCGGTCCAACCGTCCGCTGTCAGGAGGAGGTCGTTGGCGCGGGCCCGTCCCGACCCGCTGACCAGCCGGTGCAGGTTGATCAGGTGCGGACGCAGGTCGCCGAGGACCTGATGCTCGTCAGCGCTGAACGGAGTGCCGTCGCGGTTGACCGTGAAGGCGGTCACCAACCCGGGCTGGTTGAGGACGCCCAGTGCGACCTGACTCTCGACGCCGTTCACGGCGTAGAACTCCCGGAAGAGCTCGGTCTGGCGGAATGTGTCGTCCGGGTCGACGTCCGCCCAGGACACCACCGAGCCGTCGCCGCTAGACATGTGGGCGATCAACGGGTTCTCTAGCGCGAGGCGGCCGAGCAGTGCGGCGTGCCGCTCGAACCATTCGACGCCCGGGTACGGCCACAGGTATCCGGACACCATCTTGGTCCTGAGGTTGACCTCCGTGTACGACGTACTGACACAGGGCACGAGGCGGAACAGTTCGCGACAGCCGGCCTCCGCGAACTCACCAAGGTCGCGGGTCCGGCTGATCGCCTCGACCATCGTCAGGATGGCACCCGACCCGGGGGTGGTCATCGCCGTACCACCGGCACCCGGTCGGTGTCGGAGAGGCGCGACGGTAGGAGGCAACCAACGATGCTCACCCGCACAGTGTGCCCGCCCCTCGCACCTAACGCTCAGTAGCGGTAGTGACGATTGACAGCGCCCAGCACGATGACCCGGCGCTCTCCTACCTGCATGACAGATCTGTCCAGAATCGGGAGTAATGCAGGATGCGCCGCCGCAAGTCACTCCTCGTCACGGTATTCGCTAATCTGTCCGGCGCTGGTTCGGTCGTCCGTCCAGCGGCGGCGGGTCCGGCGCGGGCGAGAGAGCCGCGCTGAAGCGGGCCGCGACCGTGGCGACGGCCGCCCGCAGCTCGGGGCCTTCTTCCACAGTAAAGTCGAACGGAACGGCAGCCAGCCACTCCTGGGCGTACATCGCGGGGTTCCGGGTGCTGCCGACCAGAACGCACCGGTCGCCGGCCGGAGTGAGGCGGCCCATTGGTGGCCGGATCCACGGTGCGACCCGCTCGTGCGGCGCGTGGAACACGACCCGGGTGCGGTACTGCCAGCCGGCGCCGAGATGGACCTCCAGCGCGGCGACCGGGTCCAGGTCGTCGGGCGGGGTGAAGCCGTGCGGCAGCTGCCGCACGGCCCGGACCCGGTCGATCCGGTACGTGCGTACCGCGTCGGCGCGGTGCGAGTGGCACAGCAGGTACCAGCGCCTGTGCCGCACCACGACCGCCCACGGGTCGACCTCGGCGTCCCACTGCTCGCCGCTGCCGCCCCGGTAGGTGATCAGGACGCGGCACCGCTCGGCGACGGCGGTGACCAGGGCGTTCGTGGTGGTCGGGTCCGTACGGGCCGAATGCCGGTCGGGGGCGGCCGAGGCGTACCCCCGCAGGGCCGCCGCCTGCCGTCCGATGTTGTCGGGCAGCGCCCGGATGACCTTGCTGAGTGCCGCGCCGATCGGGTCGTCGGGGTCGATCGCGGCGGGCTGCCCGTCGAGTACGGCCATGACCAGGCCGAGGGCCTGTTCCTGGGTGAAGACCACCGGCGGCAGCCGGGTGCCCCGGCCGAGCCGGTAGCCGCCGTACGGGCCGCGCACCGATTCGACCGGGATGCCGGCCTCCCGGAAGGATGCCGATGTAGCGTCGCGCGGCCCGCTCGGTCACGCCCAGGGCGGCGGCGAGCTGGTCGGCGGTGGTGCCGGGGCGTTCCCGCAGGATTTCGAGCGTCCGGACGGCGCGGGCGGTCGGCTCGGTCCGGTGCGCACGACGCAGACAGTACCGGAAGTAGAACGTCCGGAATCGCCGTTAGGTTGAGCCCATGACCGCAGAACAGATCGTGCTCATCGGTGGCTTGTGGCTCGACGGGTCGGCGTGGACCGACGTCGCCGCCGAGTTGGAGAAGATGGACCGGCGTCGGGTGCCGGTGACCCTGCCGGGTCAGGCGACGGGAACACGTCGGCGACGCTCGCCGACCAGTTGGCCGCGGTGCTCGCGGCCGTGGACGCGGGACCGGGCAGGTCGGTGGTGGTGGGGCATTCGGCGGCCTGCACCCTGGTCTGGATGGCGGCCGACGCCCGGCCCGAGCGGGTGGCGAAGGTCGTGCTGATCGGTGGCGTCCCGGCGGTCGACGGAGACACGTACGCAGACTTCTTCGAGGTCGACGCCGGTGTCGTGCCGTTTCCGGGCTGGGAGCCGTTCGACGGCGCGGACGCGGCCGACCTGGACGAGCAGGCCCGGCGGGACTTCGCGGCGGCGGCGGGTGTGGGCACTATCGTGCTGGCGTGCGCATCCGTTTCGACGTCCCCGCCGATCCCGACTACCCGGGTAAGGCGGCCGCCGCGCTCAGCCGGGTGCGGCTGGCCAAGTACGGCTACATCGGCGCGGTCCTGGCGGCGACCGGGGTGGCCGCTTTCGTCGGCGGGCGGGAGTACGGCTGGGGCGAGCAGTTCTCGCTGCTGTGGATGTCGCTGGTCACCGCCGGTGTGCTGTCGATGCTGTACGGGCCGTGGGTGCGCTCGCGGGCCCGGCGCCGGTCCGGCGAGTACGCGGTCGACGGCGGCTACGACATCACCGACGACACCATCACGATGCGCAGCGGTACGGAGTTCAGCGACATCGCCTGGGACAGGGTCAGCAAGGTGCTCGACACCCCCGGCTTCTGGATCGTGTACGTGGGCCGGATGCCGGCGACCGTGATCCCCCGTGAGTTGATGTCCGCCGACGACGTCGAGACGTTGCGGGACTTCATGGTCAACCGCGGCCTGCTCCAGACCGGGTGACGACGGGCCTCCGCTGGCGCAGGCGCTCTCAGCCGTACCGCTCGACGGGCTTTCAGCCGTACCGCTCGACGAGCCCGGTGCCGATCGCGGCCAGGTGGTCCCGCACACCGGCGGGGCCGGTCACCTCCAGCCATTCGACCTGCCAGGCGAGCTCGCCGGCGAGCGTGTACTCGCTGTAGCCACGGATCACGACCTCGACGCGGCCGTCGGCCGTGGGGCCACCCACCTCGAGCCGGTCGCCGAGCGCCATCCGGAGCGTGCCGATCCCGTCGGGCGCGCAGACCGCCTGGATCTCGACGGGCATCCGCCTGCGGTCGACCTCGTCGGCGATCTCCCGCCAGCTCTCGGCAAGGTCGAAGTCCGCGGGTCGGTGCACCGGATCGTCGTAGGGGTCGACGGACGAGACGCGGTCGATCCGGAAGGTCCGGCGGCCGGTCCCGGTGGTGGCGACGAGGTACCACCACGGATTCTTGGCGACGATGCCCAGCGGGTGGACGGTCCGCTCGCTCACGGTGCCGGTCCTGTCGACGTAGCCGAGCCGCACCTGGACGCCCCGGATCACCGCGTCCTGGAGTTCGTCGAGGAGGCGCGGCGGCGGGCGATCGGCCCGGCCCGCCCCCCATCGTTGCGGGTCGATCGCGATCGACGACGCTGCCGCCTCGGCCGGCGCCCGGAAGGGCTCCGGCAGGGCCTGGACGAGCTTGCGCAGCGCTGCTTTCACCTCCGGTGTCGCGGCCGAGGCCGGGCCGGCGACCAGGAACAGGGCGCGGGCCTCGCCTGCGGTCAACCCGGACAGGTCGGTACGGGCACCGCCGACGAGGCGCCAGCCGCCGCCCCGGCCCTGCGTCGAGTACACGGGCACCCCGGCCATGGCCAGGGCGTCGAGGTCGCGGCGGGCGGTGCGTTCGGAGACCTCCAGCTCCCGGGCGACCTCCGCCGCGGTCACCTGCTCGCGCTGTTGCAGCAGCAGGAGTACGGCCACCAGCCGGTCGGTTCGCATGCCGCCAAGATTGTCAGATAGACCGGTCATGAGGTGACCGGTTATGGTCGGCAGGATGGCGACATGAACTTTCCCGAACCCAGTCTTGTCCCCGTCAACGGTGTGAAGCTCGAAGTCTTCGAGGCTGGCCGGCAGAATGCCGGAAAGCCGATCGTGCTCTGTCACGGCTGGCCGGAGCATGCCTACTCGTGGCGTCACCAGATGCCGGCCCTCGCTGAAGCGGGCTACCACGTCATCGTCCCGAACCAGCGCGGCTACGGCAATTCGTCGCGCCCGAGCGAGGTGACCGACTACGACATCGCGCACCTGTCGGGTGATCTCGTCGCGCTGCTCGATCACTACGGGTACGACGATGCCACCTTCGTCGGCCACGACTGGGGTGCGATGGTCGTCTGGGGGCTGACCCTGCTGCATCCGGACCGCGTCAACAAGGTGATCAACCTGAGTCTGCCGTACCAGGAGCGCGGCGAGACGCCCTGGATCGAGCTGATGGAATCCGTACTCGGTGGCGACTTCTACTTCGTCCACTTCAACCGGCAGCCGGGTGTCGCGGACGCCGTGTTCGACGAGAACACCTACCAGTTCCTGCGCAACCTGTACCGGAAGAACCTGCCCCTGATGGAGCCTCGGCCGGGCATGGCGTTCATCGAGCTGGCCAGGGCGGCAGCACCACTCGGTGAGCCGGTGATGAGCGACAGCGAACTGGCCGTCTTCGTCGCCGCGTTCGAGTCGACCGGGTTCACCGGCAGCATCAACTGGTACCGCAACCTCGACCGCAACTGGCATCTGCTGGCGGACGTCGACCCGATCATCCGACAGCCCACCCTCATGATCTACGGCGACCGGGACACGATCGCCAAGTCCGCCAGGCTGGCGGAGTTCGTGCCCAATGTGGACGTGGTCACCCTGGACTGCGGGCACTGGATCCAGCAGGAGAAGCCGGAAGAGACGACCCGGACGATCCTGACCTGGCTTGAACAGCAGGACGCCACCCGGGACAGGTAGACCCTGACGGCGTCCTGACGACCCAGGGTGGCCGTCGGCCCGAGGAGCTGAACTATCCTTCATGGATGGAAGAGCCCGAAAGCGGATACCGTTGGGAGACCGCCAGCGCAGGACAGATCCCGGCCGGCGCGGCACCCCACGGCTACGAGGAGAACGGCGCGCTGCTCTGGGTGTGCCGCGCCGAGCTGCACGGGGGTATGCACCCGGGCCGGGTCCGTCCTGATCTTGGTGCCGCCCTTATCGCCTGGGGCGGCGCGGAGGTCAGCGTCGACGAGTACGAAGTGCTGATGGATCGCGGCGTCTGGGGCATCGGGTCAGACGGCGCAGTGCCGTCGGACGCGACGCCGGTGGGCCGGGAGCACAGCGGCGAACCGCTCTACGTCGCCCGTGCCGCGGTCGCGCCCGGCGCGCTGCACGTCGGCAAGGTGCGGCCCGCTTTCGGCGCGGCCAACATCGGGTACGGCAAGAACGAACGCACGGTCGCGACGTACGAGGTGCTGCTGGACCCGCAGCCGGCTCCTGCCGCACATGTCGACGACCGCACCGGCGTCCAGATGGAGCCCACCTACGCCGACTTCGGCACCGACCCGGCGCGCACCGGCAACGTGACCATCACCGGCATCGACCGGTCGTGGAACGCCGACGGTCACCTGGCCATCAATGCATGCGGCTCGGTCGAGCTGGAGTTCGACGTACCCGATCCGGGCGTCGTCGGCGAGGCATGCGTCGCCGTCGTGGCGCTCGCGTCGATGCTCTCCGGCTCGCCCGGACACGCCCCGCTGACCGTTCGCCTCAACGGCAGGCCACTGGCCGACCGGCTGCGGATCCCGAACGGTGGCGGGCTGCCGCAGCGGCTGATCTTCGCGGTCTCGGCCGAGGATCTGCTGGCCGGCCGCAATACGCTGCGGGTGGAAAGCGGTGGCGACGCCAAGAGCATGCTGTGGCTGTACCGGGTGACGATCGACCCGATGCACGCACATGACCAGGCCAGGTCGGCGCTCGAAAGCCAGCTGATCGCAGATCCGGTGCTGAGGTACGCCACCAGCCGGGGTGAGGTCACTCTCTTCATCGACCGGGGCGAGCATTGCCTGCTCGAGCACGTGGCCTGGGCGGACGAGTCCGGCGCCGAGTACGCCGTCACCTTCGAGGCCCAGCAAGCCGCCTTCTACGGCTGGTGTCGCCGGCCGGGCAAGCGACCGAAGGAGTTCCGGGGCCAGCTCATCGAACGTAGTCCCGCCACCAGGGATACCTCGCGATACGTGGCCCAGGAAGGCTGGGGTGGTGGCTGGTATCCCTCGCACGACCTCCTGCTCGCGGTGGGGGTGGGTGGTCGCCCGCTCACCCGGTTGGCCTGGCGCGACAACCGGGGCGGAAACGGCACGATCGCCTTCCGTGACGACACCTTCCTGGGGACCCACCAGCGGGTCGGAGAGGGCCCTGTCGGCTACCGGGGCCGAATGAGGTAGGAGCATCGCTGCCGGGCATCCCGGCCAGGCCGGACCACACCCCCTCACCCACACAGTCGGCCGGGAGCTACCGCTGGTTTCCCGCGCGCAGCCAGGCGATGTAGTCAGCGGCAGCCGCGGCGGTGTCGTACTGGGGGTTGAATCCGGTGTCCTCGCGCAGGCGGGTGATGTCGAGCCAGCTCACCGGGCGGCCTCCGCCCGAGGCAAGTTCGCACTGGAAGCCGGGCTCGACAGAGGCGATCGCGGTGACGACGTCGGCGTTGCTTGTGGCGCGACCAGAGGCGACGTTGTACGTGGAGTTGGTCAGCTTCTCGGCGAGCTGCAGCAGCGCGAGTGCGCGACCGGTGTCCTTGACGTAGAGCAGGTCGAGAGCGTCTTCGGCGTGCGGCGGTGCGAGGAGTCCGGACAGGTCGGGTTCGCTGCGCCGGGCTGCGGCATGAGCCAGGGAGGGCGCGGCGAAGAACGGGTCGGGCAGGTGTCCGCCGGGACCCCAGGTGCCGCAGATGCGGGCGTTGATGATGTCCACGTCGGTCACGTCTGAGAGGTGGCCGGCGAGGAGTTCGGTGATCTTCTTGAACGTCGGGATGGCGTGGACGTGCCCCAAGGGGATCGGCACGTCCTCGGTGAGCGCACCTTCAGAGGTGAAGCCGTAGACGCCGATGGTGCTGGCGGTGACGACGCGGCGCACACCCCAGGTCTGCGCGACGCGGACGATGTTGAGGAACGCCTCCAGGGCTCCTCCCGTCGCTCCGATCGGGTCGACGTCGGTCGCCGGCCAGGGCAGGGCGAGGGCGAGGTGCACGATTCCGGTGATCGGGTACCGCCGGCCGACGGCGAGCAGCGCGTCGAGGTCGGCGACGTCGGCCTGGACGACGTGGATGGGCAGGTCCGCCAGGTGTGGGGGGATTTGGGGGGTGCGGCGCTGGAGCAGGACGCACTCCTCGCCGGCCTCGGCGAGGGCGCGGACGGTGTGGGAGCCGATGAACCCGACCCCTCCGGTAACGATGATCATGACAAGCCTTTCGCAGTAAGTCTGATCGTCAGCGGTACTGACGATCAGACTATGCCCTAAGATGGGAGCCGTGTCCACCGAGCCGAGCGCCACCGCTGACCCGCACGAGGTCCTGGGGTACCTCCTCAAGCACGCGGCCCTGAAGCTCACCGCGTTGACCGACGCAGCGCTCGAGCCACTGGGGATCGACAGCAAGGACTTCGGAGCGCTCCGGGTCCTGGCCCACCGGGAACCGACCTCGCAGCTGCAGGTGGCGCAGACCCTCGGTATCGACCGCACCACGATGGTCGCCTTGCTGGATGTACTTGAGCGCAAGGGCATCATCACGCGACGACCGGACCCCACGGACCGGCGCAGGAACGTCGTTGAGCTCACCGAACAGGGGTTGCAGACCTACGACGCGGCACAGGTGGCGTACGGGAAGGCCGAGAGCGCGTTCCTGGCCGGGATCAGTCCGAGTGCGACAAGTCAGCTTCGCCGGACACTGCGGACCCTCGTGGAGAACTGACCCGACCCCCAGCGTCGTACGACGCACGGGCCGACTTCGCCGCATGCTGTGCTCGTGCGACGGTGGACGAGATGGCGGCCAGCTGCGGACGGGTCGGCAACCAGACGGTCCGGACACCGAGCCGCTCGTTCATCGCGGCGAGCTGGTGCTCGTAGTGGACGTCTGCAGCCGTACGCACGCCACGGACGATGACCGTGGCACCACGGCGCAGGCAGTAGGTGGCGGTCAGGCCGGCCCACGCGTCGACCTCGACGTTGCCCCAGTCCGCCGGGAGGGCGTCGCGCACGCGTACCGCCCTGGCCGTGGCCTCGGCGGTCGGTTGCTTGTCGGCGTTCACCGCCAGCAGCACGATGATCCGGTCGAACATCACCCGGGCACGGGCCACCAGGTCGCCGTGCCCCGGGGTGAACGGGTCGAACGTACCGGGATAGACCGCCAACGAACCGCGCACCGACGTCAGCCGTCCGTGATGGGGTAGCTGTTCTGGAAGGCGAGCCGCTGGTCAGCGTCCGCCGCGATGCCGTCAAGGTGATCGTCGAGGTTGACGAAGGCCTGCCAGGGTTCCTGCCCGGAGGCGGCAGCGAGACGGTCGACGACGAGTTGTTCGAGGTCGACGACCCGTTTGGCTTTCCAGATCTTGTCGGCGAGGCTGACGAGCAGGTCTTCGCACTCGATGCCGGGCGACTGCCAACTGGCGTGCGTCGCGGCGAAGCGTGCCAGGTACGGATCGATGCCGGCGTCGAGCAGAAGCTGTTGACCGGCCGGCTCGTGCCCCGAACCCGGCCCGGAGAGCTCCGCCACGTGAACGGTCTTGCCGATGTCGTGGGTGGCTGCGCCGAAGAGTACGGCGTCGCGGTCGACGGTCAGGGTCGGGTAGTGAACGGTCAGCCAGTCCGTGAGCTGGGCGGCGACGTCGTGTACGGCGCGCAGATGCGCGGCCAGCCGCGGCGGCGCGTCGAGCCTGAGCAGAAGGTCACCGACCGGAGCCGGCAGCGGCCGCAGCGGCCGCAGCGGCGGATCATCCAGGGCATGGCGCAGCGTCAACGGCATATCTGCTCCATGGCGCTCGGCTGTTGGGTCCCGGCGAACAATCGTAGGGCGCAATCAACTGACCACGTGCCGCCGGTAGCGCGCAGCCCGCTGATCGGTCCGCCAGCACCAGGGGCGTTCGGGCAGTTCGACCTTGCGTCGTACGTTGGCCGGGCATCTGGTGTCCGAGGGGTACCGGACAACCTGGACCGATCGGGTGGTCCTGATCCCTGAGGGTGAAACCGGCTGACCGCGTGGATGCCCGCAAACCTGCGCCTGACCTGGGCGGAGGCCGCGGAGCCGGAAACGATCGAGGCCCAACTTTGTCCGGAGCGTGCACCCGCCGCTCAACGTTCGCGGAGTCGAGGCCGGGCACCTCCAGGCGGCTGTGGTCGCAGCCCGGAGCTCGTACAACTCCAGCAGCCGCTTCGGATGCTCCGTCGAGGTGACGCCTACGCACGTCAAAATTGCCCCGTGAGGTGTCCGAGCGTCACCTCGATGCACGTCGGCCGTCAGCCGCGCTTCGATGGGCATCTGATGCGGGGGTGGGCAGATCGTCGAGGGTCACGGTGCCGTGCAGCAGCTCGACGACTCGGTCGGCGCTGATCACGCCCCGCCGGTAGGCGCGCATCGCCGCCTGCGCGTACGCCGGGGCGAGCGCCGGCGACCGAAGCTCCTGCGCGAACCGCGCGCCACGTACCTCGATGTAGTCGCCGACGGTCGGCCGCTGCGCCTGCAACAGGTCGCGCTCGGCCCGGGATATCAGTTCCAAGGTGTACGCGTGGGAAACAACCGCCGACCAGTTCACCCGATACTCGGCCGACAGGACGAACAGTCGTTGACGGGGGTAGTCCCACTCGCCCGACAGCTCGGCCCAGCGGGACCTGACTGACGGCCCGGGCATCAGGAAGTGGATCGCGAAGGCGTCGATCAACGCTTCCCGCTCGGACCGGCCGGAGCCGCCACTGACGTCCGCCGCGTACTAGTCGGCGAGCAGGTGGTGACCGAGCTCGTGCGCGAGATTCACCCGCCGCTGACCGGCGATCGCGGCACCGTTGACCAGCGCCACGCCCACTTGACCGGTCCGCAGATAGCCGCCGTCGATCACCCCCGGACCCAGGTCGAGCGAGAACGCGAGCAGGCCCAGCCGCTCGACCATCGCCTGCAGGTCGACCAAGGGGCCGTCTCCGCAGCCGAGCAAGGCGCGCGCTTCGGCCGCGCCGGCTTCCGCTTCGGCGAGTGTGGTGACGCCCGATTGCAGGCCTGTGGCCGCCATCGTCAGTGCTCCGACGTCGGACAGCAGCTCGACGTCGCGGCTCACGCGGTCCAGCGCGTCTTCCAGTCGCTGCACGCCATGGTCGGCCGAGATCCCGGCCCGCCTGCTGACGAGGGTCTCCGCCGGGACGGTGAGAAACCACTCGACGGTACGGCCGAGCAGCTCGGCGATCCGCGACAGCTCGAGCGCGTCCAGTTGACGCTGGCCGAGCTCGACACGGGTCAACGCCGAGCGGTGGATGCCGAGTCGTTCGGACAGCTCACGCTGGCTGAACCCGGCCAGCTCGCGGGCGGCTGCCACCCGGCCACCCACCGCTGTCCAGCTTCGCAGCCGTGCACGCATCACAGCCCCACTCCCGCCTCAATGGTGCGAAAATCGCACTACTGAAGGATAGATCGGCAAGATCTGGTACGCCTTGCATACCTCGACAGGTTGCAGGTGTAGTACCACCAGCGGTACCATCGACCCATGCCGTCCGTAGAGAAGCTCGTTGAAGCGATGCGAAGAAGCCAGCAGAACATCGCCTACAACGACCTCTACCGGGTGTGCGAGCACTACTTCGGGAAGCCGCGACAAGACAGCAGCTCCCATGCCGTGTTCAAGATGCCCTGGCCGGGCGACCCTCGAGTCAATATCCAAAACGACAAAGGAAAGGCCAAGGCGTATCAGGTGCGGCAGGTGCTCAAGGCGATCGAGAAGAAGGAGGTGCTGTGATGCAGTCCGCTGACCGGCCCAAGGTGTCTCACTTCACCTACCGCGTCACGTGGTCGGCCGAGGACGGCGAGTTTCTCGCTACCTGCGCCGAGTTCCCATCCCTCTCGTGGCTAGCATCCACCCAGATCAAGGCTCTCCAGGGAATCCAGGATCTACTGCGTGAAGTGCTCGCCGACATGGAGGAGCAGGGCGAGCAGGTGCCGCAGCCGTTCGCTGACCGCAGCTACTCAGGCAAGTTCAACCTCCGCGTCGGAGAGAGCCTGCACCGCGAACTGGCTATCCGCGCCGCTGAGGATGGCATGAGCCTCAACCAGTACGTCTTGCGAAAGCTCAACGCTGCCTGAACATAGAGCTACCGGCGACCAAGCCCCGCGAGATGGTCCGGCCAGAGAACCCTGTCGCGCCGCGTTACGGCGAGGGCGATGATCGGGTCCATGACCAGCTTCCCGGCGCAGGCGCGCCGCGTACGCGACAGCACGCTTGCGCCACAACGCAGGCTGTCCGCGTTGCGGGAGTGCACCCAGCACTGCGCGCCGTACGGATTCCGCGCCACCTGGCATTACCTGGTCGCCTCCGCGCGCATCCCACGCCGGCCCGACGACGACCCCGGCGCGCTCGTCCGCGCCGTCGACGAACTGCAGCGGGTACGCGACGTGGTCCTGCCCCGCGCAGCCGAGTACGCCGGCCAGCGCCGTCAGGAGAAGCTGGCTGGCCGGCGGTGCTTACGGACATCGCCGCCCTGGAACTCGTGGGGCTGGTCAGACATCGCCTACTGCCCCGACCCGGAACACCACCCGACAGCACCACTGGACACCGTCGTCCAAGCGGTCCTCGACCGCCAAGCAGCCGGCATCAACTCCGATACGCACTGCCTCGCGTGCGGCAACGAACGGCACCGACCCGGCCGCGTCTGCCCGACCTGCGGCGTCCATCCAGCCGGTCGCGCCGGACGCTGGTATGGCGCTGGCTGACATCGACGAATTGCTGCCCCGCTCGCGTTCGCCTCGGGACTACCTGGATCTCGTCGCCGATCCTCGAATCGACCAGGCGGTGTTGCATACCCTGGCGACCAGCCCGTACTCGTTCGTGCGCCAAGCGGTCGCCGAACATCCGCTCGCCGACGCACGAACCCTGTCTACCTTGCCGACAGACGACCTCGACCGATGGGATCGCAATCGCTTGCTCGCCACGACCGCCCGGCACCCGAACGCCGACCGGACAGTGCTGCTCGGCGTACTGGCGCAAACGCTGATGATGCTGCGGCTGCCGGACGTCAGGCCGTATGCCTGTGCCCTCGCCCTGGCTGAGCGTCCCGAGCTTGAACCCTTCGAGGTGTCGGCCCTCAACGATCAGCCTGGCGCCTCCCGCCGGATGCGCCGCGGTGTGCGTCGTCGTCTGGCCATGCGTCCACCAGCCCACCGATCGTTGTCGTCACCGGACTACGCCGATCGATCATGATCTGGCTCGCGCCTACTGCCGGCGCGCGTGCTCACGTGCCGGCGGGTAGCCGGGCTGGTCTGGCATCCAAATGTGTCGTCGAGGTGAGGCTGACGCACGTCAAAATCGCGAGGTGAGGTATCTGAGCCTCACCTCGATGAAGTCCCCGCCGTCTCGACACCCGTGTCCGCCGCCCGCAGTACGGGCGACGAGCTCTGTCGTCACTGATTCGGGCGATCCCATGACGTCCGCTTCTCTCAGCACTCGTCGTACTCGCTCTCGGGCCGCAGAGCCTGCAGGAAGGACACGAAGTCTGGGGCGAGCACGGTCACCTGGTAGTCCCACTCTTGATCTACATGGACCACCTGCGGCTCGCCGTCCGGGCCGCAGTCCCGGTAGTCGAACGCGATCATGTCGTGCCCAGCAGAGGGGCAGGTTGCGAAGTACACGCCGATCGGCGGATAGGCCCATTCCTCGATCCAGAACCGACTGCCGGCTTCACCTGCCAGCGAGTATCGCTTCTTCCTCCCGATCCCCATGATGCCGTCCACGGCGACGTGATCCTGCGCCCATGTGGTCCGGCTCGGCGCAGGGCAGCACGGGTCACGCGGTATCCCGCCGTTGTGCGACCTCATCAGCGTCAGGTACGACGTCGGCAGACGGAAGCCCAGTTCGGCCTGCACCGATGCGATCAGAGCGTCCGACGGCGGCGCGTCGACGTAGGTGTCAAGCGCGT
The DNA here is from genome assembly GCF_027497315.1 of Solwaraspora sp. WMMA2059. Taxonomy (GTDB): domain Bacteria; phylum Actinomycetota; class Actinomycetes; order Mycobacteriales; family Micromonosporaceae; genus Micromonospora_E. Next base: position 436,938 of record NZ_CP114908.1, on the reverse strand, counting down.
ACTCGCTGTCGTCCCAGAACGAGGCCACAGCAAGGCCAGGATAGGCGTGCTGGACGAATTCATGGAGCATAGTGCTCCTTGCGACCGGTGACGATTGCCGTGCTGTACCTGTCAGCTGGCCATCATGGGCTGCTGGTTCGCAGCGACGCTTCGATGGGCATCGGGTGCGGGGAGGGCAGGTCGTCGAGGGTCACGGTCCGGTGCAGCAGCTCGACGACCCGGTCCGCGCTGATCACGCCGCGCCGGTAGGCGCGCATCGCCGCCTGCGCGTACGCCGGGGCGAGCGCCGGAGACCGAAGCTCCTGCGCGAACCGCGCGCCGCGTACCTCGAGGTAGTCGCCGGCAGTCGGCCGCTGCACCTGCAGCAGCTCGAACTCGGCCCGGGAGATCAGCTCCAAGGTGTACGCGTGGGAAACGGCCGCCGACCAGCTCACCCGGTATTCGGCGGCCAGGACGATCAGCCGTTGCCGAGGGTGGTCCCACTCGCCCGACAGCTCGGCCCAGCGGGCAATGACCGACGTTCGTGGCATGAGGAAGTGGATCGCGAAGGCGTCGATCAGCGCTTCGCGGTCGGACCGGCCGGAGCCGCCACCGACGTCCGCTGTGTACTCATCGGCGAGCAGGTGGTGACCGAGCTCGTGCGCGAGATTCACCCGCCGCCGACCGGCGATCGCGGCACCGTTGACCAGCGCCACACCTGTTTGACCAACCCGCAGGTAGCCGCCGTCGATCACCCCCGGACCCAGGTCGAGCGAGAACGCGAGCAGGCCCAGCCGCTCGACCGCCGCCTGCAGGTCGACCAGGGGGCCGTCTCCGCAGCCGAGCAGGGCGCGCGCTTCGGCCGCGCCGGCTTCCGCTTCGGCGAGTGTGGTGACGCCCGATTGCAGGCCTGTGGCCGCCATCGTCAGTGCTCCGACGTCGGACAGCAGCTCGACGTCGCGGCTCACGCGGTCCAGCGCGTCTTCCAGTCGCTGCACGTCCTGGTCGGCCGAGATCCCGGCCCGCCTGCTGACGAGGGTCTCCGCCGGGGCGGTGAGAAACCATTCGACGGTACGGCCGAGCAGCTCGGCGATCCGTGCCAGCTCAAGCGCGTCCAGTTGACGCTGGCCGAGCTCGACACGGGTCAACGCCGAACGGTGTATGTCGAGTCGTTCGGCCAGCTCACGCTGGCTGAACCCGGCCAGCTCGCGGGCAGCGGCCACCCGGCCGCCCACCGCTGCCCAGCTTCGCAGCCGCGCACGCATCGGAGCTCCACTCTTCTACTACGGTGCGAAAATCACACCCCTCTATGGATACCCGGCAAGGCACCCGTGCAGGCGACGGCGTGTTCCTGTCCCACCCGTGGCCCAGTCACGTCAACCGCCTGGGCAGCTGCGCTTCTCCATCAAACAGGGCACCGCGCTGCCAGAACAGTCAAGCAGTCTGGTCTATACGCCGAGAACTCACTTCGAACTCCACGAGTCAATCGTCAGCCTCGCGCAGGGCTGCCGGCGCGGCTTGGCGAACGCTTCAAGATCGTTTAACGCGATCTTGATCGGGACCACGAGGAGATCAGACAGCTCACTCAGGTGGATGACGATCTTGCGCAAGCCGACAGGGATCCTGATCAACCTGCTAGCGACGCCGGCAGATGCAAGCCGTTGCGTAGTCGGCGGGTCAACTAACTCGGCTGAGACCAAGACCTGTCACTGGGACCAGGTGCTCGGACCTCGCAACGTTCAGCATCGACTTTCATCGCTGTTTATCGAGACCACGCATAGGGCAATGCCAGCCTGCAACGCCAGACGCAGCATACGGAGGTGGCGATCATGGATGTTCTGGGCGACGTCCTTTTCCCGGTAGCAAGCGGGCTGATCGTTGCTGCGACCGGCACCATTTTGGGGATCCTGTGGCGGAAGCGTCGGGTTCCGACCGCGTTGGTCCGATCCGTCTGGCGAGCCACATACCTCGGCAGCGTACTCCGGGAGTCGCTCCGCGTAGGCGTCTCAGAGCTCTCCGTGGTCGCACCACGGTTGTCTCCAGCCGGCCAGGAGAAGCACGTCGCGGAGATCCAGGACTCGTGGGACGAAATCAACAAACGCGGCAGGGTCCGCGTGCTGACCTTGGACTCCGACAATTGTCTGCGAGCAGGCTCTGAACTTGTCTCTCGTGGAATCGATGTCAACGTCGCCGAGCGCGGCCTAGGCGCAGAAAGCCTTAGCTACCATATTTTCTCTGGGCAAAACGGAATCGAACCGACCGCGATCGTCAACCATCACAACAAGGATCGTGACCAGCCGGCGCGAATCTCCGGCACCAGCCCGGTCCAAGTGTTCGGCGACCATTTCGAAAAAGAATGGCGCGCATCAAACTCCCTCGAAACGGTTATAGCAGAAAAGATTCTCAACCAGGCCGGAGAAGGCGGGACCCCCAATGTCGCGCAGGTCGTCCGATCACTTCAGGCCGCCCGCCACAACCTTGGCCTGAGCAACGGCGTGGTGGAGAAGGTGCTCCCGCACCTGGCCTTCCGCCACAGTGCATCCGTCATATTCGTTGTCGGACTCCCTGGAACCGGGAAATCCCATCTCCGCAAGATTATCGTCGAGATGCTCCAGCGCAGCCGGGTTCGATGCCGCTCGCTCAGCGACTACCCATACGCCTTCCAGGGCTTCATCCACGAACTACTCAAGCTTGAAGGGACGACGACTGGTGGGTTCACGCCATACCCCGGTGGCGCGTTCACCGTCGGGAGCGAAAGCGTCTTGACGCCTGCGCTGCGTGCGCTCGCCAACGTCGTACGGAACACTCTGAACGAGTCGGAGGTGACGTTGGTTGAGTTCGCACGATCGGACCTAGTTAGGGCGCTGTACGAATTCGATGACATCCGGTCGCGATCCCAGGTCCTGTACGTAACTGCGCCGGCGGAACTGCGTGCCACGCGACTGCGCCGACGTGCGGAGCCACCCGAGTCCCGCATCGACGGCGGAACGCTATCCTTGGTCCTGCCGGACAACCACCTGCTACCCAGCATCGCCGAGCAAGGGCTCTACGGCTCGGACGACTCGCACCAGCTTGCCCGTCACCTCCGGTGGCGCGGTCGCGTGCACCAGATCGACAACAGCATCGATGATGGTGGTCAGCGAGCCCAAGGTTCGTTGGATCGGTTCGTGAGCCAAATCGTGGACCAGTATCGTCCCACCGAGGTAGTCGGTTCACGCAGGTAGTTCGATCTTTCAAGGGGATGCAGCAGGGTTAGTGGGGAGGGTCAGCGGCGGCGGTGGGCGGCGCCGTCGAGGCGGTGGCGGGCGATCGTGAACAGTTCGGCGATCTCGGCCGGCAGGCGGGCTGCGGTCTCCCGGTGCAGATGACGGCGGGCCGCCGCCGGCAGGCCGGTGAGCACGAAGTCGTCCAGCCCGGTCACCAGACACAACCCGCCCAGCCGCGCCTCAAAAGCCGGCAACGGTTCACCGCGCTGTAGGCGTACGGTCAGACGGGCCCAGGCCCAGGCGGCCCGGTTCATGTCCGCCGGCACATGGACCACGGCGGTGGTCAGCAGCCGGCGGCGTACCGTCCGGGGCCGGACCACGCCCGCCGCGGTCAGCCGCCGCGCGACCTGGCCGTGCGCCCGCGGCGCCAGCAACGCCAACCACGTCCCCACCCGCCGGTGCCTCGGCTCCGCGTCCAGCCAGCGCAGGATCCAGCCGCCGAGCACGTCCACCGGCACGTGCCGCGCGGCCAGCCACAACCGGCCGTCGTGCACCCGCAACGCGCCCGCGTCGACCAGGTCGGCCAGCAGCGCGGCGGCCAGACCGTACCCGACCGGCCCGGCCGGCAGACGCGGCCGACCCGTCACATCATCATGCGCCAGCAGGAAGAACTCGTCCGCCAGCAGCGGCGACCGGCCCCGTACCGCCGCAGCCGGCACCGGCACCCCACCACCGGAAGCAACAGCGGCGGCGGCCGTGGTGGTCCGGGTGCGGTAGACCGTCATGCCGGCCCCCGCCGCCGCGCCCACGCGATGAACCGCGCGTACGTCTGCTCCGGAGTCAGGCCGGGCAGGTCACGGGCGGCTTCGGCGGCGAGCTCGGCCACGTACATGCATCGGCCGATCCGGTCGAAGCTCGCCAGCAGCTCGGCGCGGGCCGGCTCGCACGGCCACGGCCGGCGGCAGGCCCGGCACCGCCACGACGGACGCCACGCCACATGCCCGACCCGGCCCACCACGGCCACCACCCGCGCGGTCACCGCCCGACCCGCCGCCGGGCCCGGCCGGGCCACACCCAGGTCCGCCGCAGGGTCGCGGTCCGCGCCGGCTGCGGCGCCCACCGACGCCCGGCCGCCTCGACCTGCGCGGGCAGCAGCCCGCCGGTCGGACACGCCGGGCAGGTCAGGGTACGGCCGCAGCCGGGACACCAGCGGTGCCGATGCCGACACAAACCGAACCCGACCACCGCGCCGACCAGCAGCGCGATGATGGCGGCGAGCACCACATCCAGCATCAAGCTACCCCTCCCCCTGCATCGTCCACTGTGTTCACCTGCCGGCGGGCCGGGGTCGACCGGATCAGGCCGGCATCCCGGCCTGGAACTGCCGCGACTGCCAGTCCCGCAACGCCTGCTTGATCCGCACGTTCTCGTCCCGGGTGACCGCCAACTCGGCCCGCACCGCCGCCAACTCGTCGGCGACCAGGTGCAGGAAGGCGCGTACCTCGGTCGGGTCACAACCGCGCCGGGTGCGGACCGGGAACCGCCGGTCGCGGACCAGCCCGGGGCTGATCGACGGCCGCACCACGCTTGCGCCGTAGTAGAGGTGGGTGGCGGAGTTGCCGCCGTGCCGGGCCGGCGGACGCGACCCGCCGCCGACGCCAGCAGCAGCCGGAGGCCGGGCGGGCGGCCGGGTCTGGTCGGCGAGGCTGGCGAGCAGCCGGGCCTGCCGCCGAGTACGCCGAGGGAACAGGACACGGTCGAGGAGTCTGCGCACGGGTGGGACCGCCCTTTCGAAGGTCACGGGATCGCCGCTACATCGCGGTTCGGTGGGGAAGGTGGGATGGGCGGCCCGACCCCGAACGGGGGCGCGGAGGTCGGGCCGCCCGCCCTGCGCACGCAGCCACAAACGGCGAGTACGCCCACAGGGCCGCTGGTACGGACATCCGACGGCACACGTCGCCGAACGCCGGGATCGACGCCACCCTTCTTCAGGGCAGCAGTAGGCTGCTCGGGTGGCAGAACGAGTGGATGCTCGGATTGCAGGCGTGATCTTGGTCGATCCGGCAGGTCGAGTGTTGTTGCAGCTCCGTGACGGCAACACCCACGTAGACCCGCACCGCTGGTGCTTGCCGGGCGGGAACGTCGACCCAGGCGAGGACCCACTGACGGCCGCTCACCGCGAGCTGATCGAGGAGACCGGTCTCAAGGTGGATGAGCTGCACCTGTTCTGGCAGGGTCTCGCCCCGTCGGCGAAGTTTCCCGGCGCGGTTGGCGAGTTCTCGATCTTCTACGCGCCAACCGACGCCACCGACGAGGATGTGGTCTGCGGGGAGGGTGCCGCGATGCGATTCGTGGCCGGCACCGACGTGCGCGCCTTGGAGTTCGGCCAGGCCTACGGCGAGATCGTCCCGCGCTTCCTGGACTCTCCGCTGTACCACGAGCTGATCACCGCCGGTTGACCCACGTATCCCGGTTGACCTCGTACATCTCGGCCAGGATCGCCTCCACGTCGTAGCTGTACCACCAGTTCGGGTAGTGACTGGCGAACTTCGCCGTGCTGCCGACCCACCAGATGTGGTCACCGATCCGGTTCTCCTCGTGATATTCGGTGATCATCTGCTCGCCGGTGATCTTCTCGGCGAGTGCGGTCGCCTCCATCAGGCTGACGTGTGAGTGCCTGCCGCCGCCCATGTTGTAGATCTCGCCTGGGCGTGGTGCGCGGAAGAACGCCTCGAACGCGGCGACCAGGTCATGGGAGTGGATCGCGTCGCGGACTTGCTTGCCCTGGTACCCGAAGATTCGGTATGTGCGTTGCTCCATGGCGCAGCGCATCAGGTAGGCCAGGAACCCGTGCAGCTCGGCCGCTGCGTGCGCTGGTCCGGTTAGGGTGCCGCATCGGAACGTGGCGGTGTTGAGGCCGAAGTAGCGGCCGTACTCCTGCACCGCGATGTCCGCTGCGACCTTGCCGACGCCGAAGATCGAATGAAGGCACGAGTCGATGGGCATCTCCTCGGTGATCCCGTCGGCGTATTCGTGGCCGGGTTCGATCTCCCACCGGGTGTCCAGCTCGACGAGGGGAAGCTGGTTGGGGCGGTCGCCGTAGACCTTGTTGGTAGAGGTGAAGATGAACGCCGCGTCCGGGCAGTGGTTGCGGGTGTGTTCGAGCATGTTGACGGTGCCGACGGCGTTGACGTCGAAGTCCGTCAACGGTTCGCGTACTGCCCAGTCGTGGCTTGGTTGGCCGGCCGCGTGCACCACCACGGCGATACTGCTGCCGTAGTGGGCGAAGACCTTGCCGAGCGCCGTGCGGTCGCGGATGTCGTGCTCCAGGTGGGTGTACCGGTCTCCGAGCTCGTTGATCAGCTTGATGGCGTTGGGCAGTGTGGTGCCGTCCTTGCCGAAGAAGTACCGGCGCATGTCGTTGTCGATGCCCACGACGTCCAGGCCGAGGCTGGCGAAGTGGCGTACGGTCTCCGACCCGATGAGTCCAGCCGAGCCGGTCACGATGGCGACGCTCACGCAGTGACACTCCGTTCTTGGTAAGTGGTCCACATCCGGATCTGCTGCCGGGCGTGGTCGAGGTCCGCCGGGAAGTTGATGTTGTGCCCGGCGGGGAAGCCGATCGGCGCGACGAGCGCACCGCGCGGGATGCTCCAGGTGATGTAGTCGGCGATGCTGGTCGATCGGGCCGCGAAGTCCGGCGCATCGGCGACCATGCGTCGTGTCCAGTGCCATGCGCCCAACGGCACCAGGCCGGACGGTTGGGCGCTCCAGCTGACGGCGGTCACGAGTCCGCTGTCGTCGACCACGACGGCTGGTCCGTTCGGGTTGGCGCTGGCTGGTGCGACGCCCATGCACAGGTCGGCGTGCGGGCCGAGCCGGTCGGCGAGGATGAGGAAGTTCCGGAGGGCACCGGGATGGGTGATCGTGTCGGCCTCGATCACGCTGAACCGCTCGCCGTAGCGAGCGCAGTCCACTACGTCGGGCAGGTAGCCGGTCGGCGGGCCGATGCTGATCTCCACCGGTTGGAGGTGCCTGCAGGCAAGCGCGGCGGCCTTCGCGTCAGGCTCGCGCAGGTGCAAGTACAGCCGCGTGGGCCGGACAGATTGAAGCTCCTGCAAGATCCAGCCGAGGATCGGACGGTCCCCCACCATTTCGATGGTCTTGTGCTTGCCTCGCGCCACCGCCTGTAGCCGAGTGCCGAAACCACGGGCGAGGATGATCACCGGGTGGTCGACCACCATCACGGGAAGCGCCATCACGACCTCCCAGCTTCGGTGAGGAACACCGAACCGCCCGCCGTCAGTCCAGCCTGCGCGATCACGTCCATGACGTACTCGAAGCCGGATACCTTGCGCTCCTTGCCGTAGATCAGGTACTTGTCGCGGAACTCGGCCGGGGTGGCGTTGAAGACGATCACGTTCGCCCCGGCGTCGAACCCGCGGCGCTGACCGCCGTCGACGCTGGCGCGCATGGCGCTGACCGAGGGGATCGCCCATGCCGGCTGCGCGAGCCGCATCGCTGCGATCACCTTCAGGGTCAGCTCAACGTCCCCGGCGGGTGCGTCAGCCAAGGGGGTGTCCGGCGCGGGGACGAACGGGGCCGCCGACATCATGTGTACGCCCATGTCCCGGCACATCACGATGTCCCGCGCGATGCTGTCCAGTGTCTGGCCGGGCAGGCCGACGATCATCCCCGAGCCGACGCGGTAGCCGAGGTCCAGGAGGTCCGCCGTGCACGAAAGACGCCGGTCAAGGGCCTCGTGTCGCACCCGTAGGTGCAGGTTCGGATCGGAGGTCTCGTGCTTGATGATGTAGCTCGTCGCGCCCTGCTCACGTAGCCAGGCGTACTCCGCACGAGTCTTGTTGCCGAGATTCAACAGCAGTTCCACTCTGCCGCCGTACAGGTCGGCGATCGTGGACAGTGCTGTCCCGACCGATCTGGTGGTCTGCGGCACCTCGCCACCTTGCAGGCAGATCACGTTGACGCCGAGGGCGTGCACGCCGACCGCCGTCTCGATCATCTCGGCAGGTGATTGGTGGAACACGTCGTTGGCGCGGGTGTTGGATCGACGCATCGGGCAGAAGTCGCAGTCGACTCGGCACAGGTTCGTCACCTCGATAACCGCGCGTACTACCACCTGGTCGCCGTACACGTCGGCGCGGACTGCGCGGGCCTGGGCGAACAGCCCTTCTCGTTCGGAGCCGCGCAGGGTGAGCAGGGCTCGGATGTCGCGTTCGTCGAGCAAGGGACTCTCCTCTTCATCGGGCGCGGTGGCGCGGAAAGGGAGCTACCGACGTCATGGACCGGTCGGCCGTAACGGGGCGTAGCCATACTCGCGCCCCTCGGAAGCATCGGGGAATGTCGTTCTGCCACCTCGGTGCCGAACTTCTGCCGAACTTGGCAGACCCAGCAGTGCCGGGAATCGGAGCAATGCGAGAGACTGGCACCATGCTGCTGAACGGCCGGCCGGTTGATCTAGATCAATTGAAGATCCTCGGTCTCTCCAACTACGGTCACTTCACGTCCATGCGAGTGGACGGCGGCCGGGTGCGCGGCTTAACGCTGCACCTTGACCGGCTGACGAGGGACTGTCGCGTACTCTTCGGCGCGGAACTCGATCGAGACGAGGTACGCAGCTATGTCCGGCAGGCGGTGGACGGTTCTGCCGAGTCGATCGTTGCCCGAGTCACGGTGTTCGACCCGAATCTCGAACTTGGGCATCCCGCCAGCGCATCAAGCCCTCAGGTGCTCGTCACGACGCGCCCGGCGTCGTTGGTCCCGCCGCCGCCGCTGACGCTCACCACCTGCCCGTACGACCGGGACGCTCCAGCCGTCAAGCACATCGGCTTGTTCGCGACGCTGTACCACCGCCGGCAGGCTCAGCTCGCTGGCTTCGATGATGTCCTGCTCGTGGACGGCGAGGGCTTCATTTCCGAAGGGGCGACCTGGAACATCGGCCTGGTCGAAGGCGACGAGATCGTGTGGCCGCAGGCACCCGTCTTGCCGGGAATCACGATGGCGCTGATTCAGCAGGAGCGTGCGGGGCTTCAGCGCCGCGTCAACCTGGCGGAGCTGGATCGTTACACCGCAGCGTTTGCCACCAACGCTGCTGTTGGAGTCCGGGATATCGTCGCGGTCGACGCGGCCCGATGGACCGATACGGTTCCGCTGATCGAGCAGATCCGCAAGGAGTACAGCGCCATCCCCGGCGAGCCACTCTGACAAGCTTCGCATCGAAACATGCAGCGACACTTGACCGGCGGCGAGGAAGTGGAGGAGTCGCAGGTGGCCACCGTACGTCAGTGGTCCGGCAGGGAGGTCCGGGCACTACGCGAAGCGCGCCGGATGAGCGTTCGCGAGTTCGCCGAGCACCTGGGCGTGTCAGACCGCATGGTGTCCAAATGGGAAGCTGGCGGTCAAGCGATCAAGCCACGTCCGATGAACCAGGCGGCACTCGACACCTCACTTGAGCGTGCCGGTACTGATGCGCAGGCACGCTTCGCGCTGCAGATCGATGCGTCAGTCATCGCATCGATACCCGAGCAGGCTCCGTCGCCCGAGACGGCGCATGTGCGTCATCCTGCGGACGGCAAGGCGATGGCGCTGGTCGACGCAGGTGTGTACCTCAGCGGCGCGAACAACGAACCAGTCTGGCTTCCCGCCTTCTACATCGACGTCCGTCCCACGACGAACGCGGACTATTCGCGGTTCATCGACGCGACCGGCTACAAGCCTCCCGGCCACTGGCCAGGAGGCATCTGTCCCTCGGAACTGGCCGACCACCCAGTGGTCTTCGTGACCTGGAAAGACGCGAGCGCCTACGCACGCTGGGCGGACAAGAGCCTGCCGAGCTCGCAGCAGTGGGAGAAGGCAGCGCGTGGCCCGACCGGCAGCGTCTATCCCTGGGGCAACCAGCCGACCCCTGCCAAGTGCAACGTCCGCGAAGGCGGCATCAGGGACACCACGCCCGTCGGCCGCTACCAGAGCGGAACGAGCATCTACGGGGTCTTCGACCTGTGTGGCAACGTCTGGGAGTGGTGTCGGACGGAGACGACACCGGGCCGCTTCGAACTCAAGGGCAGCGCTTTCACCAGCGGCTTCGAGCGAGCCACACCCTCGAACTTCAACGACGCCGACGCCTCGATGCTCGACGACGACACCGGTTTCCGCTGCATCGTGGTGGCCGACGCTATGCAGGCAGTACTGGCCGTCTGACGCGCAGTTCGTGCCCCAAAGGACTTCCGGCCGCAAGCGCGTCAGAGACAAGCAACAGATGGGTGTCCTAGCGTCAGCGGCGGTGGGCGGCGCCGTCGAGGCGGTGGCGGGCGATGGTGAACAGTTCGCTGATCTCGGCCGGCAGGCGGGCTGCGGTCTCCCGGTGCAGGTGGCGGCGGGCCGCCGCCGGCAGGCCGGTGAGCACGAAGTCGTCCAGCCCGGTCACCAGACACAACCCGCCCAGCCGCGCCTCAAAAGCCGGCAACGGTTCACCGCGCTGTAGGCGTACGGTCAGACGGGCCCAGGCCCAGGCGGCCCGGTTCATGTCCGCCGGCACATGGACCACGGCGGTGGTCAGCAGCCGGCGGCGTACCGTCCGGGGCCGGACCACGCCCGCCGCGGTCAGCCGCCGCGCGACCTGGCCATGCGCCCGCGGCGCCAACAACGCCAACCACGTCCCCACCCGCCGGTGCCTCGGCTCCGCCGCCAGCCAGCGCAGGATCCAGCCGCCGAGCGCATCCACCGGCACGTGCCGCGCGGCCAGCCACAACCGGCCGTCGTGCACCCGCAACGCGCCCGCGTCGACCAGGTCGGCCAGCAGCGCGGCGGCCAGACCGTACCCGACCGGCCCGGCCGGCAGACGCGGCCGACCCGTCACATCATCATGCGCCAGCAGGAAGAACTCGTCCGCCAGCAGCGGCGACCGGCCCCGTACCGCCGCAGCCGGCACCGGCACCCCACCACCGGAAGCAACAGCGGCGGCGGCCGTGGTGGTCCGGGTGCGGTAGACCGTCATGCCGGCCCCCGCCGCCGCGCCCACGCGATGAACCGCGCGTACGTCTGCTCCGGAGTCAGGCCGGGCAGGTCACGGGCGGCTTCGGCGGCGAGCTCGGCCACGTACATGCATCGGCCGATCCGGTCGAAGCTCGCCAGCAGCTCGGCGCGGGCCGGCTCGCACGGCCACGGCCGGCGGCAGGCCCGGCACCGCCACGACGGACGCCACGCCACATGCCCGACCCGGCCCACCACGGCCACCACCCGCGCGGTCACCGCCCGACCCGCCGCCGGGCCCGGCCGGGCCACACCCAGGTCCGCCGCAGGGTCGCGGTCCGCGCCGGCTGCGGCGCCCACCGACGCCCGGCCGCCTCGACCTGCGCGGGCAGCAGCCCGCCGGTCGGACACGCCGGGCAGGTCAGGGTACGGCCGCAGCCGGGACACCAGCGGTGCCGATGCCGACACAAACCGAACCCGACCACCGCGCCGACCAGCAGCGCGATGATGGCGGCGAGCACCACATCCAGCATCAAGCTACCCCTCCCCCTGCATCGTCCACTGTGTTCACCTGCCGGCGGGCCGGGGTCGACCGGATCAGGCCGGCATCCCGGCCTGGAACTGCCGCGACTGCCAGTCCCGCAACGCCTGCTTGATCCGCACGTTCTCGTCCCGGGTGACCGCCAACTCGGCCCGCACCGCCGCCAACTCGTCGGCGACCAGGTGCAGGAAGGCGCGTACCTCGGTCGGGTCACAACCGCGCCGGGTGCGGACCGGGAACCGCCGGTCGCGGACCAGCCCGGGGCTGATCGACGGCCGCACCACGCTTGCGCCGTAGTAGAGGTGGGTGGCGGAGTTGCCGCCGTGCCGGGCCGGCGGACGCGACCCGCCGCCGACGCCAGCAGCAGCCGGAGGCCGGGCGGGCGGCCGGGTCTGGTCGGCGAGGCTGGCGAGCAGCCGGGCCTGCCGCCGAGTACGCCGAGGGAACAGGACACGGTCGAGGAGTCTGCGCACGGGTGGGACCGCCCTTTCGAAGGTCACGGGATCGCCGCTACATCGCGGTTCGGTGGGGAAGGTGGGATGGGCGGCCCGACCCCGAACGGGGGCGCGGAGGTCGGGCCGCCCGCCCTGCGCACGCAGCCACAAACGGCGAGTACGCCCACAGGGCCGCTGGTACGGGCGTCTCGGCGGCTCATGTTCCGCCGAACGCCGACAATCGGGAGCACTCCCGGGTTGCGTGCGGTGGCCGACGGTGCCGCGTGCACCGGCCCGGCCGGGGTGTCGATGGGGATCGCCGAGGTAGCGCCGATCGGCGAAGGAGCAGCTGAGCGCCGCTCCACGGGATCGACGCCACCCCGGCGGGTCTCCCGCAAAGGCCGAGCTGGGGCACGATTTCGGCATGCCCGCACGTCAGTTCGAGCCGCACTACCGGCGCATCATGGCCGACATCCGGCAGCGCATCCTCCGGCACGACCGGGGCCTGGCCGTCGGGCAACCTGGGCGGCACGCACCGCTTCCAGCATCACAACCCCCTTTCCGGGTACGTCCACTGTGTTGGCCGGTAGGCCTGGGCTTCTGCGCGGGGCCTGCCGCCGCTGGTCACGGGGGGCTTCCGGCGGCGGCAGGCCGCGTCGGGGTCCGGCAACGTCAGCGGTACGGCGTCTGTGCCGAACCCCGCACACACCGTGGCCGATGACTGGCCGCCTGCGGTAGGCGTCCCGCCCGGGACGGGGCGACGCTCCCCCACTACTGGAAGGGATGCTTCCCGTTGCGGAAACCATCCCCTGCCTCCCCTCTTGACATTGCGTCGTTGACGCATTCCCTGGCAGGGACAGGAATTGCTCGACGCAGATGGTTGAAGGCGGCATTCACCAGGTGGGATACTGTCCAAAATCGATTACCGCCACAGGCAGTTCGCGCCACCACGCATCAGATCGTGCGCCACACATCGGGGGTGTCATGCAGAACCATCCACTCACCGCAGCACGCGAACGCCTGGGCCCAATGCTGTTAACTTAGTGTGGGTGGGGTTATGATCGCTGGTCGTGGCGAGGGTTGAGGAGCGGGTCGCGGAGGAGTCGCGGGTTCGGTTGCCGGATCTGGTGGGTGTGGGGGTGTTGACCGCGGCGTTTCCGCCGGAGGTGGTCGATCTGGTGGTGGAGCGGTGGGACGCGCGGGAGCAGCGGTCCCGGTTGTTGCCGGCTCGGTTGGTCGTCTACTACGTGATCGCGTGTGTGTTGTTCATGGACAGCGCGTATGTGGAGGTGTGGAACAGGCTGTTGTCGGGGTTGTCGTGGGCCGGGCGGTACCGGACGCGTCGTGAGGTGGGGATGCAGCCGACGGCGGCGGCGTTGACGAAGGCTCGGGGGCGGTTGGGTCCGGAGGTGCTGGAAGGGGTGTTGGAGACCTCGTTCGGCGGGTCGGTGGTGGGGCCGGAACAGGCGCCGTGGGGGTACTTCCACGGGTTGCGGAAGGTGGCTGTCGACGGGTTCTGCCTGAACGTGGCGAGGACGCCGGAGAACGTGGCCGCGTTCGGGTCGCCGTCCAACGGGCAGGGCCCGGTGGGGTATCCGCAGGTACGGGTGGTGGCGTTGGCCGAGACGGGTACCCGTTGCCTGCGGGGGGTGGCGCTCGGTGGTCTGGGTGAGGGCGAGCAGCCGCTGGCCCGGACGCTGTGGCCGCTGCTCGGGTCCACCGATGTGGTGGTCGGTGACCGTAACTTCCTGTCGTACGAGGACCTGGGGGCGATCGCCGCGACCGGCGCGCACGCGGTGTTTCGGGTCAAGGCGGGGGTGGACCTGCCGGTGTTGCGCCGGCTGGCGGACGGCTCCTGGATCTCGCGGATCGCCGATCCGGTCGCGGCGCGCCGGCTACGGCGGCGGAAGGTCCCGCCGGCCGAGATTCCCGGTATCGAGGTACGGGTGATCGAGTACACCGTCGAGACCGAACCCGACCAGCACGGCGAGTACGAGGTCAGCGAACTGTTCTGCCTGGTCACGACCCTGCTCGATGAGCGGGCCTATCCGCTGGGGGACTTTCCCGACCTCTACCGCGACCGGTGGCGGATCGAGACCGCCATCGGAGAGGTCGAGACCCGGCTACGCGGCGGAGCCGACGTCGTGCTCCGTTCCCGTAAACCCGACCTCGTCCGCCAGGAGGTGTACGGGCTGCTCTGTCTCTACCAGGCCATCCGGCATCTGATCGTGGCCGGCGCGGAACAGGCCGGCCTGGACCCGGACCGGATATCGTTCACCCGCGCCCGCGATGCCGTCGCCCGTCACGTCAGTGACGACGCGGCGTTTTCCCCCCGAACGACTGGCTGAGCTCGTCCACGACGTCATCTACGAGATCACCGACCCGCGTAACCTGCTTCCCGCCGAACGCCGGCCACGCAGCTTCGCCCGCGAGCAGCGCCAACCCGGCCGCCGCTACCCACGCCAGAAAGACGAGTACAAGAAGCCGCTACCACCCCGCACGAAGATCAGGCTCTGGGTCACCACCAGCCAGGACCCATAAAGTTAACAGCATTGCGCCTGGGCCTGACCCGCCGGCAACTCGCCGACGCCGTCAACAAGATCCTCTACCCCGATCCCGGACAAGCCGCCCACAGCGCCTTCACCGCCAACTACCTAGGCAAACTCGAAAACGGCAAGATCCGCTACCCCGCCGAGGACTACCGCACCGCGCTGCGCATCGTCCTCAACGCCGACACCGACGACGAACTCGGATTCCGCAACCCCCGCGCAGTGGTACGGCAGGATGCTGCTGTTGTCGAATCGGAGATCAGTGCCGTCTCCGGCCACAGGAGAGTTGTGCCCGCTGCCCGTAGCGTCGGTAGTGCCGAAGGGCTGGTCGAGCAGCCCTCGGTCATCCTGGCCCGGATTCGCGAGAACAACGACGCGAGCGTCAACCACGCTCTACTGGACACGCTCGATCTCTACGTTTCGGATGTCGTCGCACGTTACGAGGAGGAAGGGCCACTCGCGCTCGCCACCGACGTGGTGCGGCAGCGACGCTGGGTGCAGAGCCTCATCCCGCTGCGGATGCAGCCCCGGTACAGCGCCCGGCTGCTCACCATCGCCGGGCAGCTCTCCGGGCTGCTCAGCTACATGTCGGTCAATCTCGGCCGGTTCAGCTCGGCGCGGGCCTACGGGATCGAGGCGTTCCAGCTCGCCGACTACGCGGAGGACCGGGAACTCAAGGCATGGGTCCGGGGCACGCAGAGCTTCGCCGAGTTCTACGACGGGCAGTACCGCAAGGCGCTCGCCTACGCCGTGGACGGCCGCCGATTCGCTGGCCGTGGAGCACAGGCGGTACGCCTCGCCGTCAACGGCGAGGCACGCGCGCACGCGAAGCTCGGCCAGACGCAGGAGGCAGAACAGGCGATCGGCACCGCCTACGAGGTGCTTTCGGACCTGTCGCCCGAGCCCGGCATGAGTTCGTGTGTCTCGTTTGGCCTCTACAGCGAGGCACGGGTGGCGTCGAACGCCGCAACGGCGTACCTCGCGCTGGGACGCACCGAGCAGGTTCTCAACCTTGCCGGCCGCGCAGTCACGATCGTCGACACGTCACCGTCCGTGTGGAGCCAGGCCCTGGTCCGGCTGGACCTGGCGACCGCGCTGGTAGACGGGGACCGACCTGACGTCGAGCAGGCCGCCGACATCGCCCGCCAAGCCATGCGAGCCTGCCAGGACAACCAGATCGAGTCGATACGTCAGCGAACCCGCGACCTCGCCACGATGGTCAGTGAGAAGTTCGACGATCCCTGCGCCGAGTCGTTCGTCGACGAGGTGCACACGTGGCTCGGCGAAGGCCGAGGGAACCGATGACCGCGCAGCCCGAAGCACTGGACCACGACCGCGAACGCCCCTGGGCCGACCAGGAGTGGGCGCAGTTCCGTCAGGTACAACGGATGGTCAACCACTGGGACCGCCCGGGATGGACGCCTGGCCGACGCTCCTACCACTGGCTGGTGATGCTCGGCCACGTCCCGGCCCTCACCGCCATGGCGGCCCACTGCCAGGAGCAGTTGCGCGACCTACCTCACCTCGACCTGGTTCCGACGGCCAGTCTGCACATCACGATGCAGCGACTCGCCTTCACCGACGAGGCCGCACCCGATGTGGCCGCCGCGGTGGTCAACGACGTACGCCGACGCTGCGTCGGCTTCTCCCCCATCCCGATCGAGATCGGCCCGCTCGCCGGCTCGCCCGGAGCCGTCCGCTTCAGTGTCGGTCCGCCGGAGCCCGTCCGCAGGCTCCGTGACCTCATCCGCGAATCCATCGCCGAGGTTTGCGGCCCGGCTGCCCTACCCGAACGGGCGGGCGGGTTCGTCCCGCACGTCAGCATCGCTTACCACAACACGTCAGCCGACGCGCAATCCCTCATCCGGCGAGTTGCCAGCCTTCGGCACCTCCGCCCAGTCGCGGCAGTCATCCAATCCGCCGACTTGGTCGAGCTGCGCAGGGAAGGCCACCAGTACATCGCGTCAAAGCACACCGAAGTCTTGTTGATCGGCTGATGGCCGGATCAGCCGGAGGGGTTCACCGAGTGGGCGCAGACAGCGGCGATGCACCAGATCGTCGCTCAACTCGGCGTCGCTGCCAGCGACACCTGGGCCTGCTGCGGCTGACCAGCAACGCCGTGTACGCACTCCCCTCAGCCGGCCTCGTCATCCGCATCACACGATCCCACGCCCTGCACGACCGAGCGCTTAAGATCACCCGCCATACAACCTGGTTCGCAGGAGTCGACACCCAACCATCGTCCTCGCGCCCGACATCGAGCAACCGGTACGGATCGACGACCTCTCCGCAACCGTGTCGCGACTCGTTACGCCACCCGCAGCCCTGTTGTAAGCCGTTGTCACACTGACCCTGACGCCAATGGTAGACGACTAGACTCGGAGAGTTCGATACACGAAGATGCGAGACCGCCTGTACGTCGGCGTCAACGCTGTGCCATCAACGTCCGTATTAGCTCCGAGACAGCCTCCATTGCGGCATCTACCTTGCGTACGGCGTCGGCCATCGCCACTTCACCGTCGGCCAGGCTAACGGGACCTTCTTGGAACATCCTCGCCCGAACGCCGAGCAGGCCTACCGCGCCAATGGCCTCGTGTGCATCGAGCGCGAGTCGGCGAACCCGGTCGTCCAGGATCAGCCTGATCGACTTAACCGCCTGGCTAGTCTGACTCAGATCGATTTCGGTACCCTCCGGCAGAAGCATCCCACCGTATCCGTGCTCGGTGTGCTTCGCTGCACGCATGTCGGCATGATGGGCTTTTGCGGCTTCCCGTGCCAGCAGCCACAATCCATCGTATGCGGAGATCAAATTCTCCAACTCGAGCGTACGACGTCGGTCGCTGGCAGCGTCGCGCCTGTCCTCTTCGCGCAGCATCCGCTCGTGCGCAGTCCGTCGTCGATCCTTCAGCCAGTCGGCCAGCACACTGACCAAGACACCGCTGATCGCTGCCATACCGGTTAGGGCTGCCGTCAAGATAGCCGTGTCGGTCATCCCTGCAACGTACCGGCCCTTGGCAAGCACACTGCGGGGTAGGACCTCACTTGGCAAACCTGTCGACTGGAAGCAATCACAGACAGTCATCGCCGGGCCGCCAACGGTCTCTTGACCTTCCCGCAGGGAGCCTACGGTTGTCCCCACCGGCAGCCGCAGTGTCCTCCCCTTAGCTTAGTGGATAGGGACAGCGCATGAACGCCGACTCCCAGGGCCCGCGCGGCCAACCAAATGGCCATCTTGAGTAAATTCGACCATCTCCGCCACCTTTGGCCACCCCGTCCGACTCTACGTTAATAGCACCAAACCAGGAGGTCCGTCCTATTGGTCAGTTCTTTTTGCAAGCCAAGCACATCGGCGTGTATTTTGCTAAGTAGCCCTGATAGCATCTTGCTCCTTCGCGCCCAACGTGAGGGCATTGCGGCAGGGCCCATCATGAGCATGATCCACACTCCAACGCAGCCCTTCAGGAGGCAGTCGGTGACACTAACCGCCGAAGAGATTGCCAGCGTATGGACTGACTACAGAAGGATCACTCGGTTTTTCTATAGCGCACAGATAGCTTTCAACAGAGAAAGGATCCTCTTGGAGTCGCTCAGCCTAAAGGAACCAGAGCAGACGAAGGCTCGCGTACCATTGACAGGCGGAAGCTATAGGTTCTACCTGGCGGACCACCTGTCGGCACTGGCAGACGTTCGCGCCCTATGCAGCGCGGTCCTAACGCAGACATACACGCTGGCCGAGACTGCCGCGCTCGCATCCTTTAGCCCACCCGGAGACTCTCGTAGTGCCGGCGGAATTGAGGTATGGGGCGAGAAGCTATTGAAGGCACAAGGCAAGGATTGGAATGCGCTCGCCTGCGGCAAAGCTGGCGTCGTAGAGGTCGCTGTTGCACGTAACCTATCCGTACACGGAGACGGCCGAATCGGCATTTCCGATGCGAGACGACTACGCGAGGCTGGAGTGATCGGCAAAAAAGAAGGCGAAGAGATTCCCTTGACCGTCGAGACAACCACAGAGTACAGAGGAAGACTAAAAGATCTCCTGAACGAGGGCGGAATATTAGAACGAAACCGAAACCAAGGGCTGTCGGCGTAATTATCTATATGCTATCGGGTCGACAAGCCATCTGATAGGCGATCCGCCGAGGCCGCGTTCGGATACGCCCGACTTGTCCGGCACACGGTGCAGCACTCGTGCCGCGATCTACTTACGCAGCCCTCCAGTTGGCCCGCGTCAGCGAACAAGCCCGGCAGCTCAGCTCGCCACGCATCCTGGACCGCATCCACAACCTGCGCCGGGACCTGAAGCGCCATGAGCACGTGTCCACCTTCGCCGGCTTCTCCCGCACTGTAGCTGCGGTAGGCGTGGGCACCTGATGACCGGATCGGCGCGCACACCAAGCCCTCACTTCGGCGTACGGCTACGACGTCACCACCGACCCCGCCTTGGCCGACCCTCCGCGAAGCCCGCGAACTCAAGATGATCGCCGCTGCCGTACCACTGCTCGCCAGCACACCCGGCGTCGCCAACGAGTTCGCCGTCCGTCTGACCTCCGCTCGCGACAAAGACGACACCGTACGCTGGACCCCCTTCGCCGACCTCACCAATTGACTTGGTGAAGAGGATGCCGCATTTCCGAGACAGAGTGGTCATGCACGTGTGGAGATCTGCCGCTGACTACGCAAGGCCGGCTGCTTGCCACTACCTCGTCGCCTCCTGAGTTAGGGCAGCGCTTTTGACGTGCTCGCGGCTGATGGTGCTCACCCGCCTCACTCGCAGCGAGCCTGTCCGTGACCGGCACCATCCCGCGGCTCTGGCTCACCTCGCGGTCGCCGTCTGTGCGCGGGCCCGATGGATACGCCAAGCGACCTTGATGTAGACCAGGCTGGGCACCTCAAGCGGACTGAGGCACCCAGCCATTTGTCCTTTCGTTCTGACAGGGTTCAGAGATCGAAGTCGAAGGCAAGTTGAATATCGCCTTCTGGTTCTGGTTGATCGTCTATTCTATCCTCATCGTCTTCAAGGTTCTCCTCGGCAGGTAGAGCATACTGGTTGGCGAGTCGTGCGACGTGCATGATCAAGGGCCTGCTGAGTGCCGACCGGTAGTCGTCAAAGCAGTGGCGTTGCTGGTGCAGAAACCCGGCCCAAGTTGCAGGGTCTTCGCCCTCGGGGTACGCGGCGACGACGAACTCGAGCAGTTCGGCGTTCCACGCGCTCTTAGAAGGGTCGAGATAGTTCCTCGCGTCTTCCGCCCTTCCGTCCCCTACAGAATTTCCGTCCAAGAGGCCGGGAGTACGGACCTTCGCCGGGTTTTCCTTGTAATGAGGCGTAAGTTTGGCTAGGTCGATGACGACGGAACTGTGGGTAGCCGGCTTGTCAACCGTGCTGTAGTAGACGCGCGCCTGCCCGGTGTTCCCGTTCCCGTCGTCGTGTCGCCACAACCCGTCGGAGATGCCGATGCTGTCGCCCTCGAAAGCCCATGACTCAGGGGTTTCGTGGCGTTCGTTGCCGCAGATCCGCACCAGCCTCATTCTCTTGCCGAAAAGGCTGATCTTCTGAGGTCGCAATTCGCCGAGCTGGAGTTGGTCGGGCAGCATATGAGCATTCTGTACCGCAGTGAGGCGATACCGGATGTTGTGGGCTTCGGTTAGGATAAGGGTCTGCGTGTTTCGGAACCGCGTTAGGGTGCTTCGAATGAAGGCAGCGAGCCGCTCTTTCTGTTCATCTTCCTTGGCAGGACTGGCGTGGTAGTTCGTGCCGGCCAGGGTCTTGAGCAGGGTCGGGTAGGGCACCCAGTCGGCCATGCCTTCAGCTTTGCCCATGATGTGCTTTTGACCGGGCCGGATCAGGATGGCGATAGGGACGAAGATCTGATGGGTGTTGGTGTCGTCGTTGCGCCTTTTGACGACCCAGAATGCGAGCTGCTCGAGGTCGTCGGGGATGGCGCTCTTGAGACGATGTTGCGGGACGAAACGGATGCCGAGCTGACGTAGGCAGTCGTCCCAGGCGGCTTCGGCCCGGTGCTGGTTGCTAGCCTCTTCCTTGTCGAAGTCCTTGCCGGGGAACTCGTCGGGGCGGATGAACTGGCTGACTATGTCGGCATCGGCACAGCCCATGCGGATCGCAAATTTCGGGTCGGTGGTGCGTGCGTTGAAGGCTTTCGCGCCGTCGAGCTCGATGAGGGCGAGTTGCAGGGTGTCACCGACTTCTTCGGCCAGATCTTTCATGGCGGAAGCTACCAGCTTCCGGCGCGTGGCGACGGCATCGTCGTGCTTCCGGCCAAGCCGGGGAACGGAGCCCTCGCCGAGCGCTGCGCCGAGCCTGCCAAGAGGACGGGCGTGGATCGTGAGGGTGAGGTCGCCGATGTCCCACGTCCAGGTGTCATTGCTGGCGGGTTGCTGATGGGGCAGATCGAGTAGTCGTTCGACGGTAGCGAGCAGGCGGTCTCGCATTCCCTTGCCGTCGCCCTGGTAGAGCAAGACGACGGAGAGCCTGCCGTCCACTGCGGCGGACAGTTGCCGGCGCCGGATGAGCGCGTTCGCCTTCGAAATTTCATTGTTCGCGGCGTGGGCGGCTTCCTGCCTTTCGACGAGCTGGGCGCGCTCGGCGTCGGTGTGGTCCTTCTTGTCCTTCGGGACGCTTTCGAGCTTGGTGAGACTCCGGCTCGCCTTGCCGCCGATGAGCACGCGGGTCAGGGGATGGTCGAGATCGAAGTCGGGCTGCAGGCACTGACCGATCCAGCGGATGAGGCGGCTGCGTTCGGCTGGCATTATTCCGGTGCCAACCTGGTGGTCGGGGCCGCGCATGGTGGTGTGGTAGGTGACTGCGGCAGTAACGCCGTCCCGGCCGAAGAGCCAGGCGTCCGACTTGCCGGCGAGCTGCTCGGCTGCCGGAAGGTTGTCTAGTGCGCCGATCCGGTTGAGGATCTGTTCGGTGCCGCCGTTGCGCCAGCCCATCTCCCGGGTATCGCGGTCCCAGACCAGGTGGGCGACTGCGAACTTCTGCGATGTCGGTGCGTCGGTGACGAACGGGCTGGTCGACTGGAGAAGAGTGGAGGCTCCCCAGCGGCCCTTGGTTTTCAGCTCGCCGCTGGTCCAACGCCGGATGCCGGTGTCGACGTGCAGTCGCAGGGTGGGGTCGAACGCCTTTGTACGCAGCGCGATCTTGATCGTGGCGCTGTAATACCAGGTCCGGATGTTGCTGCCTTTGCCGGTGTGGTGTTCCAGCGGCGGCCAGGAGACGAGTTCGGCGTAGCCGTTGGCGGGATTGGCCGCGACTTGCCGGAACCGTATAGATTTGCTGCCGTGCTGGTAGGACTGGCCCGCGATTCTAGCTGCGGCGTAGTCAGGCAGCAAGGTGAACAGGTGAGGCTGCGGCACAGCGGTGTTGCCACCGGAGAGTTCGTGGGCGAGTAGGTCGACGGTCTTCTGCGTCCATTGCAGGATGCCGGAGTCGAGCTTGGTGATCGTCGGCAGGACGAGCGCTTTACCGTCGTCGGTGGTGGGCAGGTCATACAGCCAGGCGTTGATGAAGGTCCGCATGATCGCCGGAGGGAACGGCTTCGCCGCGAATAGCCAGGGGTTGCCTTCGTCGAGGTTGGCCCGGGTCGCGGTGGAGACCAGATCGGGGGCTGCGGTACGCATCAGTGCGTTGAGACGCCCGATTGGCACCTGCTGGGCGCGCGCGCGTGATTCCTCACGCCAGCCGGCGGTGTACAGGTCGAGAATGGGGCGGCGCCAGGAGACGGGGAAGGTAAGCGTGTGCAGCGGGATTTTGAGATCGCGTGCTGCCACGAAGGCTGCGGTCTGGGTGCGGTCGTAGCGCATCGAGGGCCTTTCTGAGCCGGTCCGAGCGTGAGACGGTCAATTCATGTCGCGCAGGGCGCGGTAGAGCGGGTCGTAGAGGGCTTGAACCAGCGATCGGTCGATCGCCGTTTGTGCCGACTCGGGGTCGAAGTAGGGAGCGAGTTCGTGCAGCATGCTGGCGAGCAGGCTGGTCGCTGGGGTGTCGTCTCCGGTGAAGCCGGCCTCGCGGGGTGAGAAGGCTCCGTCTACGAAGTAGACACGGGCGGCGACGCCACCGCGCACGAGTCGTCCGATGACCTGCCAGATGACCACGAGCTGGTCCCAGGTGAAGGCCGACTTCTCATCGGGAGGCAGGCTGGTCCAGGACAGGCGGCGGGTGAGGAAGCGGTGCCATTTGCGGGCGGCTTCGGCCCGGAAGCGCAGTCCGGCGTCGTCCGGGCTGCCAGCGGCCAGAGCGGTCTGGGCGAAGCCGCGGCCTGGGCCTCGAACTTGGCGAACCGCCCAATCGTTGATCGCCTGGGTGGCCAGGGTGATGTCATCGGGGCGGTGATGCGGACGGGCGAGGAAATACACGCTGCCGATGGCGGCTTTGCCGCCAGGAACCACGATGTTGTGCCCGCGCTCGACGGCCAGCAGCGGCGCGATCAGCAGCTGCCCGCCGATGTCGGGAAACTTGGTCAGCTCGCCGCGGCGAAGGTGTAGCTGGCTGGTGTCGGCGGGCAGGTTGCTCCAGGAGTGGTCAAGGTCGGTGTCGTCGGATACCAGGACCGTGACGTTGCCGGTCCACTCCGGCAGGTTGTTGAGGTAGTGCCCGGCACGTTGTGCCTCGGCGTAGCTGCCGACCAGCAACAGGATCCTGCGGCGTTGCGGGTCGTCGATGTCGTCCAGTTCCTGCTGCAGCAGCGAGGTCGCACCGGCCAGGCTGCGGTCAGGTACGGCCAGTTGGTGCAGCATCTGCTCGAGCTGGGCGGGGCGCTGCCGAGGGTCGGTGCCTGACAGCCTCAAAGCGGTGGTGACGCCGGGTGGGTAGAGGAAGAGCTTGCGGAAGGTGCTCTTCTTGATGGCGGAGACCTCGTGTTCGTGGGGCCGCAGCACGGCGTCGACCTGAGCGTGCAGGTGGTAGCGGCTGGAGGTGCCGGCCCAGCTGGTGGCCGACATCAGCAGCACATGCGGACCGGGCCGTTTGTCTACGGCAGGGATGTCGGCCAGCTCCAGCAGCAGCTCGCGGCCGACGCCATTGCAACGGAAGAACCGCAGTTCACCGCTCTGGTCGCCGTCCTGGTTGCGGTCGCCGGCCTGGAACTGAAAGCCCAGCACATTGCCCATGGGAGATTCGGGGACCACCGGCATGTAGTCCTTAGGCGGGCGGCGCGACAGAACGTTGGAGGTCGAGTCCAGGTTGAGCGCAGCTTCGACGCGAGGCCACAGAATAGTCATGCGGTCAAGACGATCGTGCAGGACTGCTAGGACGAGGGTGAATTCGAAGCGGTGCAGATTGGCGTCAAGATCACCGGCGACGGAGGCATTGTTCGGGACGAGCTGGCGCAGCAATTTCTTGAGTCGCTCACGGCTGAACTCGCGAACGAATACCCCACGGGGGGCGTGCAGCAACTCGGTCGCCATCGCCACGAGCGCGTTGACCAGCTCGGTGAGCGTATCCTCGGGACCACGCCCACGCAACGGGGTCAGCGGCGAGTCGCGGAAGCTACCGAGAACGGTGTCGACACGCTGGAGCTCGGCCCGTTGGGAAGCAAGCTTGTCCTCGTCGGGGGCCATGTCATGATCATCATCGTTGCGGTTGCGCCTGCGCAGATCGGGGAACCACTCATTGATCAGCCACTGGTGCAAGGTCATCGCGCTGAAGTAGTCCTGCGTGATCCATCGCCGCAACGGCTCGTCGTTAATCAGCATAGAGTAGATCCGGTCGGTAGCCGTGATGACCGTGTTGAGCGCGTTGTTCCAATCGTCGGTCTCGTCACTCGACAACTGCAGTCGACCCTGCGCGGCCAGCTCGGTGAGCTTGTGCTTGCCGACCTCGTCGAGCCACGACTCCGAACCACGGGCCACCAGCGTCGCCGCCGGCGCGAACGCGGTGTCGAGCTGCATCTGTACCCGGTCTGCCTCATCGACGATGATTAGGTCGCTGCGACGGCAGGCCAACTCCAGGTAGCGCATGTTCTCGTCGTTGAGATGGTCGGGCACACGACTGTGGACCAGCGATGCCGGCGTAGCGACCCAGATCTGCGCGTCGACCAGGTCGCGGGCCGCGCTGTGCCGCGGGCACGCAGTCCATAACGGGCATCCATGACGTTTCGGCCTTGCCGGCTTACGGCGACGCCGGAACCCCGTGCTGGCGGGGTCGGGATCGGGATCGTGCTCGATCTCGGCCTTCTCGACATCGTCAGCGTTGTACAAGCCGGTGCATGGCGCGGCAGTAATCGCCAGCGCCCGGCGTGCCTCGAACCCCCGTAGGGCGTCGAGCGGGCAGGCGCTCGACAGGTGCGCGAAACCGGGGTTGTCATGATTCAGCATGGTTTGTGTCGCAGACTCGCTGCGCCGGTGCAACCGCTGGATGTTCCGTTCGAGGGTGGACTTTCCCAGGATCGGCGCGGCGTGCACCCCGAGGCGGCGGAACTGTTCGGTGATGGTCAGCACCTCGGCGACGTCACCGACGACGATCGTGGTCCGGCGTCGGTCGGCCAGGTGCTCGCGGGTGGCGAGTTGGAAGGCCAGAATGTCGCGAATCGTGGATTTGCCCGCGCCGACCATGCCGACCAGGTTCATTAGCCTGTCGATGCGCAGCCGGGGATGGGTCTGGAACGCCCCGGCTGCTTCGTCGCGCAGCAGCAACTCGACCCGCCGTAGACGCTTCTTCCAATCGTTGGACTTGCCCGACGTGCGGTTCTTCGCCAGATCCGCAGCCTTGGCGGCGAGCTCCAGCGCGTCCATGGCATCGGCGGCGGCTTCCAGTTCGGCCATGGTGACGGTGATCGGTTCGCCTTTGCCTGCCGGCACCGCACCGATGTCATGCCTGATCCAGGGCTTGAGGCCGATCAGGTCGGGGGGGATATTCACGGAGTGGCGCTGGTCGCGGACGTAAAACAAGTGGTCTCCGGCACCGGCGATGGGCAGCTCGCGCCGCTCCAGAGGAGGCGGCTGGGTCAGCAGCCGTTCGTAGACGTCCCTGCGGTCGTGCGCGCGCGTGGGCTCGAGCGCTTTGGGTAGATCGTCGATGGTCTCGAACGTGTAGCCGCGCAGCGTAATGTCTATGTCCAGATACATATGCAGCGAGTTGTGCCAGGTGTAGCGGCGGCTGCGGTCCCACAGGAAATGCCGGGCCCGCCGGATCATCAGCCGCGCTTCTCTGGTGCCTACATCGCCGAATGCCTCTTCATACGGGTAGCCGCTGAGCAGCGTCCAGACGTCGCGCACCGGCCGAGTCGGCATGACCTGGGTGCCGAGGTAGATGGCCAGCTCAACGTCGAGCAAGTCACCGATGCCGAACCCGGCAGGTGACCTCCACGCTCCACGGAATTCACCGGCGAGGCCGCTGTGCCAGCTACTGCGATCACGCATCGTCGCCTCCCGCAGAGCCGTTCCTACGCAGCCGAGTCAAGGTGGTTGTCAACATTCGGAGAAACGCCTTATCGCTGAGCAGGGTCACCTGCTCCTTAACCTTTGGCGGGCAGAAATGCTCAAAGACGATCTGGTAGTCCCCTCGGTCGTCGAACCGGTACTGCGGCACCACCAAAAAGGCCCGGTTGTACGGCGGTTCCGGTCGGAACCGGGTGGCGCTGTGCCCGAGCAGGGCCGAGTTGGCCCGGTCTTTCACGTCGATGGCCCAGACCTGCCGGTTCGGTAGCGTGATCCTCAGGTCGTAGGCGTCGCAACCCGGCCACATCTCTGGGACGAGGCCCTTGCCGATGAGCTTCTGTTCCAGCTCGACCTCGGCCAGTCCTGGGCCGGTGATAAACATACGCAGCGGCGCTCGCAGTAAGTACAGCCCGCTGGTCGAGCGATCGTCGATGAACTCTTTCGGGATGGCGTGGGCTTCGCGGCGACAGCGATCCAGCTCGCACTGCCAGGACCGCCCATCGGGTTTTAGCAGGCAGTTACAGCGCGCGCACGTAGCGAAGCGCCCGTCGGTACCTCGATAGGCAGATGGGGCCGGCTCGTAGCACCGGTTCACCGTTTCCAGAACGATGCCCAGCTCAGGATGCTCACCGATCAGCGTCGCCTTGTCGATACCAGTCAGGACCGGCTTGTGGATCAGAAGATACCGGAACGCGGTGTAGGACTGCGGCGATCGTGCCGCCTCGCACTGCGCGAAGACCGTGCGGATGATCTCGTTCTCGAAGAGCTCGGCTGCGGCATCAGGACCGGAGACCTCCCACTCGTAGCACCGCTGTGTGGGAACTCCGGTCCGCGCGTCTACCAAGAACTCATCCAGGTTCTCGGCTTCCGCTGGCAGGTCCAACGGCCAACGTCCGATCGGCTTGGTCGCCGCCCAGCGAGCCATGTCTGCGACGCTGGCCGGTGGCTCCATCTCGCGTAACAGACATTGCAGGACCAAGTGGTTGTAAGCCTTCTGCACCTTATCTGAGTAGATCGGGTCCGGAGACCTGTCGTGACGCGACAGGTTCACCAGGGCGGTCGCAACCATGCGCAGCAGCGTCACCCCGGTGAAGGTGGACAGGTCAGGCCGGCTGTTCTGGGTCGGCACCACTGGCGGTCTCCTGAGAGGACGGCGGCGGGTCCGTTTCCGCCGCGCTGGGACACCACTTATGTACCGGACAGGTACGACAGTTTTTGCCGGGCACCGCAGCGAAGGCGTCATCCTCGCGCCATGGCTGCGCCATCTTCCGCAGGACCGAGTACGCCTCATCCAGCTGCTGCGGGTCCGACGGGTCGAACAGGATGAGATCCGCACCGGTGGGCCGGAGGATCTCAAGTTCGACTCGGGAACCTTCCACGGGCCCGCCTAGCAGGCCACGCCCGAGAACAACCGTGGCGAGCGCGACCTGTGGGAACTCTGCGACGACATCGCCGCTGGGGCGTCGTCGGGTTGTCTTGGTCTCGCGCCATACCCAGACATCGTCGTCTCGATAGACGAGGTCGGGCTTGGCGATCACCAGCGCCTGGGCAGCAGTGTCATGAAAGACGAAGGTTTCTTCGATCCTGAGGTCTGAGGCGTGCTCCTGGAGGGGACACACGGAGGGGTGATGCGCGAGCATCCGCAGACCGACCTCGGCTGCGTCAGCATCGAGTCCCCACTGCCGGTCGTGCCAGCTGGTCTCAGCTGGCATGTCCGAAGGTTGACACGGTCCGTTTGCTATCGCGTGCAGCGTCTCCAGGTAGCGATGGACTGCCTGACCGATGCGAGCCGGAGTTGAGTACTCGTTGGCCTTGGGCAGATGCAAGGTCTGCAAGTGATGTTGGGCCGGGCAGTTGGCGTAGTAGCGAAGGTCGCTGATCGACACTTGGCGTAGCGTCGCACGCCGGTGTGCCCGCAATCCCAGTAGCCCCGGCGCTCGCGCCACTTCCTCGCAAGCCAGCACGAGGCGGCATTTTAGACAATCGCCGCCTGGGCGGCGCTTCTGACCGTTAAGGACCTGGATCGCTGCGCGACGTCCATCCTTTTCATAGAGCGCGGCGGCATCCTCGACGGATCCGTCGAACAGGACGTTTCTCAAGCCTTCGGTTAGGTCGATTTCAGCAACCACAACGCGAGACACTTCTTCGCGTGCCCGGACTGAGAACTTCTTGTCCCACTCATCCGGCCACGACGCGGGACGGCCGTACGCGGCGGTGTAGGCCGCGACCGCAACCTCGGCCTCGCTCCGCCGTCGCTCCAGCATGTTCGCGATGCGAATTAGCCGCAGTTCGCGCATTGCACCGTCGGCCGAGCGGTAGCGGCGACCCCAAGCCCATAGCTCGCGGACACCTTGATCGATATGCTGGACCACCCACCAACGGGCAACCGGCAACATCGATGGTTCTGCCTCGCGGATCGATAGGTAGCGGTGTGCGGCATGCTTAATGAAAGCTGCTAGACCTTCATGAATCGATTGTCTTGTCAGCACCAAGTTCAACGCCTCACCGACCGGACGGCGGTCGAATTCCACGGCGTCCAATACGTCCATGACCAGCCGCACCGGCACTGGAGGCTTATCTCGACGTGGCCAGGCTGCGGGCTTGAGCCCTGGCCTCGACTTCACCGCAAGGTGCATCGCGCATCTACTACCTCCCCTGGCCAAGGCGCTCAGTCCCACACGGATAGGTGACACGCTGCCGATGAGTTCAGACGGCGCAGCCCAAGGTCCTACAGGCGGGGTGTCCTCGGGTGTTCTCTGGCTCGGGACGAGGAGAGGAGCATCACTATGTTCGCGAGAATAGGGCGTACTGTCTGACATCACGCTCCCACGACGAGGGTGTCCGCAAAGTACAGCACCTTGCAACTTGATCGCAAGCCGCGATACCAGAGCTGGGGCTTCGTCCGAAATGCTCGTTCGGGGCTACGTCCGCCCGGAGTAGGTCAGCGTGATTTCGTGCTCCTCCAGGCTTCGTAAGATCAGAGTGTCTTCCAGCCACTGATCTAGGAGGAAGAGCTCCCTTGTCTGACAGGTTTCACAGATGCTGACCTCCGCGAACGGCCAGAGGGTGATGGGGATTCCACCCGAGCCGGTCACGTAAACGCGCTGGGGCCTCTGCGGATAGGTACTCGGTCGGTCGAACGGCTCCCAGCCGGGGTGGCTTCCCCGCAGCGTCAGGCCGACGATGCGGTAGGAGGACTCGTCCAGGTACTCGCAGCGCTCTACCCAGTCCCAAGCGTTGCCGGCCAGCCAGTTGACAGAGGTGATCACGGCGACGACGTGAGGGTCTAATGCCCGGACATCCTTCTCAATCTCGAAGCCGGCACGGATGCCATGCGAGTGGTGCGTGTCGTTCCGGAGTTCCCGGATCCTCTCTAGCAGGGCACTCACGCCGTCTGGGTCCGCAAGCCGAGCCAGGTCGGGCAGGCTCGGCTCGTTGACACTTTCGACAAACTTCTGGATGGCCGTTGTCCATGTGCCGAACGTGGCACCCTTCTGGAACGACCGACGCAGGTGAGCGTCAATCTCGCCGTGGGCGGCGATCTCGCTGAGAGCAAGAATGCCGAGCACTCGGGCGATGCCCTCGCCGAGTTTGAGTAGGCCGTCCTTCTGCTCAGCCGGGTGGGTACCGATCCGGTAGCGCCGGGCAAGCGAGGCAATGTGGTACGGATAGCTCCACTCGGCCCGACCGACAGGGTCCTCGACTGGGCGCATCAGATCAGCGATCAGCCAGGCCTCGTTGGCCGCTGACCGGATCTCGTCGCGCAGCCGCTGGACGTCGGTCTGTGGACCGGCAAAGACGTTCGGCAGGGTGCTGGCGGCCGTCGCGCGCATCTTGTGCCGGCCCTCCTGTACGACTTCCAGGAAGTCTTCAATTTCCGGTCTGACCATGTCGACCGGGACCGGAGTGTCCAACAGTTGGCTCGACGTCATCCGCAACGTGGTCGCGTCGTCCGGACGAGAGTTCAGCCATTCGGCGAGAACGTGCCCGTGGCCTTCGGAGGGCTGGAGCACGAACATCGCGGTAACCGCCTCGCCGAAATTGGCTGGCAGTAGACGCCAGTTGCCCGGCAATCCGACCAAGTCGCCGCCCTCGCAAAGGGTCAGGGACGTTGCTTTCGGTACCGACGTCGCGGAGACCAGGATCTCGGGGAGCGCCACCGCCGAGTCGGCGGTGTGCAGGTTCTGCGCGGTCAAGTGCGGCCAGCCACTTCCGCCGCTGTCCACGCCGGTGAAACCCGGTTTGGCCGTTCGTTGGCGCGCGAAGCGCCCAAGGTGATCGAAGTTCGCGTTGAGCGTGCGGACGAAGAAGTGGCTGAGCCGGATCTCATAGCCGATCCTGATCTTGCCGCGCTCGATCCAGGCGTCCGGATGCCCATCGTCGTTCAGGTAGCCGTCCGGGTCACGGTGTAGCGGGAGGTTGACCACCTCGCTCAGCGCGGGATCGGGTTCAATCAGTCCACGGTTCTTCTGGATCTCCCCCTGCGGGTCCCGGGTCCGGAGCGTCCGACTCACGAGGGCGCTGAAAGACGCTGTGTCGGGCCAGTCCTGTCCACCGGCCTTCGCGGTCGCGCGCAGGACGCCAAGGGCCTTACTCCTGCTCTTCCAAGACGACCCGATCAGCGGGCGCAGCACAGCCGCGAGGCCCTCCGCGCCTTTGGTGAGCTTGGCGTGGTTCCTCTCAGTGAGGTCGAACCGTACTCGCAGCGGGCGTTCGACGACCACACGCTGGTAGCCGAAGTCCTCATTGGCGAGTACCCGGAGCCGGAGGTGGCGAGAATCTTGCGGATTGTGTGAGACAGAGAGCGCATCGCGGTAGGCAGCAACGATGAGATCGGCCTGCTCAGCAGCAACGTACTTCCGCTTGTCGCCCCATGACCTTCGCATCCGCTGCCACTCGTCGCGAGCGTTGAGTAGGATGACCCGTCCTTGCAGCTCCCGTTCCTTGCGGTTGGTGAGCACCCAGACATAGGTGGAAATGCGGGTGTTGGGGAACAGCTGATCGGGCAGCGCGACGACTCCTTCGAGCAGGTCATTCTCCAGGATCCAGCGCCGAATATCCGACTCACCAGACCCGGCAGCGCCGGTGTGCAGGGGAGATCCGTTAAAGAGGACCGCGATCCGGCTACCGCCGGCGTCCAGTGGTTTCATCTTCGCGAGCATATGTTGCAGGAACAGCAAGGATGAGTCGTTAGTTCGCGGCAAGCCCGCTCCGAACCGCCCGGCGTGGCCGTGCCGGGCCTCGTTCTGGACGAACTGCTCGGCCCTCTTCCACTCGACGCCCATCGGCGGCACGGCGATGAGATAGTCGAACTGGGCCGCCGAAAAGCGGTCCTGGCTCAGCGTGTCTCCGAGCACGATGTGGTGGGGATTCATGTTCTTCATGAGCATCGTGGATCGGCAAATCGCGTACGTCTGCCGGTTGAGCTCCTGCCCGTACGCCTCGACGGTGGCGAACGGATTGCGTTCCCTGATCTGCCGGGTGGCCTCGAGAAGAGTTCCGCCGGTGCCGCAGACTGGGTCGTAAACGGTCAGCCCGCCGGTCTCGCGGTCCGAAGCCAGCAGCAAGGCAGCCATGAGCCTTTCGACGTCCGTCGGAGTGTTGTACTCTCCAGCAATCTCGCTACTGAGTTCGGCCACGGTCCGAACGAGTTCCTCGAAGATTTCACCCATCTGACGGTCACTTACTGTCCGAGGCCCCAGATCGATCTGGGCGAACCGCTCCACCACCCGGACCAGTAACCCGGACTCCCGCAGCAGGGTTACCTGCAGGCCGAAGTCGAATGCAGCCAGCAAGTCGGCCACTACAGCCGAGAAACCCTGGAGGTAGGTGTCCGGGTTGGTGGCCAACGCCCCGAAGGTCAGCGGGCCGGTGTGGTAGAACGGCAGCCCTGTGACTGCGCACAACGTGGCGTCACGATCCGTCGCTCCTTCCGCACCGAGTTGGTCGAGACGGGAGAGAACGTCGGCCTTCGTGGGCTCCAGCAACGAGTCCACGCGACGCAGCACCGTCATTGGAAGGATCACAGCGCCGTAGTCGGACTGCTTGTAGTCACCGCGCAGCAGGTCGGCAACGGACCAAACCAGACCAGACCAGTCCCTGGCGTCGCTCGTCATAGACTCCCCCGCTGTCCCCACCAGCGACCACGTCGATCATTGCAATCCACTGCTTCTCCGGTCATTTGGGCACGGAAGCGACCACCATGGCGACGCCCTGGTCGCGGGCGTGGACAAGATCCTGGCCGTCGTGGAAACCCCACCGTCCAAGGCTACCGGGCACAACTCGCCGCACCTCCTGGCCACAATCTGGTGTACGCAGACCATCAAGTCGGGACCTGGTATGAGTCGCCGCATGACGGCAGCCAGCCGTGGCGCATCTTGTTGCTGAGCTGTACGCCTGCCACCTCTGACTCGCATGTAGAGGTGGCAGGCGTCGAGCTTCGCAGCGCCGCCAAGGCAGGAGGGTGTTTCAGGCTAAGGCGCCAGAGTTGGAAGGTGGGGCCGTCCGCCGGCAGGATCAGGGTGCCGTCAGCGGCCGGGCGCAGCGGTGGTGCGCCGCCGTACAGGTTGACCAGGGCCGGAGCAGCAGCGTCCGGCGGGGCCACCAGGCCGGTCAACCGCACCGGAGCACCCGACGCACGCCGGGCCAACGCCAACACCGCCCCGGACGGCGACTCCCGCAGATAGACCAGAGCGTCGTCATCGACGTACACCC
Organism: Solwaraspora sp. WMMA2059; assembly: GCF_027497315.1. GTDB lineage: Bacteria > Actinomycetota > Actinomycetes > Mycobacteriales > Micromonosporaceae > Micromonospora_E. The sequence goes on along the minus strand of NZ_CP114908.1, from coordinate 404,132 downwards.
AACGAAGCCCGCCGTGCCGCAGCTCCGGCACCTCCCGACGCAACGCCACCAACGCCCGATACACCCCGAACATCGCCCCGTCCCACGAACCCGGCCGATCCCACGGCATCGGCGTCCGCGAACCCTCCCCGTTCTCACCCCGCAACCCCAACTCGTCCCCAGCGAACACCATCGGCGTCCCCGGCAACGTGAACTGCAACCCGGCCGCCACCTCCTGCCGCCCCGCGTCCCCCACCACCGTCCGCACTCGGGCCGAATCATGCGAGCCGAGCAGCTGCCACGAATGCACCAGCGACCGCCATGACACCAACGCCCCGAACGCCCGCATCGTCGCCAACGCCGCCGACCCCGACCGGGCCGGCAGACCCTGTGACTCGGTGGACGTGGCTTCCGCGGATCCTGCCGCCGTCGGTCGCGCTGGCGTCCAGCGGTGGGTGGCCACGCTCCCGCACTACTGGAAGGGATGCTTCCCGTTGCGAGAACCATCCCCTGCCTCCCCTCTTGACAATCCGTCGTTGACGCATTCCCTGGCAGGGCCCGGAATTGCTCGACACAGATGGTTGAAGGCGGCATTCACCAGGTGGGATACTGTCCAAAATCGATTACCGCCACAGGCAGTTCGCGCCACCACGCATCAGATCGTGCGCCACACATCGGGGGTGTCATGCAGAACCATCCACTCACCGCAGCACGCGAACGCCTGGGCCTGACCCGCCGGCAGCTCGCCGACGCCGTCAACAAGATCCTCTACCCCGACCCCGGACCGGCAGCCCACAGCGCCTTCACCGCCAACTACCTGGGCAAACTCGAAAACGGCAAGATCCGCTACCCCGCCGAGGACTACCGCACCGCCCTACGCATCGCCCTCAACGCCGACACCGACGACGAACTCGGATTCCGGCCAGCACGCGAGCTGAGGACCACAGTCGCCCTGGTCCAAAGGGCCTACCCTCGACCGGCGGGACCGGAGACCGACCCGACCGGCGGACTCCCGAAGGACGATATGCGACCCGAGCAGATGCCAGATCACCTGACGGCCGGAGAACCGGATGCGAACCGTCGCGCCCTGCTCCGGGGAATCACAGCAGTCGCAGCATCGGCAGGTCTGCTCGGCGGCTCCGCTGACAGCGGTTCGCGTCGACTCGGACACGGTGACGTTGACCGGCTCGACGCCGTGATCTCCCTCTACCGGTCCATCGACTACGAACGCGGTGGCGGCGCGCTCCACCGCGACGTCGCACAGCTGGCCGACTCCGCATCAGCCCTACTGGACCAGCCGCACCCGACGACGCTCGGCCCACGGCTACTGCGGTCCGTCGCGTCAGCTCGGCAACTCGCCGGCTGGACCGCGTTTGACGCCTGCCGGCATCTCGACGCGCAGCGGCACTTCCTCCTGGCCGAGCGGCTGGCCGCCGCCGCCAACGACGTACTGCTTACCGCACGGGTGCGCTACTGCCAGGCCCGCCAGTTCCAGCACCTGCGGCACAACAAGGATGCGCTGGAGACGCTTCGGCTGGCCCGCGACGAGGTAGGCCGGCAGGTCACCCCGGCTGTCAGCGCGATGCTCCACGGAGCCGAGGCCGCCTCCCTCGCCGCACTCGGCGACGGGCCGTCGGCAACACGCGCGCTCGGAGCAGCCACGGACGAGTTCGACCGCATCAACCCGGACAACGAACCGGACTGGATGCGCTTCTACGACCGCGGCGAACTCCTCGCCCAGTACGGGCGGGTATACCGCGACCTCGCCCGCATGGACAACAGCAACCGCTACGGCGAGGCCGCCACCCGCACTGTCGCGCAAGCCATCGACACCTTCGGCTCGCAGAACGTCCGCAGCAGCGCGCTCAACGGCGTCAGCCTGTGCAGTTCACTGTTCCTGGCCGACGAGCCCGAGCAGGCAGTCGCCGTCGGTGCCCGCGTCATCGAACAAGCCCGGCAGCTCAGCTCGCCCCGCATCCTGGACCGCATCCACAACCTGCGACGGGATCTCAAGCGCCACGAGCGCCTGTCCACCGTCGCCGACTTCTCCCGCACCGTAGCTGCGGTAGGCGTGGGCAGCTGATGACCGGATCGGCCGGGCGGTTCACCGAGCAGGCGATGAGAGCGGCAATGCACCAGATCGCCGCCCAACTCGGCGTCGCCGCCGACGACGCCGAGCTGCTGCGGCTGACCAACAACGCCGTGTACGCGCTCCCCTCAGCCGGCCTCGTCATCCGCATCACCAGGTCCCACGCCCTGCACGACCGGGCGCTGAAGGTCGCCCGCCTGGCAACCTGGTTCGCAGCAGTCGACGCCCCCACCATCCGCCTCGCCCTCGACATCGAGCAGCCGGTACGGGTCGACGGCCTCTCCGCAACGGTGTGGCGGCTCGTCGCTCCCACGCCGCGACCGCCGACCGTCGAGGAACTTGGTCAGGTACTCCGCGAGTTCCACGCCCTGGGCCTGCCGCCGTTCCCGCTGCCCGAGTGGGACCCGGTCGGCGACGTCCGCACCCGTCTCACCGACGCGGAAGCGCTGAACCCCGACGACCGAGACGTCCTGCTGGACTGGTGCGACCAGCTCGCACCACGCATCGCGGACCTGAACGCCCAGGCTCGCGGCCTGGTCCACGCCGACGCACACGTCGGCAACCTGCTCCGCGAAGCCGACGGCCGCGTAGTCCTCTGCGACTTCGACCCGACCTGCATCGGCCCGTGGCAGGTCGACCTGGCCGCCGTCGCCGTCGGCGAGATCCGCTTCGGTCGGGCCGGCGCACACCAGGCGCTCACTTCGGCGTACGGCTACGACGTCACCACCGACCACGCCTGGCCGACCCTCCGCGAAGCCCGCGAACTCAAGATGATCGCCGCCGCCGTGCCACTGCTCGCCAGCACCCCCGGCGTCGCCGACGAGTTCGCCGTCCGCCTGGCCTCCGCCCGCGACAAAGACGACACAGTACGCTGGACCCCCTTCGCAGACCTCACCAGTCGAACCGACTAGACGAGTTGTTCCGAAGTCCCGTCAGTGGTCGTAGGCGATCAGGGACCGGGTGACGGGTGCGCCGGTCTTGTTGTTGTGCCAGATCGCGGCGGCCATCGCGAGGAGTCGCTGGGCCACCCGTACGGCGACGCCGACGAAGGTCCGCCCACCGTGTTCCTCAAGATCAAGCTGGCCCTTGAGGGTGTCGTTGACCGACTCGATCAGCTGCCGGACCTTCTTGAGCATCGGTTCGCCGTAGCGGGCCTTCTCCCGCTTGCGTGACGGGCGTAGCAGGGTGATGCCCTGGTCGGCGAGTTCCCGCTCGAGTGGTCCGGACGCGAAGCCCTTGTCGCTGATCAACAGGATGCCGTCGTGTTCGGCGACGACACCGGCCTCGACCTCCAGCATCGCGGCGAGGACCTCCCGCTCGCCGATCTTCGGGTTCGCCAGGGCCCACAGGATCGGCATCCCGGTCGGGGTGCAGACCAGGTACAGGCGCAGTCCCCAGAAGAACCGGGAGTGGGAGGCGCAGTAGCCGTATCCGGCCCAGCCGGCCAGGTCCGAACGTTGCACGGTGGGGCGGGACATGCCGCACGGCACCGGGGTGGAGTCGACGATCCAGTGGTTGTCGAACCAGAAGTCGCTGTCGCGGGCCAGGTTCCGGATCGTCTTCTTGATCAGCGGGAGGGCGGCGCGGAGCCGTTTGTTGTAGCCGGGCCGCTGCGGTAGGTAGGGGAACATGCCGGCCAGGTGGACCCGGGCGTAGCGGATCCAGTGGGCTTCGGAACGGGCGCCGAGCAGGACCTGCGCCACGGCCAGGCAGACCAGTTCGGAGTCGGTCAGCAGTGGTGGTCTGCCGCGCCACCGGGGCGTGCGGATGCTGTCGTCGATCTTCACGTACAGTGCGGTCAAGAGGGTGTCCAGGTCTTGCGTCACAACATGATCTTGGATGCCCTCTCCTCATGCCCGGACATCGACCCCTGACTTCGGAACTACTCGTCTAGGTTTCGCCAAGGTCCAAGTCGTCCAGACCGACGATAGAAGTCCTGACAGGACAGCCCGGCTCCGGCACCCTGGCCCGGCAAGCCGGTCTGTAACTGCCTCCCTACAGCCTCACAACCGCCCCGTCACACCTTCGACCCAGCGACACCACCACCAGGATCGCGCTCGCTGGTTACACCAACGCACTCTACTCAACCGCGATTACCCCTGGTCAGCTGGCAAATTGCGGCCAGCGCACTAGTCACGATAGGATCAGTATCACATATTCCAAACACGGTCAAGACTACCCAATACTCGAACAAACTTTAGCAGTTACTCAGTCCACAGCGAACACTCCGAGTATTTACAAATAGTCATGATCCACTCGCGCAACGCCTTGAAGCACCCCACACACCCAGGTACGGTCGACGAATCGAGGCAACATGAAGGAGTGGTGAGGTCTTGCACGCAGTCATCAGAGTAGCCCGAAGCATTATTCTCCTAGTCGCACTAACAAGCATCTGCCTATCATTCTCAACAGCAGCTACAGCGAGCCCAGCGGATCACAGAGCGATCACACCATCCTTCATCGAGTCGGTTGATCCGGTCGAACAGCCACTCAACTTCGAGAGCAACGATGAGATGTCAGTTGCGTGGGATGCAACGTTTGACAAATACTTGACTGCAGGCATGTGGGCCGCAGCAGCTGTCTCCCAGGCGGCGTTTACCGCATATTGCGTTGCGGCGGTTCCATCCCCGCTTCAGCCAGCCTGCCACTTAATTGCCAACAGCGGGCTACTCTCCCAATTCCACAGCATGGGACCACCGAACGGTCGCTGTCTCAAGATTGCGCCAAGGCTAGGCGGAGCCGGTCAAGTCAAGTGAGACAGATTCTTGATCTTTCTTAGCTTTGTGTTGCTGGGTGTGTGTTCGTGGGCGGGGTGGTGCTCTGGTCGGGGGCGGTGTTGTCGGGTTTGTTGATCCATGCCCGGTCCGGTAGGCGGGGCGGCTGGGGCCGTCGGCGGCCGAACCGGTGTGGGTGGGCCGCGCGGGCGGCGTCGAGGGTGTGTTGCCGTTGCTGACGGATCTGTCCGGCGGTGCCGTGGTGCACCGAGGCGGGGGTGTGCAGCCCGATCCCGGAGTGCCGGTGCTCGTGGTTGTAGTAGGTGTAGAAGGCCTCGCAGTGCTGCCGGGCGTGCTGGATCGACCCGAACCGGTCGGGAAACGTCGGGTCGTACTTCAAGGTCTTGAAGCTCGCCTCGATGTACGGGTTGTCGTTGGATGTCTTGGGTCGGCTGTGACTACGGCCGATCTTCAGGTCGGTGAGGAGCTGGGTGATGGTCTTGCAGGTCATCGCCGCGCCCCGGTCGGCGTGCACGGTCAGCTGGTCGGGGTCGACGCGTTCGCGGGCGGCGGCGTCGGCGATCAGCGCTTCGGCCAGTTGGCCGTCCTCGTGCGCGGCGACCAGGTGACCGACGACGTAGCGGGACCAGATGTCGATCACGGTGTACAGGTGGTACCAGACGCCTTTGACGGGTCCGCGTAGCTTCGTGATGTCCCAGCTCCATATCTGGTTCGCCGCGTCGGCGACGAGTTCCGGCTTGGTGCGGGCCGGGTGCGTCGCCTGGTTACGGCGTTCGCCGTTCTGTCCGGCGGCACGCAGAATTCGGTACATGGTGGACTCAGAGCACCACCAGCGGCCCTCGTCGAGTTCACGTGCCCATACCTGTGCGGGTGCCAGGTCCTGGTAGGGCTGGCTGTTGAGCAGGTCGAGGACCTGTTGTCGTTCGGCCTGGGTCAGTGCGGACGGTGGTGGTCTGCGGGGTGTCCGGGGCTTCGGCGGTGTCGGGTTGCGGTGGCGGTAGATGGTGGCTCGGGACAGGCCGGTCAGTCGGCACGCCGCGGCGGTGCCCCACAGTGGTGTCAGCGCGGTGTGCGCCTCGTCGAGGACGGCGGGGGTGTCGCGGTGTCCGCGCTCTCGGAGAGCAGTTCCAAGAGCGCGTGTGCTTTTCCCATGATGTCCAGTGCTGTGCGTGTCTTGGTCAGCTCGTTCTCGAGGCGGGCGTTCTGTCGACGTAGCCGGGCGAGTTCGGCTGACTCGGTGTTCTTCCGGGTCCGTTCGGCGGACTGGCGTCGGTCGGTCAGGCCTGCCGCTGCGCCCGCATCACGGGCCTTTCGCCAGTCGAGGATGTGTGATCCGTACAGGCGTTCCCGGCGCAGGATCGCACCCCGGGCCGCAGCGTCGGGGGCCGCGTCGTATTCCGCGAGGATCCTGGCCTTGAACTCTGCGGTGAATGTCCGACGAACCGGCTTGGCGTCCAGATCGCCGGAACCGATGGACTTGTCTGCCATGCTGATGATCTCCCCTCAGACCCGTCCGGGGAGCGTATCCCCTGGTAGACGACCTGTCTCAACTCAGCCTGACAGAGAGGGAGGGCTGCCTCCCTACCAACTCAGCTACATAAGCTGCTAATCGATCACCATCGAACCAGGAGGCTTCATGATACGAGGGATGCAACGACTAGCGGTTTCGGCCACCGGAGTAGCGCTAACACTTGCCTTCGGACTGATCAATCCAAGCTCGGCCCAAGCCACACCGGAGCAACCGGCGGTAATTACACATCCGAGCCTTCAGGCGGCAGCCGAGGCCTTCGCAGAAGCAACAAGTCGACTAACACCAAGCATTGTGCGAGCGGACGATGGAACACTTGAGCTAGAAACTACCGCGGCCGACTCGGGAATCAACCCGGAGACGTTCGATCAGGTCGTAGCAAGCTTGGACGAACTTAACCAAGCCGTCCTTCGCGGAGAACTTCTGACAAACGAACAGTTGCAGATTTTTCCAGCAAATCCATCCATCTTTCACAACGGAGTAATCTACTACTGGTGGGGAATGGAGGTTCACTTCACCGCAACCACAACCAGCAAAATAACGAATGCAATGAATGCGGGCGCCGGATTCTCCGCGATAGTAGCAATCGTCCTCCCCGTAGTTGGAACAATCGCGGCCACCGTTGTTACAGGCCTTTTTGCCATCGGTGCGGGCGCTCTGGGCTTTTGCTCGAATAGCAACGGCGTCATCGTAAGCCATCCGTATGTTGGCCCAGTTTGGTGCAGCGGACACTAGCTACAGAAAGAACTCAAGAGCAAGCCAAACTGGCTCGCCGAAGCCCCATTGGGTTACGGCGAGCCAAGTGGCATTCACTCAACACAACAGCAACTACTAACCCAAGGGCAGAAATTGTTGCGAGCCATACGGTACATCTGCACTCTACTGGCAGTAATCTTCACCTCACTAAGCATAATATCGTTTTTTGTCAATTTCAATGAGATAGAGAGCAAAACATCTGCGCTCGGAATTCTCGGGTTTGCATTTGGCATGATCGCCGTCGTCATCAAGTTGAAGGCGAACCAGAACAAAGGCGCCATGAACCCAAAAGAAGATTAAGCTATTACACCACCACCAGGAAAACCAACCCTTATCAGGTCGTTACATCGCGTCGATTTTGGGTCCAACCGGGCCCGGGTTCGACTTCCGCGCATAGACGAGCGAGGACTCGCCCGGATCAGGTCGCGGTCGACAATGTCGCAGCCGAGGTGTCGATTGGTTTTGCCGGAATCACCATCAGCGGATGGGTTCGATGGGCAACTCGTTGCGTTCACCGGGCAGGATGTGGCGTCAGGGGAGGCGCCACACCTGGAAGGTGGGGCCGGTGGCCGGCAGGGTCAGGGTGCCGTCGGCGGCGGGGCGTAACGGTGGTGCCCCGCCGTACAGGTTGACCAGTGCCGGAGCAGCAACGTCCGGCGGGGCCACCAGACCCGTCAACCGCACCGGAGCGCCCGCCGCGCGGCGGGCCAACGCCAACACCGACCCCGACGGCGACTCCCGCAAGTAGACCAGGGCGTCGTCATCGGCGTACACCCAACGCAGCCCGCCGTGCCGCAGCTCCGGCACCTCCCCGACGCAACGCCACCAACGCCCGATACACCCCGAACGTCGCCTCATCCCACGAGCCCGGCCGATCCCACGGCATCGGCGTCCGCGAACCCTCCCCGTTGTCGCCCCGCAACCCCAACTCGTCCCCGGCGAACACCATCGGCGTCCCCGGCAACGTGAACTGCAACCCGGCCGCCACCTCCTGCCGCCCCGCGTCCCCCACCACCGTCCGCACTCGGGCCGAATCATGCGAGCCGAGCAGCTGCCACGAATGCACCAACGACCGCCACGACACCAACGCCCCAAAGGCGCGCATCGTCGCCAACGCCGCCGACCCGGACCGGGCCGGCACCCCACCCGGTACGCCGAGGAAGTCCGGCAACTCCAGCGTCGGTGACCGCAGCCAGCTCCACACCGGCCGGGTGAACCCGGCATAGTTCATCGTGCCGTGCCAACCGTCGGCGTCCAGGTCACGGGTGAAGTCGTGCCCGTGCTCGGCGACGATCAGCCCGTCCGGCCGGGTCTCGGCGACCGCCCGACGCAGCAACGCTGCCACCTCCAGGGTGAGCGCGTCGGCACCGCGCCGGCCGGTCATGTTCGCCACGTCGATCCGCCAACCGTCCAACCCGTACGGCGGCAACAGCCACCGCCGCGCCACCGAGGATGGCCCATCGACGAACCGTCGCCGCAGCTCAGCGCTGCCCCAGTTGAGTTTCGGCAGCGACTTCACACCCAGCCACGACTCGTAATCACCGTCGTCGCCGAAGTAGTACAGCTCCCGCTCCGCCGACGACACGTCCGACACGGCGGCGGTGAACCACGGGTGGGCGTCGCCGGTGTGGTTGCTGGTGATGTCGCCGAGCAGCCGCCACCCGCGAGCGTGCACCGCCGCCGACAGCCGCGCCAAAGCCTCGTCCCCGCCGAGCAGCGGGTCGACGTGGTCGAACGCGGCGGCGTCGTACCGGTGATTGGACCGGGCCGGGAAGATCGGCGTCAGGTAGACGGTGTTGACGCCGAGCCGCTCCAGGTGGTCGAGCCGCTCCCGGATGCCGTCCAGGTCGCCGCCGTAGAACTGGTGCGGCGTCTCCGGCCCGCGCCCGACGACCGGGGTGTCCCAGTCGCACCGGATCGCCCACTCCGGCAGCTCCCGCCCGTCAGCGGCAGCCGACCGGGCGAACCGGTCCGGGAAGATCTGGTAGATCACCGCGTCGGCGGCCCAGGCCGGCGGCGCATCGTGGGTGACGAGCCGGAAGTCGGTGGCGTCCGGCACGTCGTGGTCGACCTCGCCGGCCCCGGTCAACCAGCGCCGCCCGCCCCCGCCACGAGCAGACCCGCCAGCAGCAGAGCCGTCAGCAGCAGCAGAGTCGCCGCCGGCCAGCAGGAAACGGTACGGCGTGACCGGGTTACCGGCCTCCACCTCGCCCCGCCACCACACGTCCCCGTTCGGATCCTGCCGGTCGACCACCGCCTCGGAGAAGCGCGGCTCACCGTCGGCTGTGGAGCGTACCCACAGCTTGTCGACCGGCCGCGCACCCGCCGGCACCCGGACGAAGACCGACACCCGATCACCCAGGTTCACCCCGGCGGCGGCACCCGGCGCATACAACGACGATCCGTCGTGATGCGCCTCGAACAGCTGGCCCACAAGCTAACCCTTCACAGACCCGGAGGTGAGACCGGCGACGATGTAGCGGCTGAGCAGCTGGAACACCAGCACCGTCGGGATCGCCGTCAGCAGCGTGCCGGCGGCGAAGATCCCGAAGTTGTTGTTCCGCTCCCCCGCCACCAGGCCGTACATGCCGACCGCCAGCGTCTTCGCCTCCGGGTTGGTGAGGAAGACGTTGGCGATCAGGAACTCGTTGATGGTGTTGATGAACGCCAGCAGCCCGGTGACCGCCAGGATCGGCGCCACCAGCGGCAGCATGATCCGGAAGAACACCTGGGCGTGCGACGCCCCGTCCATGGTGGCCGACTCGTCCAACTCCCTCGGCAGGGTGTCGAAGAAGCCTTTCATCAGCCACGTGTTCACCCCGAGCGCGCCACCGAGGTAGAGCAGCATCAGCCCCCACGGGGTGTTGAACCCGATCGTCGGCCACAGGTCGGTGATCGTCGAGAAGATCAGGAAGATCGCGACGATCGCCAGGAACTGCGGAAACATCTGGATCAGCAGCAGCGACAGCAGCCCGACCCGCCGGCCCCGGAACCGCATCCGGGAGAAGGCGTACGCCGCCAGCGACGACAGGAACACCGACGCGAACGACGCCAGCCCGGCGATCAGCAGCGAGTTGCCGAACCAGCGGCCGAACGCCGTGTCGGCGAACAGCCGCCGGAAGTTGTTGCCCGACGCCCCGGTCGGGAACAGGTCGGTCGACGACAGGGTGCCCAGCGGGTTCACCGCCGCCGACAGCACGAACACGATCGGGAACAGCGAGAACGCCACCGCCAGCAGCGCCACCAGGTGCCGCCAGCCGACCCGGCTCAGCCAACGGGTGAACGAGCGCCGGTTCACGCGTACACCTCTTCCTGTTGCCGGGTGCGCCGGAAGCTGACCGCGGAGATCACCGCGACGAGCGTGAAGATGAAGATCGAGATGGCGGCGGCGAAGCCGTACTGCGCGCCGGCCGCGCCGAACGCCAACCGGTACGTGTAGGTGATCAGCAGATCCGTCGCGCCGACACTCGGATTGTCCGCCGGGAACGGCCCACCCTCGGTCGTCAGATAGATCGCGTTGAAGTTGTTGAAGTTGAACGCGAACGAGGCGATCAGCAGCGGCGTCAACGCCACCAGCAGCAGCGGCAACGTCACCCGGCGGAACGCCTGCCACGGGTTCGCGCCGTCGATCGAGCTGGCCTCGGTCAGCTCCTTCGGGATGGCCTGCAACGCGCCGGTGGCGACCAGGAACATGTACGGGTACCCGAGCCACAGCTGTACGCCGATCACCGCCAGCCGGGCCGACCAGTCCTGCCCGAACCAGTCCACAGTCAACCCGAAGAACTGGTTGATCAGCCCGAAGTCGGTGTTGAACATGTCCCGCCAGACCAGCAGCATCGCGAACGACGGCATCGCGTACGGCAGGATCAACAACACCCGATAGAGGTTGCGCCCCCGCACCCGGTCGGAGTGCAGCGCCAGGGCGCAGAGCAGCCCAAGGACGAACGTGCCGCCGGTGGAGCCGATCGCGAAGGCGAAGTTCCAGACCAGGGTGCCGAGGAACGGCCCGGAGATGCTGCGGTCGGTCAACACGCGGGTGAAGTTGTCCAGCCCGACGCCGACCCGCCAGCCCTGCAACAGCCGGTCGCCGTCGGCGGAGACGAACGAGCCGGCGTCGTCGTCGGCCGTCCACACCGTGCCCGTCACGGTGTCGGTCACACAATCACAATCCTCGTCGTACGCCCGGACCGCGACCCCTTCGTACGCCCGGGACAGCCCGATGGAGCGGATCGCCCCGTCGTCGGTCGGCACCGCCAGGTCGGTGATCTCCTGGCTGCGGGCGCTGGCCTGGCCGGCGTTGAGCAGCGTGTAGCCGTCGGCCGCCGTCACCTTGCCGGCGTCGGTGACGGTGACGTCGCCGGCCGGCAGCTCGGTCAACCCGTCGGCGTCACCGGCGTAGACGACCCCGTCGGCCGGGTCGACGACCAGCAGCACCAGGTCACCGGTGGCCGGGTCGCCGACCGTGGCGACAGTCATCGCGTACTCGATGGATCCTGGCACCTGGACCACCGACGTGGCCTGGATGGCCGCGATCGCCTCAGTCTTGCTGCCCCGGTGTCCGTCGCCGAAGTTGGTGAACGCGGTGGAGGCGGTGTAGAGCACCGGGAAAATCTGGAAGGCGATCAGGAACAGGGTGCCGGGGATCAGGTACTTCGCCGGCACGTGTCGCCGACCCAGGTAGAGGTAGCCGATGCCGGCGGTCGTGACGACCAGGATGCCCAGCCCGACCCACGCCTCGGCGGCGATCAGCGGGAACGCCGCCCAGATCGCGATCGCCGCGACCAGGCCGAGCAGCAGCGCCTTGGCCAGCAGACCGCCGGCTCCGGTGGTTCGCATTACTTGATCTGTTCGGCGATCGTCTGACCGGCGGCGGTCATCGTGCTCGCCACGTCGGCACCGCCGACGATCGCGGCCTCGGCCTTGCCGAACGGGTCCCAGATGGCGGCCATCTCGGGGATCGCCGGCAGCACCGCGCCGCCCTGCCCGGCCTGCTGGAACTTCGCCAGGTCCGGGTCGGCCCCGGCGACCTGGTCGAGGGCGGCGGTCAGCGCCGGCGGGCGCGGCTCGGCCTCGTAGAGGGCGACGGCCAGGTCGGTCTGGGTGGTGTAGTTGGCGACGAACTCCTGCGCCAGGGCCTTGTTCTCGCCCTTCGCGGCGACGTAGAAGGTCTGCACGCCGACGAACGGCTGCGCGGGCGCGCCACCGGCGAAGCCGGGGACCGGGCTGATGTCGTACGCGATGTCAGCGCCCTTGGCGTCGGTGATCGCCCACGGCCCGGAGACCAGGAAGGCGCACTTGCCGCTGGTGAAGGTGGCGATCGAGTTCTCCGGGGTGATGGAGCGCTTCAGCGCGCCTTTGCCCTTCTCGCCCAGCGTGGCGATCTTCTCGAACGCGGCGATCGACTCCGGCGTGCCGACGCCGAGCTGCGTCGGGTCGTAGTCGCCTGCGGCGGTGGTGCCGAACAGGCTGCCGCCGGCCGAGGTGTAGAGCGGGTACAGGTGGTAGGCGTCGCCGTTCTGCCCGACCTGCAGGCAGAGAATCTCCGACACCTTGCCGTCGGCCTTGAGCTGCTCGCCGGTGGCGACGAGCTCTTCGATCGTGGCCGGGGCGTCGGGGGCGAGCGCGGTGTTGCGAATCAGGGCGACGTTCTCCATCGCGTACGGGACGCCGTAGACCTGGCCGTTGAAGGTGACCGCCTGGATGGCGACCTCGGCGAAGCCGGCGGTCTGGTCGCCGGTGAGCTGGACCGGCTCGATGGCGCCGTTCTGCACCAGGTTGCCGATCCAGTCGTGCGCGCCGACCATCACGTCCGGGCCGCTGCCCTGCTGCGAGGCGGTGACGAAGGTAGTCTGCTGGTCCTTGCTGATGGCCTGGACCTCGACGGTGACGCCGTTGTCGGCGCCGAACTTCTCGGCGAACGGGGCGAGGGCGGCGCTGCGCTTGTCGTCGGCCCAGATGACCAGGGTGCCGCCGGCGGCGGCGTCGGGGCTGTCGGTGGTGGCGGGTTCGCCGTCGCTGCTGCCGCAGCCGGCGGCGGCCAGCGCGAGCGCGGCGGCCAGCCCGGCGGCCACCGACGTGGTATGGACGCGCATCGGGACTCCTGTCGTGGAAGTTATTGCAGTACGGTGCCGCGTTAACGGCACGGTTTCGTCGCGTGTTGCCGGGACGTTAGCAAGGTGTTGCAAGTAATGGAAGGGCTTGCAGGGACCGTCGCAAGAACTTGCCGGTGCGCTACCGTGAACGCCATGCGCGCACGACTGTCCGACATCGCCCGCCAGGCCGACGTCAGCGAGGCCACGGTGTCCCGGGTGCTCAACGACCGCCCCGGGGTGGCTACGGAGACCCGCCAGGCGGTGCTGACCGCGCTCGACGTGCTCGGCTACGAACGCCCGGCCCGGCTGCGCAAACGCAGCGCCGGCCTGGTCGGCCTGGTGGTGCCGGAGTTGGACAACCCGATCTTCCCGGCGTTCGCGCAGACCATCGAGTCCGCGCTGGCCCAGTCCGGCTACACGCCGGTGCTCTGCACCCAGACCCCCGGCGGGGTCACCGAGGACGAGTACGTGGAGATGCTGCTGGACCGTCAGGTCGCCGGCATCGTCTTCGTCTCCGGCCTGCACGCCGACACCGCCGCCGACCACGACCGCTACCGCAAACTGATCGCCCGGCCGCTGCCGATCGTGCTGATCAACGGGTACGCCGAAGGCATCGAAGCCCCGTTTGTCTCCTGCGACGACCGGGAAGCCGGCGAGCTGGCCGTGGAACATCTCGTCTCCCTCGGCCACCGGCGGATCGGACTGATCACCGGGCCGGACCGGTTCCTGCCGGTGCAGCGCAAACTGGCCGGGTTCCGGGCGGCGATGCGCCGCCTCGTCGGTGCCAGCGACGCCGAGATCGACGAGCTGACCGCCCTGTCACTGTTCGGTGTGGAGGGTGGCAAGGCGGCGGCGAACCGGTTGCTCGACAAGGGGGTCACCGGCATCACCTGCGGCTCCGACCTGATGGCGCTCGGCGCGATCCGGGCCGCCCGGCAGCGTGGCCTGTCCGTGCCCGGTGACGTGTCGGTGGCCGGCTACGACGACTCGCCGCTGATGGCGTTCACCGATCCGCCGCTGACCACGCTGCGCCAGCCGGTGATCGCGATGGCGGTGGCGGCGGTCCGCGCCCTGGTCGACGAGATCAACGGGCACGCCGCCCCGAACTCGGAGTACGTGTTCCGCCCCGAACTGGTGGCCCGGGGCTCCACCGGCATCGCCCCGCAGGTCACCCACCTCGCCGCCGCAGCGGCCGCGCCCGCCAGCTGAGAGCTTGCGCAAGGGTTGCTTGACTCTTGCAAGAACCGGCAGGCATGCTCGGAGCAGAGCCAGCAACGCACCGACAGGACGGGGAACCCGTGACGATCGATCCTGCCCAGGCCGCGCCCCGCACCGCCCGCGACGACTGGTGGCGGACCGCCGCCGTCTACCAGGTGTACGTGCGCAGCTTCGCCGACTCCGACGGCGACGGCATCGGTGACCTGCAGGGCATCCGCAGCCGCCTGCCGTACCTGCGCGACCTCGGCGTCGACGCGCTCTGGCTGACGCCGTTCTACCGCTCCCCGATGGTCGACGGCGGCTACGACGTCGCCGACTACCGCGAGGTCGACCCGATGTTCGGCGACCTCACCGACTTCGACGAGATGATCACCGACGCGCACGCGCTCGGCCTGCGGATCATCGTCGACATCGTGCCGAACCACACCTCCGACGTACACCCGTGGTTCGTCGCGGCGCTCGCCGCCGCGCCCGGGTCGGCGGAGCGGGACCGGTACATGTTCCGCGACGGCCGTGGCGACAATGGCGAAGAGCCGCCGAACGACTGGGAGTCGATCTTCGGCGGGCCGGCCTGGACCCGCCTGCCCGACGGCCAGTGGTACCTGCACCTGTTCGACCCGGCCCAGCCCGACCTCAACTGGCGCCACCCCGAGGTGCGCGCCGAGTTCGAGCAGATCCTGCGGTTCTGGCTGGACCGGGGCGTCGACGGGTTCCGCATCGACGTCGCCCACGGGATGATCAAGGCCGACGGGCTGCCGGACATCGGCTGGACCTCGGCCACCACCGGACGCCGGCAGATCGAACTGCTCGGCAAGGGCCGGCTGCCCTACTTCGACCAGGACGAGGTGCACGACATCTACCGCGCCTGGCGACCGGTCCTGGACAGCTACCCCGGCGGGCGGATGGCGATCGCCGAAGCGTGGGCGGAGACCCCGCAGCGGCTCGCCCGCTACATCGGCCCGGACGAGCTGCACCAGGCGTTCAACTTCGACTTCCTCGACGCCACCTGGTCGGCCGACTCGTTCCACAAGGTGATCGACACCGCGCTCGCCGAAGCGGCGATCGTCGGCGCGCCGACCACCTGGGTGCTGTCCAACCACGACAAGCAGCGGCACGTCACCCGGTACGGCGACGGCGAGGTCGGGCTGCGCCGGGCCCGCGCCGCCGCGCTGCTGATGTTCGCCCTGCCCGGCAGCACCTACCTCTACCAGGGTGAGGAGCTGGGCCTGCCGGAGGTCCTGGACCTGCCCGACCATCTGCGGCAGGACCCGGCGTTCGGCCGCACCGGGCACAGCCGCGACGGCTGCCGGGTGCCGCTGCCGTGGAGCGGCGACACCCCGCCGTACGGCTTCGGGCCGGCCGGGTCGACGGCGTCGTGGCTGCCGGCCCCGGCCGACTGGGCGCCGCTGACCGCACAGGCCCAGACCGGCGACGGGTCCTCGACGTTGGAGCTGTACCGGCGGGCCCTGGCGGTCCGGGCCGAGCATCCGGCGCTGCGCGACGCCCCGGCCGGCGACGGCACCGGGCTGTCCTGGCTGGAGGCCGGGCCGGGCGTGCTGGCGTTCCTACGCGGTGACGACGGCGGGACCGACACGGACGGCGGCGCGGAGGCGCTGGTCTGCGTGGTCAACCTCAGCGGTGCGCCGGTGCCGGTCGACGGGTACGGCGTACCGCTGATCACCAGCGCGCCGTTGGACGGACCGCCCGGTCGCCGACTGCTGCCGGTCGACGCCGCCGCCTGGTTCCAGCCGGCCTGACGCCCGTTTCGCCCCGGCCGGCTGGCAGGGGGCGGCCAGGTTTACGACGGCCCGGCGCCGGGTATGGCTCGGAGCAGGAAACACCGGTCGTTCGTCGAGCCGGAAGTGCCGCCGGGCGGCTGGGCAAGGACCCCTTGTGGTGGGGGGGCGAAGGTGGTGACGGTGCCCCGGGACCAGGAATGGTCCCGGGGCACCACCACTGATGGTCAGCTCCCGGCGGTCAGCATGTTGGCGATGCGGGCCATGCCGGCGCGTACCTCGTCCGGTGACGGCGGCGGCGACGGCTCGACGTGACGCTCCTGCGGCTCGGCGTCGTTGCCGCCGACCAGATCCTCGAAGTCGTCGTACTCGGCGACGTCCTCGTCGGCGGAGGCCTGAGCGGCGGCCAGCTCGCCGCGGATCTCCTCGACGGTGACCAGGGTCAGCAGCGGCTCGACCACCGCCATCAGCTCCTCGTCGGCGACCACCGTCTCGGCCAGGGCCAGCGCGTGCGCCCGTTCGTACGGCCCGCACACCACCGGTTCCCACTCGCCGTCCTGGTCGCCGAGCGGCCCGAAGGTGATGATCCACGGCATCGTGTGCGCCGGTGAGTCGTCCGGCAGCTCAAGCGTGACTAGTGCCCCCACCTGACCGATCATCGTCGTACACCGGAGACCGTCGGCGGCTTTTGCCGCTTTTACTGCTTTTGACGGTGCCGTTCCGGCTGTCCGGCGGGGCGTACGCCCGGCTGTCCGCCGGGCGGTCAGGTCGACCACCCGGCCGTGCCGGCTGGTCGCGGCCAGCGCCGCGCCGAACAGCAGCAGCTGGTTGAGCAGGTAGAGATAGATCAGCAACCCGACCGCGCCGGCCACCACGGTGTACGCGGGATTGCGCTCGAACCTGCCGACGTAGAACCGCCCGGCGGTGTTCAACACGGTCAGCCCGAACGCCACCACGACAATCGGGGCGACCAGCCGCCGGGCGGACATCCGCAGCCGGGGCACCGCGACCAGCAGCGCCGCGGCGAGCACCAGGTTGATCACGAAGGCGAGCAGCACGCTCGCGACGGCCGCGGCGACCGAGCTCTCGCCGAGCAGCCAACCCAGCAGCGACCGCAGCGCGTCGACCGCGCCGACCGAAACGCCGATCAGCAGGAACACCCCGACGAGTACGGCCAGGTCGACGACCTGCCGTACGCCGAAGAAGCCGGGCTGCTGGTCGAGCTGGTAGACCAACCGCTGCGAGGAGCGGATCGCCTCCACCCAGCCGATGCCGGTCAACCCGAGCAGCACCAGGCCGACGACACCGACCTGGCCACTGTTGCGTTGAATCTGGTCCAGGTCCAGGAACGGCAGGTTCTGCAGCAGGAAGTCGGCGACCGCCGCGCTGACCTCGGCGTTGGCCTCCACCAGGGCGCCGAACACCCAGTACGCGACCAGACCGAGGGCGAAGACGGCGAAGAACCCGTAGTACGCGATCGCGGCGGCCAGCCGCCCGCCCAGCACCTGGTTGTAGCGTTCGACCGCCCGCCAGAGGTGGTTCAGGCGCGGGTACCGCCGCCGGGACCGGTCCAGGGCCCGCTGGGTGCCGGACCAGGCCCGGTCGAATACGTTCACCCCGTCATCCTGGTGCATCGGGGCAGCGTCAGGTGGTCAGCCGGGCGGGCACCGCGAGCGGTCAGCCGCCGAGCGGGAAGTCCCGGTGCGGCCGCCACCGCCCCTCACCGCTGTGCGAGAAGAGCGTGAACGAGTCGACCTCGAACTGTGCCTCGAAGCCTGCCAGGTCGTCGTAGACCTTGTCCATCGCATCGGTTGGCACGTCCTGGGCGACGGTCACGTGCGGGTGGTACGCGAAGCGGCTTTCCCGGACGAGCTGGTCGGCGGTGCCGATTGCCGAGGCCAGCAGCTCGCACTCGCTGATCCCCGCCGCCACCGCGACGAAGACCACCTCGGTGATCGGCCGGAACGTCCCGGTTCCGCGCAGGTGCAGCGGGTACGGCGGGTGCGCGGCAGCCACCGCCGCCAGGTGCGCCTCCACCTCGGCCAACTGATCTTCGACGATGTCGGTCGGGCCGAGCAGGGTGATGTGCGCGGGCACGTACTCGGCGGCCGGGTCGCCGGCCTCGGCCCGGCGACGGGTCAGCTCTTCGCCCCAGGGCTGCGGGATGTCGATGGCGACGCCGATCCGCACCTGACCGGGAGCTGGTCGCGCGCCGATGACGGACACTGTCAGACAGTCCCCGCGGGTGCCAGGAAGCCGACCCGGTCGTACACGGCGGCGAGCGTCGCGGCCGCCACCGCCTCGGCCTTACCCGCGCCGATCGCCAGCACCTTGTCCAGCTGGGCCGGGTCGTCGAGGTAGCCGCGGGTGCGCTCCTGGATCGGCCGGACGACCTCCACCACCACCTCCGCCAGGTCCTTCTTCAGGTCACCGTAGCCCTTGCCCTGGTACGCGGCGGTCAGCTCGTCGAGCGTCCGGCCGCTGAGCGCGGCGTAGATGGTGAGCAGGTTGCTGATGCCGGGCTTGCTCTCCGGATCGTAGATGATCTCCCGGCCGGTGTCGGTGACCGCCGAGCGGATCTTCTTGGCCGATTTTGCCGGATCGTCCAGCAGGTCGATGATGCCGGCCGGGGAGGACGACGACTTGGACATCTTGGCGGTCGGGTCCTGCAGGTCGAGGATCTTGGCAGTGTCCCGCACGATGTACGGGGCCGGCACGGTGAAGGTGGCGCCGAACCGGGTGTTGAACCGCTGCGCCAGGTCCCGGGTGAGTTCCAGGTGCTGCCGCTGGTCCTCGCCGACCGGGACCGCGTCGGCCTGGTAGAGCAGGATGTCGGCGGCCTGCAGCACCGGGTAGGTGAACAGCCCGACGCTGGCCCGCTCGGCGCCCTGCTTGGCGGACTTGTCCTTGAACTGCGTCATCCGGCTCGCCTCGCCGAACCCGGTGATGCAGCCCATCACCCAGGCAAGCTGGGCGTGCTGCGGCACCTGGGACTGGACGAACAGGGTGCACCGGCCCGGGTCGAGACCGGCGGCGAGCAGCTGGGCGGCGGCCACCCGGGTCCGCTGGCGCAGCACCTGCGGGTCGTGGCCGGCGGTGATCGCGTGCAGGTCGACCACGCAGTAGAAGGTGTCGTGGCTGTCCTGCATCGCCACCCAGTTGCGCACCGCGCCGAGGTAGTTGCCGAGGTGGAACGAGTCGGCGGTGGGCTGGATGCCGGAGAGCACCCGGGGGCGGGAGGCGGGCTCGGACATGTCGACAATTCTGACAGCACCGGTGGATCGATGTCTCGCCGGTATCCGACCGGCCGCCGCCGGTCGGCAATGTTCGACTCTGTTGGATTTACCCGTCACCACTGTTGATTCCTGGCCGGGTGTGATGGAATCTTCTCCGGACGACCGGCGCCGTGAAGGGACATCGACAAGTGACACTCCCGGTAGCCGACGGCGGCGCACGCGGCAGCGACGCGGAGCCGGTCACCCGCCGCGCCCACGACGGCTTCCAGCAGCGGTACGGCGTACCGCCGGCCGGCGTGTGGGCGGCACCCGGACGGGTCAACCTGATCGGCGAACACACCGACTACAACGACGGCTTCGTGCTGCCGTTCGCCCTACCGCACCGCACCGTCGTCGCGGCCGGTCCGGCAGAGGCAGCCGTAGAGGCCGGTCCGGCAGAGCCAGCCGGAGAGGCAGAGCCCGGCTGGACCGTCTGGTCGGAGCAGTCCGGCGAGGAGATCGCGTTCGGCGTCGCCGACGCGGACCGGCCCGGCGCGGTCGACGGCTGGGGCGGCTACGTCGCCGGCGTCGTGTGGGCGCTGCGCGACGCCGGATACCCCGTACCGGCCGCCCGGTTGGCCATCGCGTCCGACGTACCGCTCGGCGCCGGCCTGTCGTCGTCGGCGGCACTGGAGGCCGCAGTGCTGACCGCCCTGACCGACCTCGGCGGCATCGGCACCGACCGGCTGCCGGTGGACCGGCGGCCGGCGCTGGCCCAGCGGGCGGAGAACGGCTACGCCGGCGTGCCCTGCGGGATCATGGACCAGTCGGCGTCGATCCGTTGCCGGGCCGGGCACGCACTGTTCCTGGACTGCCGGTCGCTCGACGTCGAGCACGTCCCGTTCGACCTGGCCGAAGCCGGGCTGGCCGTCCTGGTGATCGACACCCGGGCCCCGCACCGGCACGTCTCCGGTGAGTACGCCGCCCGGCGGGGCGCCTGCGAGCGGGCGGCCCGGCTGCTCGGCGTACCGGCACTGCGCGACGTTCCGGCCGACGACCTGCCGGCCGCCCTGGACCGGCTGCCGGACGACCCGACGCGCCGCCGGGTCCGGCACGTGGTCACCGAGAACCACCGGGTCCGTGAGACGGTGACGCTGCTGCGGTCCGGCCGGATCCGGGAGATCGGTCCACTGCTGACCGCCTCGCACGCGTCGATGCGTGACGACTTCGAGATCACCGTCCCGGAGGTGGACGTCGCGGTGACCGCAGCGCTGGCCGGCGGCGCGTACGGTGCCCGGATGACCGGCGGCGGCTTCGGTGGTTGCGTGTTGGCGCTGGTCGATGCGGATGCCGCCGACCGGGTCGCGGCCACAGTGGGCGCGGCGTACGCCGGCCACGGTTTCCCGCCGCCGACATTCTTCACCGCCCTGCCCTGCGCGGGAGCCGAACGGATCCACTAACCTCGCCGCGACACATTAGACCAGTGGCGGCGGAGGTGCCCGTGGTGCAGGAGATGACCGACCGGCCGGCGGAGGACACCCCGTTCCTGGTCCGGATCGACGGACGCCGGTTCCTGATCTGGGCCGGCGGGCTGGCCGCCGTCTGCTGGTTGCTGGCCGGTGGGCTGCTCGGCGGGTTGGCGTACCTGGTCGCGAGGGAGGCGGCGGTCGGCCGACCGGCGACGATGGCGCTGGCCGGCCTGCCGGTGCTGCTGCTCGGCGGGTTGCTGGCCGCGACGGTGACCATGTGGCACGGCCGGTTCACCGGCCGTGGCCCGGTGCTGGCCGCCGACCGGACCGGGGTCTGGGTGGCGAACGGCAGTTTCCGCGCCAACCCGGTCTGGCTGCCGTGGGACGCGGTGTCGGCGGTGCAGGTCCGCCGGACCGGAATCGAGGACCTGATCTTCATCGACGCGCAGACACCGCACCCGGCGGTGCCGCCGGGTGCCCGGCTGATGGTGCCGACCATGCTGCTGGACTGCGGCAGCACCCAGATCGTGGCCGCGCTCGGCGCGCTGGCCGCCGGCCGGGCCCCGGTCTACGGACGCTGGTGAACTCAGCCGCAGGGTCGGGCCCGCCAGTGACAGCGGACCCGACCCGTCAGCCCAGGGTCAGCCGGCTTCGATGATCATGCCGGCGGCGGCGGTCCGGTTCGTCGACTCGTCGATCAGGATGAAACCGCCGGTGGTCCGGTTACGCCGGTACTCGTCGGTGAGCAGCGGGACCGTGCTCCGGAAGGTGACCCGGCCGATGTCGTTGAGGCCGAGCTGGCTGGCCGACTCGTCACGGTGCAACGTGTTGACGTCCAGCCGGTACTGCACGCCACGGACCACGGCGCGGGCGCTGCGGGTGGTGTGCTTGATGGCGTACTTGCCGCCCACCTGCAGCGGCCGCGTCTCGTCCATCCAGCAGATCATCGCCTCGACGTCCTGCGCCGGGGTGGGCGCGTTGTGCGGCCGGCAGATCAGGTCGCCCCGGGAAATGTCCAGCTCGTCGGTGAGTCGCACGGTCACCGACATCGGCGGGAACGCCTCGTCGACCGGGCCGTCGGCCGTCTCGATGCTGGCAATCGTGCTGGTCAGCCCGGACGGCAGCACCATCACCTCGTCGCCGGGCTTGAGCACCCCGGATGCGACCTGGCCGGCGTAGCCACGGTAGTCGGTGACGGTGGTCGACTGCGGCCGGATCACGTACTGCACCGGGAACCGCACGTCGACCAGGTTGCGGTCGGAGGCGATGTGCACATGCTCCAGGTGGTGCAGCAGCGACGGGCCTTCGTACCAGGGGCTGCGCTCGGAGCGGGTGGCGATGTTGTCGCCGTTCAACGCCGAGATCGGGATGACCGACAGGTCGGGCACCTCGAGCTTGGCGGCGAAGGTGGTGAACTCGTCGGCGATCGTCTCGTAGACCGACTGGTCCCAGTCGACCAGGTCCATCTTGTTGACGCAGAGCACCAGGTGCGGCACCCGCAGCAACGAGCAGAGGAACGCGTGTCGGCGGGACTGCTCGACCAGGCCCTTGCGGGCGTCGACCAGGATCAGCGCCAGATCGGCGGTGGAGGCACCGGTGACCATGTTGCGGGTGTACTGGGTGTGCCCGGGGGTGTCGGCGATGATGAACTTGCGCCGGGGGGTGGCGAAGTAGCGGTACGCCACGTCGATGGTGATGCCCTGCTCCCGCTCGGCGCGCAGGCCGTCGGTGAGCAGCGCCAGGTTGGTGTACTCGTCGCCCCGGGCCGCGCTGACCGCCTCGACCGCTTCCAGCTGGTCGGTGAAGAGCGACTTGGTGTCGTAGAGCAGCCGACCGATCAGGGTCGACTTGCCGTCGTCGACGCTGCCGGCGGTGGCGAACCGCAGCAGGTCCATGGCCCGGGTGGTGGGGGCGTCAGCCGTCACCGTCATCAGAAGTAGCCCTCCCGCTTGCGGTCTTCCATGGCGGCCTCACTGACCCGGTCGTCGCCCCGGGTGGCCCCGCGCTCGGTGATCCGGGTCGCGGCGACCTCGTCGATCACCTTCTCGACGGTGTCCGCCGGGGAGCGGACCGCCGCCGTGCAGGAGGCGTCGCCGACGGTGCGGTAGCGCACCTGCTCGATGAACGACGTCTCGCCGGAGCGGGGCTGGATGAACTCGTTGACGGCGTACAGCATGCCGTCGCGCTCGATCACCTCGCGCTCGTGGGCAAAGTAGATCGGCGGCAGCTCGATCCGCTCCCGGGCGATGTAGTGCCAGACGTCCAGCTCGGTCCAGTTGGACAGCGGGAAGACCCGGATCGACTCGCCCGGGTGGTGCCGGCCGTTGTACAGCGACCACAGCTCGGGGCGCTGGTTCTTCGGGTCCCACTGGCCGAACTCGTCGCGGAACGAGAAGACCCGCTCCTTGGCCCGGGCCTTCTCCTCGTCCCGGCGGGCCCCGCCGAACAGGGCGTCGAACCGGTACTTCTCGACCGCAGCCAGCAGCACCGGGGTCTGGATGCGGTTGCGCATCCCGTCCGGCGACTCGTGGACCAGCCCCGACTCGAGGGCTTCCGGCACGCTGGCGACGACCAGCTGCAGACCGAGTTCGTCGACCCGGCGGTCGCGGTAGTCGAGCACCTCCTGGAAGTTGTGCCCGGTGTCGACGTGCATCACCGGGAACGGGATCCGGGCCGGGGCGAATGCCTTCTGCGCCAGCCTCAGCATGACGATCGAGTCCTTGCCGCCGGAGAAGAGCAGCACCGGCCGCTCCAGCTCGGCGACGACCTCGCGCATGACGAAGATGCTCTCCGCCTCCAGCGCGTCGAGGTGGGAGACGCGGTACGCGGTCGCGTTGGTCATCACACCCACCCCTGGTTGTGGGTCATCCGAAGCTTGGTCATCCGAATACCAGACCTTTCCGGTTGGCAAGCTGGAGATAGAGGGTCAGGATACCTGCAGATGCTGTCGCAACGCTGCGAGCAGTTTGCTGGCAAGATCTCGTCGGCAGACCACCAGATCTGGCAGCCGTGGGTTGGCTTCGTTGTACTGCAGCGCGGATCCGTCGATCCGGGAAGCGTGCAGACCGGTGGCGGTCGCCACGGCGACCGGCGCGGCCGAGTCCCACTCGTACTGGCCGCCGGCGTGCACGTAGGCGTCGGCGTCGCCGGCGATCACCGCGGCGATCTTGGCGCCGGCCGAGCCCATCGGCACCAGCTCGGCACCGAGCTGCTCGGCGAGCGCGGTGACGAAGGCGGGTGGCCGGCTGCGGCTGGCGGCCAGCCGGATCGCGCCGCCGGCCGACGCCGCCGCCGGCATCGGCGGGTACGGCGGCGGGTGCTCGGTGCTGATCGTGCGGTGCTGGGCGGGCAGGCCCACCGCGCCGGCGACCAGCCGGTGCGGGGTGGAGCCGCTGCGGGACCAGAGCGCCACGTGCACCGCCCAGTCGGCGCGGCCCTCCTCGGAGAACTCCCGGGTGCCGTCGAGCGGGTCGATGATCCACACCCGGTCGGCGGTGAGCCGGGACGGCCCGGCGTCCGTCGAGGTCTCGGCGTCCGGGTCCGGCAGCGCCTGGCGGGCGCCGTCGTCCTCCTCCGACAGCACCGCGTCCGCCGGCCGCCAGCGGGCCAGTTCGGTACGGAGCAGGTCGTGGGAGACCTTGTCACCGGCCGCCTTGAGCGCGGTCGGGTCGGCGTACCCCAGCTCCTCACGGACCTGGAGCAGCGACTCGCCGGCGCGCCCGGCGAGCCATCGGGCGAATGCGGCATCGGTTACCGGCGGCGTGCTCATCTGGCTCCTCTCCTACCTGCCCGGCTGAAACCGGGCCGTCCACCCGGAATCCACGGGCGGTGTTCTGCCCGGTTCACGATCCAGCTGTCCCAGACGTAACGCCACAGCCGCCTCTCAGGTGCTGTGGTACGTGTTCTGGGCCCACTCGAGCCCTCGGACGACCACCGCTTCCACCAGGTCAGCGGCCCGATCGACGAGAAAGTCGAGTTCCTTGCGTTCAGTTGTCGAGAAATCTGACAAAACATAATCTGCTGGATCCTGTCGACCGGGCGGACGCCCGATCCCGAACCTGACCCGCAGGTACTCCTTGCTGCCGAGCGACCGGGACATGGAGCGCAACCCGTTGTGGCCACCCTCTCCACCGCCCTGCTTCACCCGCAGTCGACCGTAGTCGATGTCCAGCTCGTCGTGCACCGTGACGATCTGCTCGACCGGCACCTTGTAGAACTTCGCCAACGCGGCCACCGGGCCACCGGAAAGGTTCATGTACGTCAGCGGCTTCGCCAGCACCAGCTTCGGCCCGCCCAGGCCGAGCCGCCCCTCGCCGGACTCGGCCGCCGCCCTACGGTGCCGGCTCAACCGCACGCCCAGCCGACCGGCGAGCAGGTCCGCGACCATGAACCCGACGTTGTGCCGGTTGCGGGCGTACTCCCGGCCCGGGTTGCCCAGCCCCACGACCAGCCACGGTGCCGTCTCCACCACACCTCCTGAAACGGATCAAGGCGTCACCGCTGCGGCAGGGCCGGCAGCGGGACGCCCGGATCGTCGAACGGCAGGTCAGACCGGCTGCTCGGCGGCGCCCTCGGCGACGGACTCCTCGGCTGCCTCCTCGCCGGTCTCCGTGTCGAGCTGGGCGGCGCTCGGCGCGGCGGAGACCACCACGAGCACGGTCGCCGGGTCGACGGTCAGCTCGACCCCGCCCGGCAGCTGGACGTCGCCGGCGGTGGCGTGCGAGCCCGGCTCCAGACCCTCGATCGACACCTCCAGCGACTCCGGCACCCGGGTCGCCTCGGCGCTGACCGACAGCGTGTCGTGCTCGTGCATCACCAGGGTGCCCTTGGCCGGCTCGCCGACCAGCTGCACCGGGATGTCCACGGTGACCTTCTCGCCCCGGCGGACCAGCAGCAGGTCGACGTGCTCGAAGGTGTCCTTGACCGGGTCACGCTGGATCGCCTTGGTCAGCGCCAGCGCCTGGGTGCCATCGGTAATGTCGATGGCGAACAGCTGGTTGGCGCCGCCGTGCCGGATCGCGGCGGCGAACTCACGGGCGGGCAACGCGATGTGCTTGGGCTTCTCGCCGTGGCCGTACAGCACGGCGGGCACCTTGCCGGCCCGGCGGGTACGGCGGGCACCACCCTTACCGAACTCGGTGCGGGGCTCGGCGCTGATCTTTACCTCGGACACGGGAGTACTCCTGGAGTTTCGGCAGTGCGTGCGGGGGAACCTGATCCGGCTCCGGGGAGACGGATGCGATGTCGGCGGTGCCGGGCGAAGGGGCACGCTGGGCGCTCGTCCAACTGGGCAGTGCCCGGAGCACCGCGTCGATCACGGTGCTTCCGGGCGGCAGCGCTTCGTCAGCAGCGGCCCGCAGGGCACCCTCGCCGTGGCAACCGCACCAGTCTACCCGAGGCTGGTGAACTGGTTCAGGCAGTACCCCTTGTGTGGGCGGATCTTCCCGCGCGGGCGCGGGCCGTAGATCAGCTCAGCCCGCGCGGGCGCGGGCCGTAGATCAGCTCAGCCCGCCGAACAGCGTCGTCACCGAGCCGTCGTCGAAGACTTCGCGGATCGCCCGGGCCAACAGCGGCGCGATGGACAGTACGGTGAGCTTGTCCAATTGTTTCTCCGCCGGCAGTGGCAGGGTGTTGGTCACCACCACCTCGCTGATCCGGCTGTTCTTCAACCGCTCGGTGGCCGGGTCGGACAGCAACGCGTGGGTGGCCGCGACCGCGATGTCCGACGCACCCGCGTCGTAGAGGATCTCCGCCGCCTTGGTGATCGTCCCACCGGTGTCGATCATGTCGTCGACGATCAGGCAGACCCGGCCCTCGACGTCACCGACCACCCGGTTCGCCACTACCTGGTTCGGCTTGAGCGGGTCCCGGGTCTTGTGGATGAAGGCCAGCGGGCAGCCGCCGAGCCGGTCGGTCCAGCGCTCGGCCACCCGGACCCGGCCGGAGTCCGGCGCGACCACGGTCATCGGCCGCCCGGCGAACCGGCTCTCGACGTAGCCGGCCAGGATGTCCATCGCGAAGAGGTGGTCGACCGGGCCGTCGAAGAAGCCCTGGATCTGTGCGGTGTGCAGATCGACGGTGAGGATCCGGTCCGCACCGGCGGTGCGCAGCAGGTCGGCGATCAGCCGGGCGGAGATCGGCTCCCGGCCGCGGTGCTTCTTGTCCTGACGCGAGTACGGGTAGAACGGCAGCACCACGGTGATCCGCTTGGCCGAGCCACGTTTCAGCGCGTCGATCATGATCAGGGTCTCCATCACCCAGCGGTTGACGCCGTGGGTGACCGACTGGACGACGAACGCGTCCGAGCCGCGGACCGACTCCTTGAACCGGACGAAGATCTCACCGTTGGAGAACTCGTACGAGTCGGACGGGGTGGGTGCGATGCCGAGCACTTCACCGATCTCCTCGGCGAGCTCGGGGAAACCCCGGCCGGTGAAAAGCATCAGGCTCTTGCGGTTCTCGGCGACGATGCTGCCCATCGAGACGTCTGCTCCCGTCAGGGTGGTTGCGGACGCCGACCTGGCTGGGCCGTACGCCGCTGGACTAGTCAGTCGCAGTATCTCCCGGAACCGGGTCGCCGGCACCGTGATGGTGGGCCGCTTCACCGTTGCCGGCCCCGACCTGCCCATTCCCGGCACCGGCCGTACCGGCCCCGGCGCGCTCCGCCGCCGCCGCGGCGGCGGTGCCCGGCCGGCGGGACTGCACCCAGCCGTCGACCGTGCGCTGCTGGGCCCGAGTGACGGCGAGCGCGCCGGGCGGCACGTCCCGGTTCACCACGCTGCCCGCCCCGACGTAGGCACCGGCGCCGATCTCGACCGGGGCGATCAGGCTGCTGTCACAGCCGACGAAGGCGGACTCCCCCACCGTGGTGTGACTCTTGTGCACCCCGTCGTAGTTGACGAAGATCGTCGCCGCGCCGATGTTGGCCCGGGCGCCGATCGTGGCGTCCCCGACGTAGCTCAGATGCGGCACCTTGGCGCCCGCGCCGATCTGCGACTTCTTCACCTCGACGAAGGTGCCGACCTTGGCCCGCTCGTCGAGCTGGGCGTCCGGGCGCAGATAGGCGTACGGGCCGACGCTCGCGCCGACGCCGATCCGGGCCTGCACGGCGTGCGAGCGCAGCACGGTCGCGCCCGCACCGACTGCGGTGTCGATCAATGTGACGTCCGGCCCGACGATGGCCTCGGCTCCGACCGTGCTGGTGCCGTACAGCTGGGTGTTCTGCTCGACGACGGCGTCGCGTTCCAGGTGCACCGTCACGTCGATCCAGGTGGTGGCCGGGTCGAGGATGCTCACCCCGGCGCGCATCCAGCCCTCGTTGACCCGGTCGGCGAGCAGCCGGCGCAACCGGGCCAGCTCCACCCGGTCGTTGCAGCCCAGCGTCTCGGTCACGTCGGCGGCGACGTGCACGCCGACCGGCGCTCCGGCGGCGGCGAGCAGACCGACGGCGTCGGTCAGGTACTCCTCGCCCTGGTCGTTGTCGGTGGTCAGCTTGCCGAGCGCGTCGCGCAGTCCGGCCGCGTCGAAGGCGTAGATCCCGGCGTTGATCTCGCGGATCCGGCGCTGCTCCGGGCTGGCGTCGCGCTCCTCGACGATGCGCTCCAGGCCGCCGGCCGGATCGCGGACGATCCGCCCCAGACCGGTCGGATCGGCGACCTCGGCGGTCAGTACGGTGGCGGCCGCGCCGGCCGACTCGTGCGCCTCGATCAGCTCGGCGACCGTCTCCGGACGCAGCAGCGGCACGTCGCCGTTGAGCACCACGACAGTTCCGGTGGCGTCGGGCGCGGCCGCCATCGCCAGCCGGACCGCGTGCCCGGTGCCGTGCTGCTCGGCCTGCAGCACCGGCACGGCCGCCGGGGCGATCTCCGACAGGTGCGCGGTGACCTGCTCGGCGCGGTGTCCGACGACGACCAGGGTGCGCTCGGCGGCGGCGGCCGCGGCAGCGGCAGCGGCGAGGACGTGCCCGACCAGGGTCCGGCCGAGCAGCGGGTGCAGCACCTTGGGTAGCGCCGACTTCATCCGCTTGCCTTCGCCGGCAGCGAGGACGACCACGGTACGGGACCGGGGCTGGATCACGAGAAATGCTCCCGTCAGGGCGGCGGCACACCTGCTTGACCTGGCACGACACCCAGCGTCACCGCCAGCGGTCTGGGTGTCGCGGGAAGCTCGGCCGCTAGGACTCGAACCTAGAATATCGGGACCAAAACCCGAGGTGTTGCCAATTACACCACGGCCGATCGTGCTACGGACACAGCCTAGCGTGCCGGGCGGATTCCGGCGTACTCCCGTCGCCCGGCCCGCCCCGCCGCCGCCCCCGCCCGGCCGAGTGCGCACGCGGCCCGGCTCGGGAACTCGACCGTAGAAAACTACGGCTCCGTAGGTTACGGTGACGTAGGCGTAAGTTCCCGTTTCTTCACCGCTGGCCGCCGCACCGGCTGGAACGCCCCGGCGCACCGCGGTCGAACCGTCACCGCTGCGAGGTGCCATGTCAACCGCCCTACTCGAGCCGCCACAGACCAACCCCGGCCCCGCCCCCAAGCCGCTGACCGTCGGCAAACAGTCGATCGGTGTGCTGATCGCCCTCGGCGCCTTCGTGACCGTCCCGTTCCTGGCGCTGATCGCCGCCGTACCGGTCGCCTGGGGCGGCTGGCTGGGCTGGACCGACGTCATCATCGGGCTGGTCTTCTACGTGGTAGCCGGGCTGGGCATCACCGTCGGGTTCCACCGGTACTTCACCCACGGCTCGTTCAAGGCGAAGCGGTGGCTGCGGATCACCCTGGCGCTCGCCGGCTCGCTGGCGATCGAGGGCAACGTGATCCAGTGGGTCGCCGACCACCGCCGCCACCACGCCTTCAGCGACATCGAGGGTGACCCGCACTCCCCGTGGCGGTTCGGCACCAGCGTCTGGGGGCTGACCAAGGGCCTGCTCTACGCCCACGTCGGCTGGTTGTTCCACCGCGACCTGACCAACCAGGAGCGGTTCACCCCGGACCTGCTCGCCGACAAGGACATCCGCCGCATCGACCAGCTCTTCCCGGCGCTGGTCGTGTTCACCATGCTCGCCCCGGCGGCGATCGGCGGCCTGGCCACCTGGTCCTGGCAGGGTGCGCTGACCGCGTTCTTCTGGGCCGGCCTGGTCCGGGTGGCGCTGCTGCACCACATCACCTGGTCGATCAACTCGGTCTGCCACGTCTACGGGGAACGCCCCTTCGAGGTGCGGCAGGGCGACAAGGCGTCGAACTTCTGGCCGCTGGCCATCCTGAGCTTCGGCGAGAGCTGGCACAACCTGCACCATGCCGACCCGACCTGCGCCCGGCACGGCGTACTGCGCGGGCAGATCGACATCTCCGCCCGGGTGATCTGGCTGCTGGAGAAGACCGGTGCGGTCTCCAACGTCCGCTGGCCGAAGCCGGAACGGATCGCGGCCAAGCTGGTCAAGCCGGCTGGCTGAGCCGGACCGCAGCCGGTACGGCTACCCACCGGGTCGGTGCGGGCACCGGCCCGGTGGCCCGGCACTGGCAGGAGGAGCCAAGTGACGGACAACCCAACCACCAACGGTGACGCTTCACCGGGCGGCACACCGGCACCGCCACCACCACCGGCGGCACCGGCCAAATCGAACTCCCGGGTCCGTATGTCGGCCGCGCAACGCCGGGAGCAGCTGATCAC
Organism: Solwaraspora sp. WMMA2059; assembly: GCF_027497315.1. Classification (GTDB taxonomy): domain Bacteria; phylum Actinomycetota; class Actinomycetes; order Mycobacteriales; family Micromonosporaceae; genus Micromonospora_E. Next base: position 373,646 of record NZ_CP114908.1, on the reverse strand, counting down.
CATCGGACGGCAGCTCTTCGCCGAGCGGGGGTTCGACGCCACTTCCATCGAGGAGGTCGCCTCCCGGGCGAAGGTCTCCAAGCCGGTGGTGTACGAGCACTTCGGCGGCAAGGAAGGGCTGTACGCGGTCGTGGTGGACCGGGAGGTCCGCGCCCTGCTCGACCGGATCACCAACGCGCTGACCGCCGGGCACCCACGTGAGTTGTTGGAGCAGGCCGCGTTGGCGTTGCTGGACTACATCGAGGCGGAGACGAACGGCTTCCGGGTGCTGGTCCGCGAGTCGCCGCTGCTGTCGGCCGCCGGCAACTTCTCCAGCGTGATGAACGACGTTGCGCACCAGGTGGAACACATCCTCGGTGCCGAATTCAAGAGCCGGGGGTACGACCCGAAGCTCGCCGAACTGTACTCCCAGGCGCTGGTCGGGATGGTCGCGCTGACCGGGCGCTGGTGGCTGGAGGTACGCAAGCCGCGCAAGGAGACGGTCGCCGCGCACCTGGTCAACCTGGCCTGGAACGGCCTGTCCCACCTGGAAGCGAAACCCACCCTGCTGACCCGGCGCCGCAACCACTGATCGCCGGGGTCGGGCCGTACCGGGTCGGCGTACGCTCACTGCCGGGCCTGCTCAGCAGGTCGGTGCGCGCCGCGCCGGTAGCGTTCCTCGTCGCCGGCCGCCTCGGCCGGCCCCACCTTGTCGTACAGGCCGGTGGCCAGGAAGATCAGACCGAAGATCAGCGACACGATCACGGTCGACATCGAGAAGTTCAGGAAGTTGGCGTCGGTCTGCAGCAGGGCCATCATCAGCAGGCCGGTGACCATGAAGACCACCGCGATGGTGAGGTTGGCGAGGTGCCCGGCCCGGCCGCCGATGATCGCCCCGATCAGGATCAGCCCGCCGTAGACGATCGAGGAGATCGAGAACGCGAGGTTGGTGCGCAGCCCGAGCACCCAGACGTCGTCCCGGGCGAACAGCGGATCACCCCAGGTGGCGACCGTTCCGGCGATGCCGAAGATCAGCACGTACAGGCCGGTCAGCCCGGCGATCGTCCGGTAGACCGGCCGCAGCGGGTGGTTGACCGGAATGTGCGCCATGGCTGCCGCTCCTGTCGCCGACCCAGGCCCGCGTCGCGGCGACGCGGGCGTCATTCCCCGGATTCTCCCGCCGCGGGCGGGTGGCGCGCAGCCGAACCGACCGGTAGGCGGCTACGGGATCAGCCGGCCCCGCCGCCCGATCAGCGACCCCGGACCAGAGCACCGGTCCAGGTCACAGCACCAGCCGACCGTCCCGCCACGCCTGGGCCTCCTGCTCGGTGCCGATCCGGCCGTACATGGCGGCCATCAGCAGCACCAGGCCGACGATCATCACGACCAGGCAGGTGCTCACCGTGAAGTTGAGGAAGTTGGCGTCGGTGCGCAGCACCGCCAGTTCGGCCAGGCTCAACGCCATCAGGCCGTACGCCAGCACCTTGTTGATCGCCGTGTCGATGTTGCGGCCGAACCCTACGCCGGCCAGCACGGCCACGCCCAGCACCAGGCACAGCCCGGAGAAGCCGAGGTTGGCGCCCTGGCCGAGCACCCGGCTGTCGTTCTGTGCGAAGAGGGCGTCGCCGCTGGTGACGATGATCCCGACGACACCGAAGATCACCAAGTAGAGGCCGGTCAGCGCGGCGACCGCCCGGTAGATCGGCCGGGCGGGGTGGTTGACGGGGGTGTGCATGGGGTCTGCTCCAACGCCGACGGGGGTGGTCGCCGACGATTGTCGCTCATCGCCCGCGACCAGCGGGGGGTGGCCCCGGCCGGCGCGGCCCAGCTCACCAACCGGTCCGGCTCACCCGACGCCTAGCTCACCTGCTCGGCCAGGGCGAGCCACTCCTCCTCGGTACGGCTGCGCTGCGCCTGCACCTCACGCAGTCGGGCGTCCAGCTCGGCGAGCCGGGTGAAGTCGGTGGCGTGTCGGGCCAACTCCTCGTGCAGCGCCGTCTCCTGCTGCTCCAGCTTGCCGACCTGGCGTTCCAGTCGGGCCAGCTCCTTGCGGGCCGCCCGCAGGTCACCGGCGGACAGCCCGCCACCGGCGGCGTCACCCGCCGGCCGGTCGCCGGCCGCAGCCGGGCCGGCCACACCGGAACCCGCCGGCCGGTCGGCCCCGGGACCGGCCCCGGCGGCCCGCGCCGCACCGGAGCCGGCGGCACCGCCGGCTCGGGCCAGGTACTCGTCGACCCCGCCGGGCAGATGCACCAGTCGGCCGTCGCCGAACATGCCGTACGTCTCGTCGGTGACCCGCTCGATCAGGTACCGGTCGTGGCTGGCCACGATCAGCGTGCCCGGCCACGAGTCGAGCAGGTCCTCCAGCGCCGCCAAGGTGTCGGTGTCCAGGTCGTTGGTGGGCTCGTCGAACAGCAGCACGTTCGGCTCGGCGGCCAGCAGTCGCAGCAGCTGCAGCCGGCGGCGCTCGCCACCGGACAGATCTCCGACCGGCGTCCACAGCCGCCGGTCGGTGAAGCCGAACATCTCCGCGAACTGGGTCGCGGCAAGCTCGCGGTCGCCGAACACCACCCGGCGGGCAACCTCCTCCACCGCCTCCAGCACCCGCAGCTCACCGGGGAGCTCGGCCAGCTCCTGGGACAGGAAGGCCGGCCGGACCGTCGCCCCGGTCACCACCCGGCCCTGCTGAGGGGCACGGACCCCGGCCAGCAACCGCAGCAGTGTGGTCTTGCCGGCACCGTTGGCGCCGACGATCGCGAACCGGTCCCCCGGACCGATCTGCCAGGTCAGCCCGTCGAGGATCAGCTTCTCCCTGGCGTACGCGGTCACGTCGTCCAGCTCGTAGACCTGCTTGCCGAGCCGGGCGGTGGCCAGCCGGTGCAGCGACACGGTGTCGCGCGGCGGCGGCACGTCGGCGATCAGCGCGTTCGCCGCCTCGATCCGGAACCGCGGCTTGGAGGTACGGGCCGGCGGGCCACGGCGCAGCCAGGCGATCTCCTTACGCAGCAGGTTCTGTCGGCGGGCCTCGGTAGCCGCGGCGACCCGCTCCCGTTCGGCGCGGGCCAGCGTCCAGGCGGCGAACCCGCCCTCGTAGGCGCGGACCGTCTGGTCGGCGACCTCCCAGGTGTCGGTGCAGACCTCGTCGAGGAACCACCGGTCGTGGGTGACCACTACCAGCGCGCCCCGGCGACGCTGCACCAGGTATGCGGCGAGCCAGGCCACCCCGGCGACGTCCAGATGGTTGGTCGGCTCGTCCAGGATCAGCAGCTCGGCTGGGCGGATCAGCAGCGCGGCCAGGGCGATCCGGCGCCGCTCGCCGCCGGACATCGGCCCGACCGGCTGGTCCAGGCCGAGGTGCGGCATGCCGAGACCGTCGAGGACGGTACGCACCCCGGCGTCGCCGGCCCACTCGTGCTCGGCGCCGAACCCCTCGGCCAGCCACGCGGTGCCGAGCACCACGTCCCGTACGGTGGCGTCACCGGCCAGCTCGAGCGTCTGGGGCAGCGCGGCGACCCGCAGGTCCCGGCGGTGGGTGACCCGCCCGGCGTCGGGTTCCTCGGCTTTGGTGAGCAGCCGCAGCAGGGTCGACTTGCCGGCACCGTTGAGACCGACGACGCCGATCCGGTCGCTGTCGTCCAAGCCCAGCGAGACCTCGGTGAGCAACTGCCCGACTGCGCCGTAGCCCTTGGACACCCGATCCAGATTGACAATGTTCACCATCAGATCAGCCTCGCCCCGGCGACGGCGCCGTGCGCCAGGTGCACGTCCCGGCAGACCCCGGCATCGTCGAGCGCGGCCGCGACGGTGGCCGCGCCAGCCGCGTCCGCAGCCAGGAAGACACAGGTCGGGCCGGACCCGGAGACCATGCCGGCCAGTGCCCCGGCTGCCACCCCGGTGTCCAGCACCTGCTTGAGCGCCGGGCGCATGGACAGCGCGGCCGGCTCGAGATCGTTGCCGAGCGCGCCGGCCAGCACCTGCGGATCCCGCTGGCGCAGCGCGGCCAGCAACTCGTCGGCGGCGCCGACCGGTGGCGGCGCCGCACCGGCCGCCCGCAGCCGGTCCAGCTCGGCGTAGACCTCGGGGGTGGACAGGCCGCCGTCGGCGACCGCGACGACCCAGTACCAGGTGGTGGGTCGGGCCAGCACCGGGCTGATCGCCTCGCCCCGGCCGGTGCCCAGCGCGGTGCCGCCGTGCAGTAGGAACGGCACATCCGAACCGATGCCGGCGGCCAGCCCGGCCAGGTCGTCACGGGTCAGCCCGGTCCCCCACAGCTCGTCGCAGGCGACCAACGCTGCGGCGGCGTCCGCGCTGCCGCCGGCCAGGCCGGCCGCGAGTGGGATCTGCTTGCGCAGGTGCAGTCGGGCGTGCGCGGGGACCCGGGCGTGCCTGGCCAGCGCCCGGGCGGCGCGCAGCACCAGGTTGGAGTCGTCCAGCGCCAGCTCGCCGGTGCCCTCACCGTCCATGGTCAGGATCAGCGTGTCGGCCCGCCGGACGGTCAGCTCGTCGTAGAGCGCGATCGCGTGGTAGACGGTGCTCACCTCGTGGTAGCCGTCGGGCCGGAGCGGGCCGACGGCCAACCGCAGGTTGATCTTGGCTGGCACCCGCACCTTGACCGAGCTGCGGGCGCCGCGACGGAAAATCTCGTCCTCGTCGCCCGGCCGCCATGCCTCGGTCACCGGGAAATACCCCGGCTGAGGTGGGCCGCGCGGGTACCTCTCGTCACGATCACGGCCGCCAGCCTACTCGGCCACCGTTTCGACCAGCGGCGCCGCCGCAGCGATCGCCGCGAACCGCGCCACGGTCAACGCCTCCCCCCGCGCACGCGGGTCGACCCCGGCCGCGGCCAGCACCGCCGCCGCCCGGTCCGCCCCGCCGGCCCAGCCGGCCAGCGCCGCCCGCAGCGTCTTGCGGCGCTGCGCGAACGCGGCGTCCACCACGGCGAAGACCCGCCGCCGGAACCCGTCCACCGGCTGACCCGCCGGCACCGCCGGTGGCTCGCGGCGGGTGAACGCGACCAGCCCGGAGTCGACGTTGGGCACCGGCCAGAACACGCTCGGCGGGACCCGACCCGCAGTACGGGCGGCGGCGTACCAGGCCAGCTTCACCGACGGTACGCCGTACGTGCGCGAGCCCGGGCCGGCGACCAGCCGGTCGGCCACCTCTTTCTGCACCATCACCAGCCCTTGCCGCAGGCTGGGCAGCTCGGCGAGCAGGTGCAGCACCACCGGCACCGCCACGTTGTACGGCAGGTTGGCCACCAGCGCGGTCGGTTCCGGCCCGCCGAGACCGGCGGCGGTGGTCCGCAGCGCGTCGGCGGTGTGCACGGTCAGCCGGGCGAGGTCGCCGCCGCAGCCGGCGACGGTCTGCGGCAGCGCGCCGGCGAGCACCGGATCGATCTCCACCGCGTGCAGGTGGCGCACCTGGTCGAGCAGGCCAAGGGTCAGCGAGCCGAGCCCGGGGCCGACCTCCAGCACCACCGCGTCCGTTGGCAGATCGGCGGCGGACACGATCCGCCGGACCGTGTTCGGGTCGTGCACGAAGTTCTGCCCGAGCCGTTTGGTGGGTGCCACCGCCAGCCGGCCGGCCAGCTCCCGGATCTGCGCCGGACCGAGCAACTCGGTCACCGGCTCACCACGGCCCGAACACCCGGTCGCCGGTGGCCGAGATCGCGGCGCACAACTCGGTCAGGTCGGTGCCGGTGACCTCGGCAAGCAGCCGGACGGTGTGCGGGATCAGGTAGGAGGCGTTGGGCCGGCCCCGGTGCGGCACCGGCGTCAGGTACGGCGCGTCGGTCTCCACAAGCATCTGCTCGACCGGCGTGACGGCCGCTGCGGCGCGCAGCCCGGCGGCGTTGCCGAAGGTCACCGTACCGGCGAAGCTGAGCACGAAGCCGCGCCGGACGCAGTCGGCGGCGAAATCCGCGTCGCCGGAGAAGCAGTGCATCACCACGGTCTGCGGGGCGCCTTCGGAGTCGAGCACCCGCAGCACGTCGGCGTGCGCGTCCCGGTCGTGGATCACCAGCGGCTTGCCGTACCGCTTGGCGATCGCGATGTGCGCCCGGAAGCTGGCCTGCTGCGCGGCCAGTCCGTCCGACCCGGTCCGGAAGTGGTCCAGCCCGGTCTCGCCGACGCCGCGCACCCGATCGGCGGCGGCCAGCGCCTCGACCTCACGCAGCGCCTCGTCCAGGTCGGCCAGTCGGGGTGCCTCGTTGGGATGCAGGGCGACCGTGGCGACCACCGCCGACGATCGCGCGGCGAGGTCCGCGCCCCAGCGCGACGACTCCAGGTCGACACCGACCTGGACCAGCCGGTCGACGCCGACCGACGCGGCCCGGGCGATCAAGGTGGCCACCGGGTCGCCGCTGTCCCGGCCGAGGACCGCCGGTTCGGCGACAGTCAGGTCCAGGTGGGTGTGGCTGTCGATCACCGGTACGGGCAGCGGATCGGGTGGCGGCGGGAACTCCCCGGCCCGGCGGGCGGCCCGTTGCCGGCGGGTCTCGGCTGGCTGCGTCATCATCGGACAGCATCACACGTCCCGGTCCGGCCGGTGCACCGGGCCACCCGGGCGGCACCGCCAATGGACATGCGGCGGCTACCACGCGTTCACCCGAAGCGGTGACCCGGCAACTACCTTCGGCGACGTGACTCTGAGCTCTGCGCGTGGCGGCGTCGCCGATGCCCCGGCCGGCCTGCACGTCCGCTTCGAGGGTGCGGTCTACCCGGCTGAGGAGATCGCCCGAGGGGCCGCCTACCGGCTGGTCAGCATGGACCCGGTAGCCGGCTTCCAGCGCGACGGCCGGGGCCGCTGGTTCCGCCACGTGCATGCCAGCGAGGTCGGCCCGGTCTCCGGCGTGGGTATCTCCGCCGGCGGCACGGGTGCCTCCGGTGCCGGCGCGGGTGCCGACGACCGCACCGACGATCCGGGCGACAGCCCGCTGATGGCCCCGTTGACCCGGGCCGCCAGCTGGGCGGACGTACATCAGCTGAGTCAGACGCCGTCGGCCGCCGACCATCCGGCAAATACCGTGGTCCGGCGTACCGCGACGGTCCGGCGCGGCACCCGGATGATGAAGGTACTTTCCGGCCGACAGGTGGCCGGCTTCCTGCGTGGCTGGGCACCGGCCGGTTTCTGCTACCGCGAGTACGACATCGCGCACCTGCGTACCCCGGCCGACCTGGCCCTGCTGCGCACCGACGACGAGGGCGGGCGGGACAGCCTGGAGGTGGCGTACGCACTGCGCTGGCGGGCCATCGGCGCCGACGACTACGAGATCCCGGCCGGGCCGGCGTACCAGGGGCTGGCGGCCATGCCGCCCCGGGACCGGATCGGCCCGCCGGTGCTCGGCACCGGGTTCACCCCGAGCGGGCGCCATCTGATCCCCGAGTTCGTCACCGCCGGCTGCACCGACCTGCCGATGCCGGCCAACGCCGCCCTGCTGGCGTACACCCCGGACGGTGCCGAGGTGGTGCTGTACACCTACCAGCCAGAGCAGCGCGGCTGGATCCGGATGGCCGGGCCGCAGCGACGACACCTGCTCGACGGGATCCCCGACGTCCCGTCCGACCAGGAGTACCTGCGCACCGGCGACCTGCCGCAGTCGACCCAGCTGGTCGGCACCCACGACGGCCAGACCTACGAGGCGGTCGCCGACCCGCCGCACGAGTTCCGGGTGCTGGCGATGACCCGGGCCGCTCGCTACCCGGTCGACTCGCTGGCCCGCCGGGTGCGGCTCGCCACCTGGCGCGACGCCCGCTGTCAGGTGCTGAGGCAGGATTCCGGGTGGAGCCGGCTGCGGCTGTGCCGGCCCACCCCGGAGGCGGTCGCGTCGCTCGGCGCGCAGTGCTACGAACGCGGCGTGTACGAGGTGTGGGCACCGAGCGTGGAGATTTCCGACGAAGGCGCGACCGACCTGCCGTACCCGCTGTGAACCGGACTGCCAGTTGCAACCGGCCGTGTCAGTCGTGGGCCCGGCGGGAGCGGTGGGCCCGGCGGGAGCGCCGCGCTCACCCGGCGGCCAGGTGGGTCAGCTCGAGGGCGAAGTAGCCGGCGAAGACCAGCATGATCGCGCCGGACACCCGGTCGAACCAGGCGATCACCCGCGGCGTCAGGAAGCGACGCGCCTGGGCGGCACCGACCGCCAGGACCAGAAACCAGGTCCACGACGCGGAGAGCGTCCCGGCGGCGAACGTCGCCCGGGAGTCCGCCGGCTGGGCGATCACCGCTGCCCCGATCACCCCGACCATGTCGAGGATGGCGTGCGGGTTGAGCAGCGAGACGCTGACCGTACGCCCGACGACCTGGCGGACCGACCCGGCCGCCGGCCCCGGACCCGGCCCACCCGGTGGGCCGACGGCGAGGTGCCCGCCGGCGGTACGGATGGACCGCACGCCCAGGTAGGTGAGGAAGACCGCGCCGCAGGCGAGCAGCGCCGGCCGCACGCCCGGCACGGTGGCGATCAGGCCGGACACGCCGGCGACCCCGGCGACGATCAGCAGCGTGTCGCAGCAGCCGGCGGCCAGCACCGCCCACAGCGCACGCGGCAGGCCGACCGCCAGCCCCTGGCTGACCACGAAGACGTTCTGCGGCCCGATCGGCATGATCAGGCCGAGGCCGAGCAGCAACCCGGCCAGGTAATCGGTCACCCGGTCAGGCGGTGAGCCGGGCCAGCTCCTCGTCGACGATCGACTCGTCGAGCTTGCGGAACACCGGCTTCGGCGCGGCCAGCGGTCGGCCGGCCTCGACCGGGGTGGACTCCCACCGGGCACCGTCGCGGTAGTCGCCGGTGAGGATCGGGTACGCCGGACCGGCGTCGAGGTCGTCGACCTCGACGATCCGGGGCATCGGCGCGTGTACGCCGGCGCCGCCGAGCAGCTCGTGGATCTTCTGCGCCGAGTGCGGCAGGAACGGGGTGAGCAGGGTGTTCGCGTCCGCGACCACCTGCAGGGCGACGTGCAGGACGGTGCCCATCCGGGGCTTGTCCGCCTCGCCCTTGAGCTTCCACGGTGCCTGGTCGGACAGGTAGCGGTTGGCCTCGGCGACCACCCGCATCGCCTCACCGATCGCCTGCTTCTGCCGGTGCCGTTCGATCAGTGCGCCGACCGTGCCGAACGCGGCCCGGCTGGTCGCCAGCAGCGCCTCGTCGGCGGCGGTCAGCCCGGCCGGGTCGACCGGCGGGATGGCGCCGAAGTTCTTGGCGGCCATCGAGATCGACCGGTTGACCAGGTTGCCCCAGTCGTTGACCAGCTCGTCGTTGTTGCGGCGCCGGAACTCCGCCCAGGTGAAGTCGGTGTCCTGGCTCTCCGGGCCGGCCACGGCGATGAAGTAGCGCAGCGCGTCGGCGTCGTAGCGGGCCAGGAAGTCCCGCACGTAGATGACCACCTGGCGGGAGGAGGAGAACTTGCGCCCCTCCATGGTCAGGAACTCGCTGGAAACCACCTCGGTGGGCAGGTTGAGCCGGCCGAGCTGACCTGACTCACCGCCATGGTCGCCCTCGCCGGAGTAGCCGAGCAGCAGCGACGGCCAGATCACCGAGTGGAAGACGATGTTGTCCTTGCCCATGAAGTAGTAGGCGCGTGCCTCCTTGCCCTGGGCGTCCGCCGTCCACCAGCGGCGCCAGGCGTCCGGGTCACCGGACCGCCGGGCCCACTCGATCGAGGCCGACAGGTAACCGATCACCGCGTCGAACCAGACGTAGATCCGCTTGTCGCCGCGCTCGCGCCAGCCGTCCAGCGGGATCGGCACGCCCCACTCCAGGTCCCGGGTGATCGCCCGGGGCTGCAGGTCGTCGAGCAGGTTGCGGGAGAACCGCAGGACGTTGGGCCGCCAGCCGTCGCGGGCGTCCAGCCAGGTGCCGAGCGCCTCGGCGAACGCCGGCAGGTCGAGGAAGAAGTGCTCGGTCTCGACGAAGTTCGGCGTCTCCCCGTTGATCTTCGAGCGCGGGTCGATCAGCTGAACCGGGTCGAGCTGGTTGCCGCAGTTGTCACACTGGTCGCCCCGGGCGGCGTCGTAGCCGCAGATCGGACAGGTGCCCTCGATGTAGCGGTCCGGCAGGGTGCGACCGGTGGACGGGGAGATCGCGCCGAGGGTGGTCTTCGCAACGATGTAGCCGTTGCGGTGCAACGTCTCGAACAGCTCCTGGACCACCTGGTAGTGGTTGCCGGTGGTGGTCCGGGTGAACAGGTCGTAGGACAGGCCGAGCCCGTGCAGGTCCTCGACGATCACCCGGTTGTACCGGTCGGCCAGCTCGCGCGGCTTCAGCCCCTCGCTGTCGGCCTGCACCTGGATCGGGGTGCCGTGCTCGTCGGTGCCGGAGATCATGAGCACGTCGTGGCCGGCCATCCGCATGTACCGGCTGAACACGTCGGAGGGCACCCCGAAACCGGAGACGTGGCCGATGTGGCGGGGCCCGTTGGCGTAGGGCCAGGCGACCGCCGCGAGAACGTGACTCATACGACCAGCCTAGTTAGTGTCACCGGGCGTACGCGAACGGGTTGCCGAGCCGCCCGGCGGAGCGCGACACGCCTTCGGGGGTTCGCCCCGGCTCCGCGTGCCGGGGTGTCAAATGGCGGGGTGACCGGGGAACCCAGCATGCCGGAGTCCGACGAGCCGCCGACCGCCCCACCCACCCGGGAGCCGGCGGGCGCTCCCGAGCAGCGTCGGCGGCGGCCGAGCCCCTGGGCGACGGCCGGGCCGGAGGGCACCTGGTGGCACGGTGGCGAACCGACCGACGGCGGACCGGCCGGTGCCGTGGCATCACCTGCCGCCGAACCGGCCACGCCCGTGACCCCGGATGCCGGCGAGCCGACCGACACCGCCGCGCCAGCCGACAGCGCCGACCCGGATGACGGCGGACCGGGCGACACCGGCAGGCCGGCGGGCAACGGCAGGCCGGCGGGCAACGGCAGGCCGGCGGGCAACGGCAGGCCGGCGGGCAACGGCAGGCCGGTGGCGGTGCCGGTGGCGGAACGGCCGCCGGGCCGCCGCCCGCTCCGCCGGGCGGCCGCCCGTCAACGGCGGACGAGGGTCCGGCGTTCCCGCCGGCCGGCGACCGGCATCGCCTGGATCGTGGTCGTCGCGGCGGCTGCGGCGTTCCTCGGCTGGGTCAGCGCCGAACCGCTGTGGCTGGCCGTCGGCCGGGGCGTCAACGGCACCGCGACGGTCACCGACTGCACCGGCGACGGGTACGGCCGACGGTGCCTCGGCGAGTTCGCCGCGCAGACCGGCTTCACTGTCGACCGGGTGCGGCTGTTCGGCGTACCGCCGGTTGACCAGGCCACCGGCGCCGAGCTGACCGCCCGGATGTTGCACCGTGAACGGGACACCGCGTACGTCGTGGCCGACCTGGTCGTGCTGCACCTGCGGTGGTCGGTCGGCTGGGGGCTGACCGTGCTGCTCGGCGTACTGCTGGTCTGGGGCAGCGGTGCCCGCCGGCTGGCCACCGCGACGGCCCGTCGGGTTGCCACCGTCGCCGCGTTGCTGGCGCCGGTCCTGCTGGCCGCCGGGTTCCTGGCCACCGTCTGGACCGGCTGACATCGACCGACCGGAGCAGGCATCGACCACCCGTAGCGCAGCGCATCGACGACCCGAAATATATTCTTCGGCGGGGAGGTCCCGCGACGTCGGGCGGCGGCCTACGATCACGGGGTGATCTCGGCGGCAGCTTCGGACGCGGCAAGCGGTGAACCAGCGGTGACGGCGACAGCGGACCGGCCGGTCCGTCCACCGGACGCCGGTCCGGCGGGGGCCCACCCGGTCGGCCCCGACGGCTCCGCCGGGTCGTCGACGCCGACCGGCGGGGTCGGGCTGCCGGCCGTGGTCCGCCGCCGGCTGGCACCGCTGGACAACTGGCTGGAGCCGTGGTCCTGGCTGGCCACCGCCGTGGTGGTGACGATCGCCGGCGTACTGCGGCTGGTCAACCTGAGCCACCCGCCGGGCCTGATCTTCGACGAGCTCTACTACGCCAACGAGGCCAACGAGCTGCGTCAGTACGGCTTCGAGTGGGACGAGACCAACAACACCCCGGCGTACGTGGTGCATCCGCCGCTCGGCAAGTGGATCATCTCGCTGGGCGTCCGCTGGTTCGACTTCACCGAGTTCGGTTGGCGAATCTCGGCGGCGGTCGCCGGCATCCTGATGGTGCTGATCATCACCCGGACGGCCCGGCGGTTGTTCCACTCCACCGTCCTCGGCTGCGTAGCCGGGCTGCTGCTCGCCCTGGACGGCTTCCATCTGGTGCTGTCCCGGACCGCCCTGCTCGACATCTTCCTCGCGTTCTTCGTGCTCGCCGCCTTCGCCGCGCTGGTAGTCGACCGGGACTGGAGCCGGCGACGGTGGCTGCGGGCGGTCGACGACGGGCTCGATCCGACTCTGCCGGGCCGCGCCGGCCGACCGCCGTTCGCCGTACCGTGGTGGCGGCTGATCGCGGCGCTACTGCTCGGCTGCGGTCTCGCCGTCAAGTGGAGCGCACTGTGGTTCATCCCGGTGTTCGGCCTGCTGGTGATCTGGTGGGAGGCCGGTGCCCGCCGGTCCGCCGGGGTCCGCCGGCCGTGGCTGGACGCGGCGCTCGGCGAGATCGGTTGGCTGGTCCTCGGCGGGGTGCTGATCCTCGGCACCTACCTCGCCAGCTGGTCGGGCTGGCTGGCGACCGACGGCGGCTACCTGCGGCACTACCGGGCGGACAACGGCATGTCCGAGGCACCGTTCATCGGCGCCCTGCTGAACCTCTGGCATTACCACACCCAGGCGTACGGCTTCCACAGCACGTTGGAGACGGAACACCGCTACCAGTCGTGGCCGTGGCAGTGGCTGCTGCTGGGCCGCCCGGTCGCCTTCCACTGGACCGACCAGACCGCCTGCGGAGCACCCAGCTGCGCCGAGGAAGTGCTGCTGCTGGGCACTCCGCTGCTGTGGTGGTCGTTCCTGCCGGCCCTGGCGGCGCTGGTCTGGCTCGGTATCGCCCGGCGGGACTGGCGGGCGGGGGCGATCCTCGCCGGGGTGGCCGCCGGGCTGCTGCCGTGGTTCTACTACGCCACCGAGGGCCGGACGATGTTCGCCTTCTACACCGCGCCAGCGCTGCCGTTCCTGGTCCTCGCGGTGACCTATGTGCTCGGTGCGATCGTCACACCGTCCGGCGGGACGGCGGTCGCCGACCCGGCCGGCAACGACCGGCGGCTGGTCGGCGCGGTGATCGCCGGCACCTACGTCCTGCTGGTCGCCGTCTGCTTCGCGTATTTCTACCCGATCTTCGTCGGTGAGCCGCTGCCGTACGAGGACTGGTCGGCGCGGATGTGGCTCGGCGGGCGCTGGATCTGACCATCGCGGCCGGCCCGCTACCGGCCCGCTGCCCGTCCGGTGGTCCACGGCCGCCGGACGGGTGCCGTCAGCCGATCGTGGACTCACCTGGCCCGTATCTCCACTGTGATCAGCAGCGTCGGCTGCGACAGCAGGTGGGCGAGGGTGCCGGAGAGCGTTGGAAGACAGAGAAGCGCGCCCCGATCGCCTGCCACGGGGGAAGCGGGCGATAGGGGCGCGCTTGAAAAGCTTAACCAGGTGAACCCCTGCCGCACAACGGGCCAGACAAGGCCAGTTTGCCGTTCAGCACGGAACGGAACAACCACCAAAAGCGACATCAACTGTCATAGTCAGCGAAAGCGGCGGCGGAGGCTGCGTCTGTTCTGCCCCGGCGCGCTGCGGTCGATCCGGCGAAGCGCCAGCTCCGAGTCACGGCGACGCTGATCAGCCAGATCGCTGAAGGTCAGCACCAGGCCGCGTACCCCCGGCACCAGCCGCAGATCCCTGCACCGCACCTCGAGCAGCACATGGCTGCCGTCCGGCCGGCGCAGCACCCACTGGTCGCCCACCGCCGACCCGTCGTGCCGGTCGCCGGCCGCGCCGAGGGTCCGGGACACCTGCTCCTGGTCGGCGGGGTGCACCAGGTCCCGCCAGTCGGCGAGGACCGCCGGCTCGACCCCGAACAGCCGGCTGCACGGCGGACTCGCGTACCGGATCCGGTCGTCAGCTCCGACGATCACCACCGCGTCGCCGACGGTGCCCGCGACCAGATTGAGATACCGGTCCCGGTCCCGCCGGGCGGCGTCCTCGGTCGCGGCGATCCGGTGCAGGGCCAGCGCCGCCTGAGCGGCGACCACCTCGATCGCGTCCCGGCTGGCGGCCAGCACCCCGGCAGCCGCCCCGACCAGCAGCGCGGTACCGGTCCCGCCGGACGAGGCCGGCACGGCCAGGCCGGCCACCAGGGCGGCCGGTGCCGGGGCGAGCCGGTCGGCCAGATCGGGATGCAACAGCCGGATCGGCATGATCCGGGTACGCCGCCGCGCCGCGTCCACCGGCAACGGGTCGTCGACGACGACCTGGGGCTGCCATTCGGCCACCGACTCCGGGTCGGGCGGCCCGCCGCCGGCCCCCGCCACCGGGCGGCGCACGGCGAACAGGACCTGGTGATCGGTCCCGGCCGGCAGCAGCTCACCGACCGACCGGCGGACCATCTCGGCCACCTGCGCGATCGTGGTGGCCGACAGCAGCCGCGTCCCGGCTTTGCGCAGCGACCGTTCCCGGTGCACCGCGGCCCGGTGCCCGGTCACCGAATCGACCACCCGGGTCACCGCGAGCATCGTGGTGAGACCGGCCGCCGCAGCGGTCACCAACCCGTCGGGCAGCTCGGCCGGCGCTCCGGCGAACGCCTGGATCACCAGCAGGAACGGCACGGTCAGACAGGTGATCGTCAACAGACCTACCCGCATCGCGGCGACGTCGTCCGGGCCCGGGTCGGACCGGGTGGCCAGCCGAGCCATGTTCGGGTGCAGGGCGGCGACCCCCCAGCTGACGTAGAACACGTACCAGCCGAGTTCGGCCGGGTGCCCCGGCTGCCAGCCGGCGTTGAGTTCGGCGGCCGCGTACCAGACGTCGGCGGTCAGCATGCCGGCCGCGCCGACCGCCAGCCCGATCACCGTCGGATCCCGCCAGGCGGCGGCCGCCAGGCGCAGCATCACCACGACGACCAGCACCCCACCGAGACTGTGCACGGCCAGCAGCGCCTTCTCCACCGCTGGCAGATCCACATCGGTCACCGCCGGGCCGACCACCAGGGTCCAGGTGATCAGGCCGGTCACCACGACCAGCACCAGGGTGTCCAGCAGAGCGGACCGGTCCCGCAACGACACCGTGGTCCGGGTCAGACTGAGCACCCCGGCCGCAAGCAGGCCGAAGGTCGCCAGGTAGGCGGCGTCGGCGATCAGCGACAGAACCTCGCCGACAGCACCCGCCGTACGCCGCGACAACTCGTAGTGGACGTCGCCGACCGCCAGCGCCCCGGCGCCGCCGGCCAGCAGCAGCCAGGGAAGCCGGCGGGGCGGCCGGTGCCGGTGGATTCCCCAACCGACCGCGGCCACGCTGACCACGCCGATCGCCCCCCACCAGACGGCGGCGGCAGCCGGGGCCCCGAAGACCGCCGCGCCAAGAACAGCCTGCACCGCGAGGTAACCGGTCAGGACGCGCCGTGGCACCGGGACTCCTCCAACAAGATCGGCCGGCCGCCCGGACCGCGGACCGCGCCGACCCCCGGCTACAGCATGAGGGCCGGCGCGGGCCGGCACAACATCGGCTCGGGCAGCAGTACGCGGAACACGGCACCACCGCCCGGCCGGTCGTACAGCTCGATCCGGCCGGCGTGACCGTCCACGATCGCCGCGACGATCGCCAGCCCGAGACCGGAGCCGCCACCTCGCGCCCGGGTACGGCTGGGATCCACCCGGTACAGCCGCTCGAAGACCCGCCCGGCATGCGCCGCCGGCACGCCGGGACCGGTGTCGGTCACCTCGATCACCGCCAGCGGCGCGTCCGCCGGCAGGTCCCGCCCGACCGCCGCGAGCGGCCGGTCCGACGGGGCACCGCCAGCGCCGGCCGGCAGATACCCCACCCGTACGGTGATCTCGGCCGCCGGCGGGGTGTGCTGCAGCGCGTTCGCCACCAGGTTGGCGGCCACCTGGCGCAGCGCCGGCTCGTCCCCCGGCACCGAGACCGGCTGCAGTTCGGGTGCGACCGGCTCCAGGTCGGGTGCGGTGGAGCCGACCGGTCCGGCCGGTGCCATCCGGACCCGACGGTCGGGAGCCCGGGCGGACGCGTCGCGGATCGTGTCGGCGGTGACCGCGAGCAGATCCACCGGTCGACGCACCGGCTGCCGACGCTGGTCCAGCCGGGCCAGCAGCAGCAGGTCCTCCACCAGCAGCCCCATCCGGGCCGCCTCCGCCTCGATCCGGCGCATCGCCTCGTCGAGTTCCGGGCCGGGCGTCGCCCCGCCCCGCCGGTACAGTTCGGCGAATCCCCGGATCGAGGTGAGCGGGGTGCGCAGTTCGTGCGACGCGTCCGCGACGAACTGCCGGAGTCGCTGCTCCGAGGCGGTCCGGGCGGCGACCTCGGCCCCGATCCGGTCCAGCATCGAGTTCAACGCGCCGCCGAGCCGGCCGACCTCGGTGTGCGGGTCGGCGTCGAGGACCCGCCGGGCCAGGTTGCCGCCGGTGATCTCGGCGGCGATGCGTTCCATCCGGGTCAGCGGGCGCAGCCCGAGCCGGACCGTCGCGGCGGCGACCAGACCGAGCAGCACCAGGATCAGCAGCACCACCACGGCGTCGATCATGAGCAGCGTGTCGGCGGTCGCGTCGACCTGGCGCAGCGAGACGCCGACCACAGCGAGCCCGCCGTCGGCGCGCGGCACCGCGAGCACCCGCCAGGATCCGTCACCATCGACGGCGGGCACCGTGTAGGAACGCCGGGCAGCGGCCCGCTCGACCAGCGCCGGATAGTCGTCCAACGCGGGCAGGGCGGCATCCGGGTCGGAGGAGAACTGCTGGGTGAGGGTCCCGTCGGCGGCGTACAGCAGGACCGACTGGGCCGGTTGCAGGGAGGCGCCGGGGAAGGGTCGGGGTCGGGGACCGTCCTGGTCGAGGGTGGGCGGCGCGGACCCGGCGTACGGTCGGCTCATCAGCCGCAACTGCTCGTCGAGCCGGTCGGTCAGGCTCTGCCGCAGCAGGACCAGACCGGCCGTGTTGGCCAGCAGCAGGGCGACGGCGGTGAGGACCGCGGTGGCCAGCACCAGCCGGGACCGCAGCGTCCAGTGCGACCACCGCCGTACGGTGATCGGGGAACGGAACCGTTTCAGGTGCCGCATCAGACACCGCCCGACCGGGGCAGTCGCAGCGTGTAGCCGACCCCCCGGACGGTGTGGATCAGCGCCGGCTGGTGCTGGTCGATCTTCTTGCGCAGGTAGTAGACGTACGACTCGACGATCCGGCCGTCGCCGTCGAAGTCGTAGCTCCACACCCGGTCCAGGATCTGGCTCTTGCTGACCACCCGGCCGGCGTTGACCAGCAGATACCGCAGCAGGTTGAACTCGGTCGGCGACAGATCGACGCGCTGGCCGGCCCGGCGTACCTCGTGGGCGTCCTCGTCGAGCTCCAGGTCGGCGTAGCGCAGCACCCGGTCGGTCGGCTCGGGCTCGTCGACGACGCCGCTGCGCCGCAGGATCGCCCGGATCCGCAGCACCACCTCCTCCAGGCTGAACGGCTTGGCGACGTAGTCGTCGGCTCCGACGGTCAGCCCGGCGATCCGGTCCTGCACCGCGTCCCGCGCGGTCAGGAACAGCACGGGTACGTGCCGGCGGCCGCCCCGGCGCATCGTCCGGGCCACCTCGAAGCCGTCCAGATCCGGCATCATCACGTCGAGGACCACCAGATCCGGCTCGAACTCCTCGATCGCCACCAGGGCGGCGCGGCCGCCGTCCACCGCTCGGACGTCGAACCGGATCAGCCGCAACGTGGCGGCGAGCAGGGCGCAGATGTTCGGCTCGTCGTCGACGACCAGGATCCGGGGAGCCCGGTCCGGTCCGGCGTCGGCTACCTGGCCGATCTCGGCGGGTGAGGTCATCCGCCATGCATACCGGCGCAGTCTCGGAGCCGGCTGGGAGCCGGCTGTGGGGTGGCCGGGCAAGCACAGGCACCAACGGACGCGCTTCGGTCATCGGCCGTTCGCCTCAACTTCACATCCCGTTCCGAGGTTGTTTTGATCTGCGCGGTGTTTCCTCACCTTCGCACCGAATCCGCCCTACCTGAAGGTGAGGACCTGCCCATGCGACCCGAATCGGCACCGCCGACGACGACCGGACCAGGACCGGACGACCGGGCCGGCCACGGTACGGACGACCGGGCCGGTCACGCGCTGCGGGGCGTCACCCGGCTGCACGCGTTCAACCGGTACGAGATCAAGTACCTGGTCGACAACGCGGCGGTACCGGCACTGCGTGACCAACTCGCCCGCCGACTCGACCGGGACAGCCATGCCGGGACCACCGGGTACGGGGTGTGGAGCCTCTACTACGACACCGACGACCTGCGGTTCTACTGGGAAAAGATCGAAGGGCTGCGGTTCCGCCGCAAACTGCGGATCCGGCACTACGGCGACCGGACCGGCATCGACGACGACACCACCGTCCACGTCGAGATCAAGCAGCGGGTCAACCGGGTCACCCAGAAACGGCGGATCGCGCTGCCGTACCGACTGGCCCGTCAACTGTGCGACGGCCGCGCCATGATCGACCACACCGAGCCGCAGCGGGGCTTCGTGCAGGAGGTCCTCGGCCTGGTCAGCGGCCTGGACCTGCGCCCGGTGGCGATCACCGGCTACCACCGGCAGGCGTTCGTCGGCACCGGTGCCGATCTCGGCCTGCGGGTCACCCTGGACACCCGGGTCCGGGGTCGGGACCGTGATCTGCACCTGGGCGTCGACGCCGAAAATCGGTTCATCGTCCCGCCGTGGCGTTCGATCATGGAGGTGAAGGCGAACGAACGGGTCCCGTACTGGTTGACCGACCTCGCTGCGCAGGCCGACCTGTCGGTCGTGCGGGTCAGCAAGTACTGCCAGTGTGTCGAGGCGTTCGGGCGGGCCCCGCGGTCGGTGTTCCATCTGCCGGCCGACGCGCCACCACCGCCTCCGGACCGGCCGGCCGGCGAACTGCTGGCCGTCGGCGCGAGCGGCGGGCGGGCCTGACATGGACATCACCTTCCAGGACCTGTCCAGCACGTTCAGCCTCGGCGACATCGCCGCGTCGCTGGCGCTGTCCTTCGTGCTCAGCGCAGTCATCGGCTGGGTCTACCGGGCCACCCACCGCAACGTGTCGTACAGCCAGTCGTACGTTCAGACACTGATCATCCTCGGGATGCTGATCTCGTTGATCATGCTGGTCGTCGGCTCCAACATCGCCCGGGCCTTCGCCCTGGTCGGCGCGCTGTCCGTGGTCCGGTTCCGCAACGCGATCAAGGAGACCCGCGACGTCGGCTTCATCTTCCTGGTGATGGGCGTCGGCATGGCCTGCGGCACCCGGTTCTACCTGCTCGCGGTGATCGCCACGGTCGCGATCTGCCTGATCATCGGGGTGATGTACCGCTTCAACTGGTTCGCGCTCAACGTGCAACGCCAGGTGGTGAAGGTGCAGGTGCCACCGGACCGCGACCACACGCACGCCGTACAGGACGTGCTGCTGCGGCTGACCACCGAGTTCGAGCTGGTCAGCATCGAGTCGATCCGGGGCGGAGCGCTGACCGAGCTGATGTACACGGTCAGGTTGAGCAAGGGCACCGAGCCGGGCGAACTGATCGCGGCGTTGAGCGGGCTGACCGGCGGCCAGCGGGTCACGGTGCTCACCGGCTACGACCAGACGGACCTGTGATGAGCGGTACACCGTCCACCCCGAATCCACCGGCCGTGCCGCCGGCCGCTGCGCCGAAGCACCGGTTACGGCACCGGATCCCGCTGCGCATCCGGCACAACTACCGGCTGCTGGCCAGCTGCGCCGTATTCCTGCTGGTGGTCACGGTCGTGCTGGGCAGCACCCGGATCCGGCCGTACGTCACCAGCGCGGCCGACGCCGCGACCGACCTGGTGACGGTCGACATCGCCGGCACCATTGACCTGTTCGACCCAACGGTGGCCCACGAGATCTCGCTGGTCTTCGCCGACGCCGACTACCAACGGATGCTCGACGCCTACTTCGACGACGGCGAGAAGGAGTACCTCGAGGCGGACCTGGTGGTCGACTCGACCACGATCCCGAGCGTGGGAATCCGGCTCAAAGGCAACTCCACCCTGTCCGGTCTGACCCGCGACGGTGAGACCGTGCAACGCGGCGGGGCCGCCCCCGACGGCGGACAGTCCGGTGCAGGGCAGCGACCCGACGGTGGGCAGGGACAGCAGCAGGGCGCAGGCGGGCCGGGCGGCGGTATGGGCCGGGCCGGGCTGGCCGCCGAGGAACCGGAGAACCTGCCCTGGCTGATCAGCTTCGACACGTTTGTCGAGGGACGGCGCTACCAGGGACTACAGGAGATCGCAGTGCGGGTCGGCGGAATGGGTGGCGGTAGCGCCGTGGCCAACGAGGCCCTCGCCCTGTCGTTGCTCGATACCGCCGGGATGGCCACCCAGCGGTACGCGTTCAGCGCGTTCACGGTCAACGACCGGCCCACCACCGCCCGCCTCGTGGTGGAACACCCCGACGAGCACTACGCCGCCGGGCTGGGTGACAGTGGCGTGCTCTACAAGTCGTTGGCCGGCGGTTCGTTCACCTACCAGGGCGAGGATCCGGTCGAGTACCAGGATGACTTCAAGCAGATCAACCTCACCGGAAGCCAGGACCTGCAGCCGGTGATCAACCTGATCCGCTGGGTGTCCGAGGCGTCCGACGACGAATTCGACGACGAGCTGGCCGATCACGTCGACGTCGAGTCGTTCGCCCGCTACGTCGCCGCCCAGAACCTGCTGCTCAACTTCGACGACATGGCCGGTCCCGGCCGCAACTACTACCTTTGGTACGACCTGGCCACCCGGAAGTTCACGGTGGTCAGCTGGGACCACAACCTGACGTTCAGTGGCGACGCCACCCTCGGGCCGCAGGACGCGGTGACCATGGGCGGTGGCCGGTTCGGTGGTGGCGACGGCGGTGCCACGCCGCAGAACGGCACGGCACCACAGGACAGGTTCGCGCCACCCGACGGATTCCAGCCACCCGACGGATTCCAGCCACCCGACAGGGCCGGCTCCGGGGCGGCGCCGCAGGGCGGCGGTCCCGGCCGGTCGGCCGGGCACCCGCTCAAGGAACGGTTCCTGGCCAGCGACGCGTTCACCGAAGTGTACGAGGCCGCGTACCGCGATCTCTATCAGCGGATGTTCGCCAGCGGCGCGGCGACGGCCGCGCTGGACGGCCTGGCCGCCGTCCTGGCAACCGTCGACGGTCAGGACGGCTCGGCGGTCGCGACCGAGCTGGAACAGCTGCGGACCACGGTCGAGCAACGGACGGAAAGCCTGCGCGATCAGGTGTGAGCGGCGCCTGGCGGCCGTAGAGTCGGTGACCGTAGGCGACCAGTCGACCCGTCGCCCGCTGGAAGGAGCTCCGTCGATGGCCAAGCCGCCGATGCCGCAACACCTGGTCGAAATGCTGGGCCGGCCGAACCCGTCGGTGATGGGTACGGTGAGCCCGAGCGGCACGCCGGTGACCGTCGCCACCTGGTACCTGTGGGACGACGGCCGGGTGCTGCTCAACCTGGACGCCGGGCGCAAGCGGCTGGAGCATCTGCGGGCCGACCCACGGGTGTCGCTGACCGTGCTGGACGGCGACTCCTGGTACCGGCATGTCAGTCTGCACGGCAGGGTGACCATCGAGCCGGACCCCGAGCTGGCCGGGATCGACCGACTCGCCCGGCACTACACCGGTGACCGCTACCCGAACCGGGAGCGCCCCCGGGTGTCCGCCCGGCTGACCGTGGAGTCCTACCACGCCTGGGGCTTCGACCGCTGAACCTCCGCTCCCAGCGGACCGCCCACCGGTGCACGGGTCACGGCCCGTTCAGGCCGGTCGCGGCCGGGCAAATAGAATGGCCCGGAATCAACCGCCGCCGGCCGGTACCCGACGTACCGGCCGTCACCGACCTTGGGAGCAATTCGTGCTGACGATGCAGGACGCGCTGGCCCGCCTCGCGGCGTACTGGGCCGAGCAGGGTTGCCTGACGGTCCAGCCGATGAACACCGAGGTCGGCGCCGGCACGCTGAACCCGGCCACGTTCCTGCGGGTGCTCGGTCCCGAGCCGTGGCGGGTCGCCTACGTAGAGCCGTCGGTGCGTCCGGACGACGCCCGGTACGGCGAGAACCCGAACCGGATCCAGACCCACACCCAGTTCCAGGTGATCCTCAAGCCGGAGCCGGGCGACGCGCAGGAGCTCTACCTCGGCAGCCTGGCCGCGCTCGGCATCGACGTGGCCGCGCACGACGTCCGGTTCGTCGAGGACAACTGGGCCTCACCGGCGCTCGGCGCCTGGGGTCTGGGCTGGGAGGTCTGGCTGGACGGGCTGGAGATCACCCAGTTCACCTACTTCCAGCAGGCCGGTGGGATCAACCTCGAGGTGCCGTCGGTGGAGATCACCTACGGCATCGAGCGGATCATGATGGCGTTGCAGGGGGTCCGTCACTTCAAGGAGATCGCGTACGCGCCGGGCATCTCCTACGGCGAGATCTTCGGCCCCGGCGAGTACGAGATGTCCCGCTACTACCTCGACGACGCCGACGTCGCCACCAACCGGCAGCTGCTCGACCTGTACGCAGCCGAGGCGCAGCGGATGATCGACGCCGGGCTGCCGGTCCCGGCGCACAGCTTCGTCCTCAAGTGCTCGCAGGCGTTCAACGTGCTGGACGCGCGGGGCGCGGTCTCCACCGCCGAGCGGGCCACCGAGTTCGCCCGGATGCGCCGGCTGGCCGGCGAGGTGGCGCAGCTGTGGGTGCGCCGCCGCGACGAGCTGGGCCACCCACTCGGCGTGGTGCCACCGGCGCCAGCCGGGCAGGCCGACGCAGCGGCCGCGCAGCCCGGTGAGTCGGCCCCGGCCCGGCAGCTGGTGTTCGAGATCGGCACCGAGGAGATGCCGCCATCGGAGGTCCGCTCGGCCCGCCAGCAGGTCGCCAAGCTGGTCGCCGACCGGTTGGCCGCGACCAGGCTGATGCACGGCGACGTCCGGGTGCTGGCCACCCCACGCCGGCTGGTCGCCGTCGTCGACGCGGTCGCCGCCCGCGAGCCCGACCACACCCGCACGGTACGCGGCCCGAAGGTCGCCGCCGGGTTCCGCCCGGACGGCACACCCACCCCGGCTGCGGCGGGCTTCGCCCGTTCCCAGGGGGTCGAGGTGACCGACCTGGCCCGGGTGGAGATCGGCGGCGTACCGCATCTGGCGATGCTGCGCGACGAGCCCGGCCGCACCGCGACGGAGGTCCTCACCGAGGTGCTCGCCGGGGTGGTCACCGGCCTGCGCTCGGCGAAGAACATGCGCTGGCGGGATCCGCAGCTGGCGTTCACCCGTCCGGTCCGGTGGCTGCTGGCGCTCTGGGGTGACCTGGTGGTGCCGGTCGAGGTGTCCACGCTGGCCGCCGGCCGGACCACCCGGGTGCACCGGACCGCCGCGACGTCGACCGTCGAGGTGGCCGACGCGGAGAGCTACCTGGCGACGGTCCGTGACGCCGGCATCGTGGTGGACCCGGAGGAACGCCGGGCGATCGTCACCGCCGCCGCCGGTGAGCTGGCCGCTGGCGTCGGCGGCCGGGTCGACCTGGCCGCCGAGGCTGGTCTGCTGACCCAGGTGGTGGACCTGATCGAACAGCCGACGCCGCTGCTCGGCGGGTTCGAGGAACGCTACCTGGAGCTACCTGAGTCGGTGCTGGCCACGGTGATGCGCAAGCATCAGCGGTACCTGCCGGTGCGGGGCGCGGACGGTGCCCTGTTGCCGCACTTCGTGGCGGTCGCCAACGGCGCGATCGACGTCGATCTGGTACGGGCCGGCAACGAGGCGGTGCTGCGGGCCCGGTACGAGGACGCGGCGTTCTTCTACCGCGCCGACCGGGCCACCCCGCTGGCCGAGCTGCGGTCCCGACTGAGCCGGTTGACCTTCACCGACAAGCTGGGGTCGATGGCGGACCGGGCTGACCGGATCGCCGGGCTGGCCGGTGACCTGGCCGAGATGATCGCGCTGTCCGATGCGGACCGGGCGACCTTGGACCGCGCGGCCGAGCTGGTCAAGTTCGACCTCGGTTCGCAGATGGTCACCGAGATGACCAGTCTCGCCGGGGTGATGGCCCGTGACTACGCCGGGCACGCCGGAGAGCCGGCGGCGGTCGCGCAGGCGGTGTTCGAGGCCGAGTTGCCGCGCAGCACCGGTGACCAGTTGCCGCAGTCGCTGCCGGGGGCGCTGCTGTCGCTGGCCGACCGGCTGGATCTGGTGACCGGCCTGGCTGCCACGGTCGGCATGCCGACCGGCAGCAGCGACCCGTTCGCGATCCGGCGGGCGGTGCTGGGGCTGTTGGCGGTGCACCGGAGTCAGCCAGGGCTGGCCGGGATTTCGCTGGCCACCGGGCTCGCGGCTGCCGCCCGGCGGCAGCCGGTGCCGGTCGACGACACCGTGCTGGCCGAGATCGTCGAGTTCCTGACCCGCCGGGTGGAGCAGTTGCTGACCGAGGAGGGCCAGCCGGTGGACCGGGTCCGCGCGGTACTGGCGCACGCCGACCGGCCGCAACTGGTTGACCGGCTGCTGGCCCAGCTGGACCGGCTGCTGGCCGACGAGCAGTTCCGGGCGCTCGCCGAGGCGTTGCAGCGGGCCCGGCGAATCGTCCCGGCTGACGTGCCCGCCGAGTACGACCCGGCGCTACTCACCGAGCCGGCCGAGGTACGGCTGCACGAGGTGGTCAAGCAGGTGCGGGCCGACCTGGACCACAGCGCGGACCTCGACCGGTTCACTGGAATCGCCGGGCAGCTGACCGCGCCGGTGAACGCCTTCTTCGACGACGTCTTCGTGATGGCCGAGGATCCTCAGCTGCGTCAGGCCCGGCTGGGTCTGCTCGCCACGGTCGCGACGCTCGCCGCCAACCTGCTGGACTGGCCGCAGCTGCGGATGTGACCCCGAAGAAGCAGTTCGGCCACGCGTGGTGGCGGGGCGATTCGGCCACGCGGCGGGGTCCGCCGGCCGTGCTACCGTCTGTCAGTCCACACTCGGTGTCGACAAGGAAGGCGGGGGCCGGCCATCACGTCTCCGGGAGCCTGCGACACGCACCTGTCCGCCGGTGCCGCCACAGCCGCGCCGCACGGTTGGGTGGACGGGCCTGCCGGGCCGGTCCGCAACGTACCGAATCTCATCACCACGGTCCGGACCGTGGTCGCCGTCGGCTTGGCCGTGCTGGCCGTCGTCGGCGACAGCACGGTACTCACCGGCGTCGCGATCGGCTGCTACTGGATCGGTGACATGGCGGACGGTCTGGCCGCCCGGCTGCTGCGGCAGGAGACCCGGTTCGGTGCCGTCTACGACATCGTCTGCGACCGGGTCTGCTGCCTGGCGGTCGCCGCCGCGCTGATCCCGCTGCTGCCGTCGATGGGCGTTCCGCTGGTCATCTTCGTCGTGCAGTTCGTCGTGGTGGATCTGGTGCTGAGCCTGAGTTTCCTGCGGTGGCCACTGCTGAGCCCGAACTACTTCCATCTTGTGCACACCCAGGTGTACCGGTTCAACTGGTCGCCGGTGGCGAAGGCGTTGAACACCGGCGGCCTGGTGCTGCTGGTGGTGCTGGCACCGTCGCCGGTGCTTCCGGTGGCGTTCACCTTGGCGATCGCCGCGGTGAAGCTCGCTTCGCTCGTCGTGGTGGCCCGGATCCCGCTCGCTGTCGACCTTCCGGGTCTGCGCGCCGCCTCCTCGTGATCGCGGTTCTGCTGGCCACCGTCGCGGTTGGTGCCCTGTCGGCGGTGTCGCCGGTGACTCCGATCGAGCCGTACCTCATCGCATTGACCGCCACCACGTCCTCCCCGCCGGTGGCGCTGGGTGTCGCCGCAGCGCTCGGCCAGACCGTCGCCAAGCTCGCCATGTTCCTGGCGTCGCGGGGGGTGATCCAGTCGCCGTGGCTGCGCCGGTGGCTGGCCAAGCGGACCGCGCCGAAGGCGGCGGCCACGGCCAGCGCGGTAGCGGCCGACGGCACGACGCCGACGGACACGACGGCGACAAACCCGACGCCGACGGACGACACGGCGACGGACACGCCGCCGACGGACGGCAGGCCACGGGCCGGATGGTTGCGCCGGATCGGTCCGGCGATCGGCGACCGGCTGCCGCAGGGGCTGCGCAGCAGGTTGTCCGGCTGGGCGGGCTGGGTGGCCAGGGAGCACCGCCGACTGTACGAGCCGGCGTTCGTCATACCGACCCTGTTCGCGAGCAGCGTGATCGGCGTGCCTCCGCTGCTGGTCACGACGGTGGTGGCCGGTGGCACCCGGATGCCGGCCAGCGTGTTCGCAGTGGTCTGCTTCATCGGCAGATCAATCCGATTCGTCGCGCTTGCGATGGTTCCCAGCTGGTTCAGCGGCTGAGCGTTTATCAAACCGTTACACGCATAGCCCTTGCCGGAAACAAAGCCGGCAGTCCCTAATTTTGTCCAACGGCTTAACAAAACCTCGGTGACCGCGTCGTGGCAGCGCGTTCACCGGGCCAGACGGGACGACCCTCGGCGGGTCGGCCCACCCGACAGTGTGTTCACCAGGACTAGGAGACCACGTGTCCCGAACCCGCCGACGCCACCTTCGACGTGGCCCGCTAACCGCTGCGATACTTTCGCTCTCCATGTTGTCTACTGCCCTGCTCGGCGCCCCTGCCGCGCAGGCCGCACCGGGCAACCCGGGCAACCCGGTCGATCCGGGCCCCGCCGTGCAGGCCAGCCCGGGCGATTTCGAGGCGGCCGCCGACGAGCCGTACTCCGTGCTCGTCTTCTCCAAGACCGCCGGCTTCCGGCACGGCTCCATCCCGGCTGGCATCGCCGCGATCGAGCAGCTCGGTGCCGACAACGGCTTCACCGTCGACACCACCGAGGACGGCGCCGAATTCACCGACGCCAACCTGGCCAACTACCGGGCGGTCATCTGGCTGTCCACCACCGGCGACGTCCTCGACACCGCCCAGCAGGCCGCCTTCGAGCGCTACATCCAGGCCGGTGGCGGGTACGTCGGGATCCACGCCGCCTCCGACACCGAGTACAGCTGGCCCTGGTACGGCGAACTGGTCGGCGCCTACTTCTCCGGCCACCCGGCCAACCAGAACGCCGTAGTCAAGGTCGAGGACCCGGCCCACCCGTCCACCGACGGACTGCCCGCCGAATGGACCCGCTACGACGAGTGGTACAACTTCCAGACCAACCCGCGCGGCGACGTGCACGTACTGGCCAGCCTGGACGAGACCAGCTACACCCCAGGTGCCGGCGCGATGGGTGCCGACCACCCGATCGCCTGGTGCAGCGACTACGACGGCGGCCGGGCCTGGTACACCGGCGGCGGCCACACCAACGAGTCGTTCGCCGAGCCGGAGTTCCTCGACCACCTGCTCGGCGGCATCCAGTCCGCCGCCGGGGTCGTCGACTCCGACTGCGGCGCCTCGCTGACCGAGAGCTTCGAGAAGATCACCCTGGACAACAACACCAGCAACCCGATGGAGCTGGACATCGCCCCGGACGGACGGGTCTTCTACATCGAGCGTGACGGCCGGGTACAGATCGTCAAGCCGGACACCGGCAACACGGTCACCGCGATCGACCTCGACGTGTTCACCGGCAACGAGGACGGCCTGATCGGCATCCGGCTCGACCCGGACTTCGCCGACAACGGCTGGGTGTACCTCTACTACGCCCCCAACGACGGCGTGGCCCGCAACCTGCTGTCCCGGTTCACCGTGGTCGGCGACAGCATCGACCCGGCCAGCGAGGAGGCCGTACTGCAGGTCGACACCCAGCGCAACACCTGCTGCCACGCCGGCGGCACCATGACCTTCGACAGCCAGGGCAACCTCTACCTGGCGACCGGGGACAACACCAACCCGTTCGAGTCGAGCGCCTACACCCCGATCGACGAGCGGGCCGGGCGGCAGGACTACGACGCGCAGCGTACCTCCGGTAACACCAACGACCTGCGCGGCAAGGTGATCCGGATCCACCCGGAGGACGACGGGACGTACACCATCCCGGAGGGCAACCTGTTCGCACCGGGCACCGCGCAGACCCGCCCGGAGATCTACGCGATGGGCTTCCGCAACCCGTTCCGGATCGGCGTGGACCTGGCCACCGACACGCTCTACGTGGCGGACTACGGCCCGGACGCCAACTCGGACAACCCCAACCGGGGCCCCCGGGGCCTGGTCGAGTGGAACATCGTCGACACCCCCGGCAACTACGGCTGGCCGTACTGCACCGGGACGAACGAGGCGTACAACGACTACCAGTTCCCGTCCGGCCCCAGCGGCGCGAAGTTCGACTGCTCGGCGCCGGTGAACGACTCCCCCAACAACACCGGACTTACCGAGTTGCCACCGGCGATCCCCGCCACCGTGGACTACGGCTACAGCGGTGACCCGCGCTACCCCGAAATCGGTGGCGGCGGTGCGCCGATGGGCGGGCCGGTCTACCGCTACGACACCGAGCTGGCCTCGGACCGCAAGTGGCCGGCGTACTACGACGGCAAGGCGCTGCTGGGCGAGTGGAACCAGTCGAAGATGTACACCATGCAGGTGTCCGCTGACGGCACCGAGCTGGTGGACATCAACCAGTTGCTGACCGGGATGAGCTTCGTCCGCCCGATGGACTTCGAGTTCGGCCCCGACGGCGCCCTGTACCTGATCGAGTGGGGCAGCGGCTTCGGCGGCAACAACGACGACTCGGGGGTCTACCGGATCGACTACGTCGCCGGTAGCCGGGCACCGATCGCGCAGGCCAGCGCCACCCCGACCTCCGGCCAGGCACCGTTGACCGTGGAGTTCTCCAGCGCGGGCTCGCGCGACCCGGACGGCGGCACGCTGGCCTACGCCTGGGCCTTCGGCGACGGCGGGACCTCCACCGAGGCCAACCCGACCCACACCTACACCGAGGCCGGCAACTACACCGCGCAGCTGACCGTGACCAACCCCAACGAGCGTACGGCGGTTGCCAACGTACCGGTGACGGTCGGTAACACCGCACCGACGGTGACCATCGACTTCCCGCCGGCCGGCGGCTTCTTCGACTGGGGCGACCAGGTTGAGTACACGATCACCGTGACCGACCCGGAGGACGGCGAAATCGACTGTGACCGGGTGGAGCTGCAGGTGCTGCTCGGCCACGACGAGCACGCCCACCCGTTGGAGCAGCACACTGGCTGCTCCGGCACGGTGCAGACCCAGCTCGCCGCCGGCCACGGCGCCGAGGCGAACGTCTTCGGCGTGTTCGAGGCCACCTACACCGACGACGGCGGGGTCGGCGGTGCCGCGCCACTGACCGGCCGGGCGATCGAACTGCTGCAGCCCAAGCGCAAGCAGGCCGAGTACTTCAGCTCGACCGGACGGGTGGACGGCGCCACCGGCGGCGGCGACCCGGGCGTCCGGACCGAAACCACCGGCGACCCGGCCGGTGGCGGCGAGAACATCGGCTTCATCGAGGACGGCGACTGGTGGTCGGTCGACCCGGCCAACCTGACCAACGTCGACTCGATCGGGTTCCGGGTCGCATCGGCGACGGCCGGCGGCCGGATCGAGGTCCGCGCCGACGCCGTCGACGGTCCGGTGGTCGCCTCCGCTGACGTCGCGGGTACCGGCGGCTGGCAGACCTGGACCGACGTGACCGCGCCGGTCACCGGCGGCGCCGACGCGGCGGTGCTGTACTTCGTCGCCCGGGACCCGGGCGGTGGCGCGAACTCGCTGTTCAACGTCAACTGGATGGACTTCCTCGGCCGAGGCGTCACCGAGAACGCGCCGCCGCAGGTCAGCGTCACCGCGACGCCGACGTCCGGCACCGCGCCGCTCACCGTGGCGTTCGACGGCACGGCCACCGATGCCGAGGGCGACACCCCGTTGACGTACGCCTGGGACTTCGGTGACGGCGGCACCGCCGACACCCTGGACGCCAGCCACACGTACACCGCACCGGGCACCTTCGTCGCCACCCTGGTGGTGACCGACGCCCGGGGCGCGACGGCATCGGCGTACGTGTCGGTGCGGGTCGAGGCACCGAACACGTCCTGCTTCGGAGCACGGTCGGACGACTTCCTCGGCGACGGGCTGGACCGCGACCGGTGGACGGTGGTCCGGGAGAGCCAGGTGTACTCGGTGGCCGACGGCACGCTCCTGCTGCCGACCGGCGTCGGTGACCTGTACGGCGGCCGCAACGACGCCACCAACCTGGTCCTGCAGCCCGCGCCGGACGGCGCCTGGCAGGCCACCACCAAGGTGACGTTGCCGGTTACCGCCAATTACCAGCAGGCTGGTCTGCTGGTCTACGGCGACGACGACAACTACGCCAAGCTGGACCTGCTGTACAGCGGCAGCCGCCGGGTGGAGTTCATCCGGGAGACCGGCGGCACCCCGCGCAACGAGGGTGCCGACGCCACCGACGCGCCCGCAGGTGACACCATCTACCTGCGGGTGACCAGCGACGGGACGAACCTGACGGCGGCCATGTCGGCCGACGGACAGACCTTCGCCCCGGTCGGCCGGTCGGCGGCACTGACTGGCATCGGGAACCCGCAGATCGGCGTGTTCGCGCTCAACGGTGGGACCGAGGCTCCGGTGGTCGACGCCGCCTTCGACTGGTTCCAGGTGACGCCGGATGAGCCGGCCGGTCCGGTCGAGCCGTCCGACGAGTTCGACGGGAGCGCGCTGGACGCGTGCCGCTGGGACGCCATCGTCCGGGAGGACGCGGCGGCCTACCGGGTCGCCGACGGGTCGCTGCACATCGACGTGTCGAACGGTGACATCTACGGTGCGGGCAACTCCGGGCCGACGAACTTCATCCTGCAGACCGCGCCGGACGGCGACTGGACCGTGCAGACGAAGGTCGACGGCAGCCTGCTGGACGAGCAGTACCAGCAGGCCGGGCTGCTGGTGTACGCCGATGACGACAACTATCTCAAGTTGGACTTCATCGCCGACAACACCGTCGGCAGCCCGGTCAGTCGGCGCATCGAGTACCGCAGCGAGATCGGTGCGGCGGTGCAGAACCCGCAGCCGCAGGTCAGCGAGCTGACCTCGGCGGTGTGGCACCTGCGGCTGGCCCGCGTCGGTGACACCTACACCGCCGCGTACTCGGCCGACGGCACCGACTGGACGCAGTTCGAGTCGCTCACCAACGCGGCTGTCGGGGCCAACCCGAAGGTCGGGCTGTTCAGCCTCGGCGCCAACCAGACGGAGTCGAAGACCGTGTCGTTCGACTACTTCCGGTTGACCACGGAGGTTTCGGAGGAGGACACCACGGCGCCGGTGACCGAGGCCGAGGTCAGCGGGACCGGCGAGCCGGCTGGACCGGTCGAGGGCTGGTACCCCGGACCGGTCGCGGTCACCCTGACCGCCACCGACGAAGACGGTGGCAGCGGGGTGGCGGGTACCGAGTACTCGCTCGACGACGAGACCGGGTGGACGGCGTACACCGAGCCGGTAGCGGTGAGTGGGGACGGCAGCCACGATCTGCGGTTCCGGTCCACCGACGCCGCCGGCAACGTGGAGCAGACCCGGTCCGTCACCTTCCAGATCGACGCCACGGCGCCGGTCAGCTCGGCGGAGTTCGCCCCGGCGAACGACAACGGCTGGCACGACGGCACCATCCCGGTGGTGCTCTCCTCGACCGACGACGGTTCCGGGGTCGAGCTGCTGGAGTGGTCGCTCGACGGCGGTGACTGGACGCCGTACGACGAGCCGGTCGAGGTGACCGGCGACGGTGACCACGAGCTGCTCTACCGGGCCACCGACCTCGCCGGCAACGTCGAGGCGCTGAAGTCGGCCGTGGTGAAGATCGACGGCAGCAAGCCGACCCTGCTGATCTCCGGGCTGGCCGACGGCCAGCTGTACGGCGACAGCCAGGACGTACGGGTGTCGTGGCAGGCGGTCGACCCGACCTCCGGCATCGACACCGTCGTCGGCACGCTGGACGGGCAGCCGTACGCGAACGACACCCTCCAGGTGATGTACGACCTGCCGCTCGGCCTGCACGAGCTAACCGTGACCGCGACCGACAAGGCGGGCAACGACACCACCTCGACGGTTCGGTTCTTCGTCACCACCTCGTTCCGGGACATGCAGAACCTGATTGACAGGTTCAAGTCGACCGGACGGTTGTCCAAGAAGGCGGACCGCAAGCTGTCCAACAAGCTGGACGCGGTCCGGCTGTCGGAGGCGGCCGGCAAGGACAAGCGGGCGATCCAGCAGCTGACCGCGTTCAAGGCCCTCGCCGCCGACCCGGATCTGGTCACCGACGCCGACGTGCGGGACACCCTGATCCGTGACGCCGACGCCATGATCGAACGGCTCGGTGGCACGGCGAGCGCGGCCGGGGTGAAGGCGAACGGCGGAAAGCCGGTCACCGGTGCCGGTCGGCTGGCGGAGGACCCCACCCGGATCGACCCCGACCAGCAACTCTGATCCGCGGTGGCCCCGCCCGGTCCTCGGTGCCGGGCGGGGCCACCGTCCTATCGACAGGTCACCGACCCGTCGACGAGACAGGAAGGAAGACACCATGCGTCGTACGCGTGGATCGGCCGCCGTTCTGTTCGGCCTGTTGCTGGCGGTGCTGCCGGCGGCCGGTCCCGCGCAGGCGCACAACGGCAAACTCGATCTGGAGGTGGCCGGCGACGGTGCCACCGGGGTGACCGTGCAGGCCTTCCATGACGATGGGCACCGGCTCGACCTTCCGGTCCGGCTGGTGCTGACCGCCACCGCTGACGGGGGGCGGTCGGTCGGCCCGTTGCAGCTCGAACCGGCCGGTGAAGGGCAGGGATTCTATGCCAGTGGCCCGGTGCTCAGCCCGGGTGACTGGCAGGTGACGGTGAGCGCTCCGGCGCCGTACGACAGCACGGCGACGGTCGATGTACAGGCGGTGGAGGGTCAGGCGCCGCCGGTCGCCGATCTGGCCGCCGCAGCGGCCGAGGACGAATCTGGCGGTACGGCCGGAGCCGGTTGGTGGCGTTGGGCATGGCCGATCGGCCTCGCCGCGCTGGCGTTGGCCGCCTTGGCGGTGGCCGCGCGCCGGCCACGGTCCAGACAGCCCTGATCACGACGGGGCCAGGGCACGGACAGCGACGGGGCCAGCCGAGGTCGGCTGGCCCCGTCGCTGTCTGGTCAGGTGCCGGGTTCTTAGATCAACTCTGGACAAAGCTACACTGTGGAGTCTACGGTCTGATTTGGACGACTCGACCAATTCAGACTGGAGGGCCGGTGCGCCAACCCACGGTTCGGTACCACAATGCGATCATGGACAGCGCCCGTTGGGGGGGATTTCCCTTCCGCGACGGCGACATCGTGATCTCGACACCCGCTAAATGCGGCACGACATGGACCCAGACGATCTGCGCTCTGCTGATCTTCCAGACGCCGGAGCTACCCCGCCCGCTGGACGACATCACCCTCTGGCCCGACATGAAGACGCGCAGCCAGGCCGACGTGTTCGCGTTCTACGAGGCGCAGCAGCACCGACGCATCATCAAGACCCACACCCCGTTCGACGGCCTGCCGATCCACGACGGGGTCACCTACATCGCGGTCGGCCGAGACCCGCGCGACGTCGCTTTGTCCTGGGACGCACACTTCCAGAACACCGACTACGACGTGGTCCTGAAGCTACGCGACGCGGCGGTCGGCAACGACGATCTGACCGGCGAGCTCACCGACGACGCGCCACCGCAGCTGGAATCCGAGTACGACCGGTTCTGGGCCTGGATGGAACACCCCGACGTGCAGATCGGCCTGCCGTCGATGCTGCACCACATGTCAGGTTTCTGGGCGGAGCGTGACCGGTCAAACGTCCTGCTCCTGCACTACGACGAGCTGAAGTCCGACCTTGAGGGCCAGATGCGGGCGATCGCCGAACAGCTCGACATCGAGGTGCCCGAACAGCGCTGGCCGGAGCTGGTGCAGGCGGCCACCTTCGATTCCATGCGCAACCGCGCCAAGGAATTCGCCCCCGTCCTGGCGATGTGGCGGGACCCGAAGCAGTTCTTCAACCGGGGCGCCACCGGCCAGTGGCGTGACCTGCTCGACGACGGCGACCTGCGGCGCTACGAGGAGCAGGTCGCCAAACTCGCCGTACCCGAGCTGGCCGACTGGCTGCACCGCGGCCCGATCACCGTCTGATCGGGTGCGCGGTCGAGTTGGTCGGGCGCGCGGCCCGATCACCGGACAGGCCGAGCTGATTCCGCAGCCGGATCAGGCCGGGTCAGTCGTATCGGTCCTCTGGGTGGCCAGTGCGTCAGACGAGCCGTCGGCGGTCGCCGACGGCTCGTCTGACCCGTATGGCGGGTGGGTTGTGGCGTCAGCTGCCGGCGCTCTCGTGGACGGTGGGGAAGGTGAGGTCCTTCCAGCTGTCCGGTGTCTCCGAGATCATTCCGATCTCTTCCATGAAACCGGCGATGTCCTGAAGACCGTGCGGCTCGGTGGTGTAGGTGATCGCCGGGTTGGTGAGGTACTTCTCGAAGCTCTCAGGTGTGGTCTTGCCACCGGAGTTCGCCGAGAGCTCAGCCGCCGCCGCCGCCGGGTCGTCCGCGAGCGCGGCGATCTGCTCTTCCAGGATCGAGTAGAGCCGGGTCGAGAACTCGGTGTTCTGCTCGTAGTACTCGTTCATCATGAATACACCGTTGAACATGATCGGCCCGAAGAGGTCGCTGCTCTTCAGCACGACACGCATGCCCTGATCCTGCTCGTCGAACTGGAACGGCGGTGAGGTCAGGTGCGCGGCGATCTGTCCGCTCACCAGGTTCTGCAAGCCATCCGGATGGGACATGGGCACGATGTTCGTGTCGAGCGCTTCGGCGTCGCCGAGCTGGTCCTGGGCTCCCTTTCGAAGGACCAACGCCTGAATCGACGTCAGCGAGGGCATCGCGATCTTGTCGGAGGACGTGAAATCACTGAGCGACGTGAGCCGTTCGTCCTTGGCCATCAGCCAAAGTTCCGCGTCGTTGAGCGAGGCCAGGTACCGCCAGTCGACCCCCTTGTCCCGGGCCAGAATCATCTGTGCCGCGCTTCCGGCGCCGACCTGGATGTCGCCTGAAATCATGCCGTCCTGCACTGCCGCGCTCGACGATAGCTCCGTCCGCAAACATTCAGGTGGTGCGCGCTGGGATTCCGCGTGGTGGCATAGCGTGATGGCCGGTTGGTTGGTGGCCGCCGGCTGATGTTGACCTGGGTGGGGTGGGGGTCAGGTGGGTGCGGGTAGGTTCGGCATCCAGGGTCGTCCGAGGATGGCGTCGCGCAGGACGGCCATTTTGTCGAGGCCGTTCTTCGCCGCGCTGGAGACGTAGCCGAGGATCTTGTACCGATCCTTGGTGCGTTGCTCGCTGGTGAGCCGCCCGGAGATCTTCTGCTGGATCTTCGCCGGTCGCAGGTCCCGTTCGGCCTGGTTCGACGTCGGCGGCACCAACAGGTCGTCAACGAAGCGCAGCACGTCGGCACGTCGGTCCCGGAAGACTTCCAACAGCAGGCGGGCTTTACGCTCACCCGGCCGGTTGCCGATGGTGCTGGTGTCGGACAGTCCGACCAGCACGCCGTGGTGCAGCCGGTACAGCAACTCGGCCTTCACTGTGGGGTCGATGCCCGGCCGGTTCTGCTCACGGGCCGTGTTCGTCTCGTGGATCAGCGCGCGCAGCGCGTCGGAGATCTGCTTCGGCCAGACCGCGTCGGGGTACACCTCGGCCGCACCGTCAAGATCACGTAACAGGTGAGCGCAACACAGTTGGTGGACCAGCGTGCCCAACTCGGCCGAGTCGTAGTTCCGGTACCGGTCGTGCACGACCACCGAGCCGGTCAGGTCCTTGACCACGAACGCCGTGAACGTGGCCAGGTCCCGGTCACCGACCTGGTAGTGAGTCCACAACTCGGTACACGCCACGAGCAGGTACTTCTCGGCCTTCTTCCGGCCCGGCCTCGGTTTCTTTGGCCCGACCCGCAGCGGCGTCTCGTCACAGCACACCGCGTACGCCAGGGTGATCAACATGCGGATCCGTTTGTCGACCTCGCTGGTCAGCGCCGCGACCCGGGTCAGCACGCCGTGCACGAACCCCGGCGACGGTGTCGCACCGGTCAGCGACCGAAGCATCTGTACACACCGCTGCACCGGGATGAAATGCACGACCATCAGATAGACCGCCCACGCCTGCAGGTTCGGGCCGTACCCCACCGGACCGGCCCCCGCGCCTTCCGGCCGGGCCGCGGTGTGCAGCTTCCCGCACCCACACCGCACCGCATGCTGGTCGTACTGGGTCAGCGTCGCGGTCATCAACGGAACCTCGACCTGCTGATACCGGTCCACCACACCCAGATCCCGCGCGTCCACCAACTCCGCGCCGCACCCGCAACTACCCTCGGGGAACCGGTCCCGCCGCTGATCAGGAGCATCCGACCAGGCCAGGTTCGACCCCGGCGCACCCCGCTGCCTACCCCGCGTACCCGCCGGGGTGTCCCGCTTCTTCCTCGCCGCAGGTGGCGTACGCCCCGGATCATCATCCTTCGACGGCGGAGACGACGAGTTCGACGAGTTCCGCGACAACAGATGCTCGACCCGCGCCAGCCGCACCGCGAGCGCCTCGTACGCCGCCGTCAACTCCGCGATCTGCGCGTCCTGCTCAGCAATCCGAGCGTCCTGCGTCCGTGCCAGCGAGATCAACTCTTCACGAGACAGATCCTCCGACACCGACACGCCAAGATCAAACCACAACGGACAGAACGGCGTCGAGCCGGTCGAACCCCGTCACTCAACCCGCGCTGACCGTCACTCTTCGCGCACCACCTGAATGTTTACCTCCGTCCACTCGAAGGTCGTGTTGGGAAACTCCTTCTCCAGGGTGCCGTTCTGCTTGAGTAGAATGAGCGGAGCGTATGACAGGCCCGGCTGGTACGCAATCGTCACCTTGGCCGGCATACCGTCGCTGGCCTGCACGTCGGCCTCGTTGGAGCCGCATGCGGCCGAGGTCGACAAAAGTGCGGCCAGAGCGGTCGCGGCAACATATCGGGATCGCCGAGCGGCTCGAGAACTAGCTGAAATCATAGGGTGATCCCCACCTTGTCTGCTGATATCGGACGGAGGGTCGGGCGGACGGTGCGTTCCACCTACGGTGGTGGCGGGAACCGGATTCCGACAGGTCGGCGGTCCGGCTATGTCTTCATTCCCCATCGAACGACAGTGCGCCGCTCGATCAGGATGAAGACCATGTCGATCAGTAGACCGATGACCGCGATCGTCACCAGGCCGGCGAAGACGTCGGGGATGTCAAGGTAGTAGCGGCTGTTGTTGATGAAGTAGCCGAGGCCACCCCCACCTCCTGCGACGCCGAACACGAGTTCGGAGGCGACGATGGTGCGCCAGCCGAAGGCCCAGGCAGTCTTGACTCCCGAGATCGTGTGTGGCAGGGCGGCCGGGAAGAGCACCTCGGAGATCATGCGCCAGCGCTTGAGCCCGATGTTGCGGCCGACCGCTATAATCGTCCGGTTCGCCGTCCGGAAGCCGGTGTTGACATTGATTGCAATCGGCCAGATCACCGCGTTGGCGACCACGAACACCAGAGCCGTCTCACTGAGCCCGAACCACAGGATCGCCAGCGGCAGCACGGCGATCGACGGCAGTGGGTTCAGCATCGAGGAGAAGACGACGAGTACGTCCTCACCGAAGCGCGTCCACACCGCGAGTGTGGTCAGCACGACGGCGATGAGGCTGCCGAACAGCATGCCGAGCAACAGGACCCGCATGGTGGTGCCGGTCGATCGCAGCAGTTCACCGTTCTGGAAACCCGCGACCAGGGCCCGACCCACGTCTGCGGGTGAGGAGAACAGCAGGGGGTTGACGCCCGATATCGTGACGTAGAGCTGCCACCCGGTCAGCAGCAGGACGACGACGAGAACCCGGCGCAGCCACACCGGCATCGCCCCCCACCGCCAGTCCCTGACACTGCGCGGCGGGGCGGCGTCGGCCGACGGCGGGGCCGGGACGTCCCCCTCGGTACGGGTGATGGTCGATTGTTCAGTCGGTGAACTCAGCGACATCCTCGTCAGCCCCCTTCCCGTCCCGGTGCAGCAGGCTGCCCAGATGTGTCCGTACGCTGCGGTACTCCTCTGAACCCACCACCTTGGCTTCGTCGGTGATCTGGACGGTCTCACGGACCACCGAAGGCGGGTCGGTCAGAACGACGACCCGGTCACCGAGGACAATTGCCTCCTCGATGCTGTGGGTGACGAACAGGATGGTGACCCCGGTTCGTTTCGCGATGGCGTTGAGCTCGGCCTGCAGGCGGGCCCGGGTGAGCGCGTCCAGAGCCCCGAACGGCTCGTCCATCAGCAGCATGACCGGCTCCAGCGCGAAGGCGCGCGCGATCGCCACCCGCTGCTTCATCCCGCCCGAGAGCTGGTGGGGGTGGCGGTCGAGGGCTCGACTCAGCCCCATCATCTCGAGGTAGCGGCGCGCCTGCTGGTCCGCGTCGGACCTCTTACGACCGTTGCGACGCAACGGGTATGCGACGTTGTCGAGTACGTCACGCCAGGGGAACAGCTGGTCGAACTCCTGGAAGACGACCGCCCGGTCCGGCCCGGGGGCGAGTGTGCGTCGACCGGCCACGGTGATCGTGCCGTCAGCGAGTTCGAGGAACCCCGCGATGGTCTTGAGAAGGGTCGACTTTCCGCATCCGGACGGGCCGATCAACATGATCGTCTCGCCAGCGGTGACGTCGAAGCTCACGTCTGCCACAGCTCGGGCGAACGTGCCGTTGACCCAGTAGCCGATCGAGGCGTGGGACACGCTGAGCAGCGTGTCGGGCCGTTCGTCGGGCTGCGGGACGGCTCGTTCCGGGTCGGCGCGCAGCGGGGACGGATGGACCATACAGGACTCCCTTGGACTCGTCGGCTAGG
The DNA here is from genome assembly GCF_027497315.1 of Solwaraspora sp. WMMA2059. GTDB lineage: Bacteria > Actinomycetota > Actinomycetes > Mycobacteriales > Micromonosporaceae > Micromonospora_E. Next base: position 334,722 of record NZ_CP114908.1, on the reverse strand, counting down.
CGACTGGCTCTGGTTGGTGGCCGTGGTGGTGGGAACGGTCGGGACCGTTCGTCGGCGCGCTGACACGCCAGTCGGGGGTCGGCGGCGATCCAGTTCTCGGACGGGCGCGGACGCACCGCCCTGTTTCTCCTGGTCGGCCGGTGGTGGGGATCTAGGCACGTGGTTCCTCCAGAGCTGACTGTGTCCTGCAGCACAACAGTTAACTCGGCCGACATAGTGACGTCCAAGACGCTGCATCGATCTCATTCATAGGCACGACCTATCGAGGAGCCCTCAGCGATCGCGCGCGCGAAACTGCGGATCAAACGCCCAAAGCGTCTATAGCAGACAGAAGCGCAGGTGGGCCGCAGCCATTGACGGAACGGCAGTTTCGGCGCGGCCACCTGCCGGTTCCCGCCGAAACCGTACGGCTCGTGGCGGCGCGGACGTGGCTGCGGCGTTCGATCGGCCGTCGCCCGCTACCCTCGGTCGACACTTCCCACTCGTAGCCAGCGCCTATCTAACGAATCCCGAACGGGGTCTGGACCTATCGGCCGCCACCTGGTTGCATATCGCCAGGTCAGGCCGATCTGATCATGAGAATCAGCGAAGGGTGCGCGCGCATGACAGATCGCAGCCGGAGAAGGGCGGCACCGACCGGGAGGCACCCTCAGCTGCCCCAGACCCGTACCGGCAGCCGGTGCTGACGCGCGATGGACGCCCGCCAGCTCCGATACTTCCTCGCAGTCGTCGACGCTGAAGGCTTCGGCAAGGCAGCCGAGAAGCTCTACATCGCGCAACCGTCACTGTCACAGGCCATCGCCGGACTGGAGCGCGAGCTGGGCGTCGCGCTGTTCCACCGGGTCGGACGCGGCGTGGTGCTCAGTGACGCCGGCAAGCAGCTGATCGGTCCGGCCCGGCAGGTCATCCGCGACCTGGCGACCGCACAGGCCACCATCGACGCCATCAAGGGGGTGGCCCGAGGCCGGGTTGAGGTCACCTCGATGCCGTCCGCCGGCATCGAGCCCCTGGCACCGATCATGCAGCGGTTCGCCGCCGCTCATCCCGACGTCACTGTCAGCGTCAACGCCGCCTTCGTACCGGACGAGGTGATCGACGCGGTGCGTACCGGTGCCGTCGAGATCGGCCTGCTCGGCGCGCCCGACATCGTCCGGGTCGCCGAGCTCGACGTCGTGCCCCTGGAGAACCAGCCACTGATGCTGTTCACCGCTCCCGGTGGCCCTTTCCATGGCCGCGACCACGTCACCGCCGACGATTTCGACGGACACCGGCTCATCGCCTCCCAGCCCGGTTCCCTCATGCGACAGCTCGTCGATCACATCCTGGCGCAGGGAAGTCAGGCCCGGCTCGTCGCCGAGGTCGCCCACCGGACGTCCATCCTTCCCCTCGTCCTCGCCGGGGTGGCCGATGCGATCCTGCCCGCCGCGTGGAAGGATCTCGCGATCAGGGCCGGGGCGGACGTGCTGCCGATCCGCCCCACGGCGTACCTGCGGATCGTCCTGGTCAGTCGCCGCACCCAGCTGACGCCCGCCGCACGGGCATTCATCGACATCGCCCGGAGGTACCGCGACGAGCGGCTCGACCAGCCGGCGGCCTGACCGACCAGGCCGCCGTGTGCGGCCCGTCGACGCCCGCACCGACGCGCTGAACAGCGCGGTGCCCGACCCGGCCGCCATGCCCGCACGCCAGGTGACGGATCATCCAGCCGATCTCATAGGCCGCACCTATGAGAGGGGTAGATCGTGCGTGTTGGACGCCGCACCCGGGCCCGCCCAAGGTTGGTGAGGCTTCCGGTCCACCCGGCAGCCCTGTCCACCAGCAGCGGGAGGCCGACATGCCCACCACCAGGACGACGTGTCTCGTGGCACCGGACAAGTTCAAGGGGTCACTCGACGCGACGAACGTCGCTCTGGCGCTGCGTGCCGGGCTACGGGCCGTCCGACCCGGCGTCCAGGTCGACTGCCGCCCGATGGCCGATGGCGGCGACGGCACCGTCGCGCTCCTGTCAGATGTCGGCTTCGACCTGGTTCCGGTGGAGGTCGACGGACCGACCGGCCAGACCGTACAAACGAGTTACGCGGTCCGCGGCGAGGTGGCGGTCGTCGAGCTCGCCGACGCGTGCGGGCTCAGCCAGCTACCCGACGGCGTTCCCGCCCCCTTGGACGCCTCGTCGTACGGACTCGGGCAGGTCATCGTCGCAGCGGTCCGCAGCGGCTGCCGTCACCTCGTCATCGGCCTGGGTGGCAGCGCCAGCACCGATGGTGGAGCCGGCCTGCTGCAGGCGCTGGGCGCCCGGGTGCTCGACCGCGATCAGCAGAACATTCCGCGCGGCGGTCGCCGGCTCGCCGAGGTAGCCTCCGTCGACCTGAATCCCGTGCACGACCTGTTGCGTGGCGTCTCGGTGACGGTGGCCGCCGACGTTGACAATCCCCTGCTTGGTAGCCGAGGCGCGGCCGCCACGTACGGACCGCAGAAGGGTGCCGACCCCGCGCAGGTCAACCTGCTTGAGCAGGCTCTGAGCCGGTTCGCCACAGCAGTCGGACAGGCAGCCGGTGCGGGGCTGGCCGCAGCGCCCGGGGCTGGGGCCGCCGGCGGCGTCGGATTCGCCGCCCTGGCACTCGGTGCGACCATTCGCCGGGGTATCGAGGTCTTCCTGGACCTGACCGACTTCGCCACGGCCCTGACCAGCGCCCGTCTGGTGGTCACCGGAGAGGGGCGCCTCGATCAGCAGAGCCTGGCCGGAAAGACTCCGGTGGGGGTTGCGGCAGCGGCGCACGCCGCAGGTGTGCCGGTCGTCGCGGTGGCCGGCCAGTCGACGCTCGATGCGGCCGACCTCGCTGCCGCCGGCTTTGCCGGTGCCTACCCGCTCACCAGTATCGACCCCGACCTCGACCGATGCCAGTCGAATGCCGCTGAGCTGCTCACCGATATCGGACGACGGATAGCCCTGGACCATCTCACCGGTTGACGTTGAAGCCGGTGCCGGCTCGACGCACGTCGCGACGACCCATAGGGCCGCGCTATCGCGTCGAGAGGACTCCGGTCTTGGACGTGGCGACGATCACATTGGTTGAGTGAGTCGATCTCAGCTCCGACCCGCACCCCGTCCCCGCACCCCGTCCCTACTCCATGCCTGCACCAGGCAATGAGAGGAATCCGATGAAACGAAGGTTGTTCCTCGCCTCGGCCACCGCGCTGTCGGGCGCCGCCGTCGGCTCGGCAATCGTCACTGAACCGGCACTGGCGACCAAGCTCGGCACCGGCTGGAGCCCGTCCAAGGGCGGCGGTAGGCGCCTCTCGGACGCCGGCATCGCTGCCCGGCTGCGGCTCTTCGGCCCAGAGAACGTCAACCCTCAGACCGGCGCCCTGCCCGAGGAACGCGTGGTCGCATCGTGGCTGTCCAACTCGTCGTTCGCCGTCGCGGTCGGCGGCCGCCTGCTGTACCTCGACACGTTCATCAGCCGGCTGGAGGTGGAGCGTGGCCGTACTCCGCTGGTGATCGCCGACCTCGTCGATGCCCGGCCTGACGCTGTTCTGCTCGGCCACGGGCACGGCGACCATGCCGACAACGCGGCCTACATCGCGGCCATGACCGGTGCAACCATCTACGCCTCGGAGGAGACCTGCGCCGTGCTGGCCGCCGACTTCGCTCGGCTGAAGGCTGACCCGCTGGTCAACACCGATCCGCAGACCCGGATCCCCTCTGACGCCGTCCTGCGGACCGTGCCGGTCACCAGCGCCGACTCCGTTCCCGGTACCGAGATGGTCCGGCTCGACGTACTCGAACCCTTCGCTCAGGTGGTGGCCTTCCGGCACCTGCACTCGGTCGCGGTGCCGCAGGACCCGGAGTACCCGCCGCCGCGTACCGAGATTCTCGTCGACCCGCGCGACTCGGCCCTCTTTCCGTCGGGGACTTCGCTGACCCCGGGGTCCAACCCGCAGCCCGGGCAGATGAACCTGCGCACCGGCGGCGGCTCCGGCGGCACCGTGAGTATCTACTTCCACATCACCTTGCGGCATGGCAGCAACTTCAGCTTCGGGTGGCAGAACACCGCAGGCGCGCTGAAGGAGGGCATCGGCAACGGCTGGCCCGGCACCCCCGAGGATGGCGAGCGCATCCGGGGCCGCCTCGCGTTGCTGCCCCAGACCGACCTGCATCTGGCAACGGCATCGACCGCCAACTACACCAACAACGGTCTGCGCGACCTCATCCACTACCAGTCGATCGTCCGTCCCCGCATCTACGTGCCGAACCACCTGACGTCGGGCACCCGGACTCGGGAGGGCTGCTCCCTGGCGGTGTACGCCGGCTACCTCGAGCAGATGAACCTCATGGGTGTGCCGGATGCCGACCGGCCGCACGTGCGGTGGGTCATCGACCCTGTGGACTACCTGCAGCCGCTCTCCTTCGACACCGACGACGACACGTGGCGCGATCGGAGCAAGAAGGACAGGATCAAGGCCCTCGACCGGATCAAGTTGGGGCGGCCCCGCACCGTCAAGGCCTTCGCCGGTACGCAGCGCATGACGGCCGAGCACACCCACAGCTGCGAGGCGTAGTGCAGCAGGAATCATAGGCTGGACCAATGCATCCGATCGGATAGCGGTGTTGGACGCCTATCGAGCATCCGGGTTCACTGATTTGTGCCTACCATCTACCACGAGGCCGGAGTTGCCATGAGCAATCAGCACCACTTCCGTATCGCCGTCATTCCCGCCGACGGCGTCGGTCGGGAGGTAGTCGCCGCTGGACGGGACGTACTTGACGCACTGGAAGGGCGCTCCGGTGGTCGTTTCGGATTCCAGTGGGCGGAGTTCCCGTGGGGTTCGGACTACTATGCCGAGCACGGGATCATGATGCCTGAGGACGGTCTGGACACGTTGCGCGACTTCGACGCCATCTATTTCGGTGCCGTTGGGTGGCCCACGGTGCCTGACCACATCAGCCTGTGGGGTCTTCGCCTGCGCATCTGTCAGGGATTCGACCATTGGGCGAACGTCCGGCCGGTGACTTTCCTGCCAGGCGTCACCAGCCCACTACGGAAGGCTGACACCGTAGAGCTCGACTGGGTCGTCGTCCGAGAGAACACCGAAGGCGAATACGCCGGCCTCGGCGGACGCAACCTCTCCGCCCGCGGTGCGGGCGGAGAGGTTGCCGTCCAGTCCGCCCTGTTCACCGAGGTCGGCTGCGAACGAATCATGCGGTTCGCGTTCGACCTCGCTCTGACCAGGACCCGCAAGAAGGTGGCCAGCGTCACCAAGAGTAACGCCCAGCAGTACGGTATGGTCCTCTGGGACGACACGTTCCGGCGGGTCGCCGCAGACTATCCGGACGTCGAAACGGAAAGCGTCCTTGTGGACGCGATGGCGGCCAAGTTCGTCCTACACCCGGAGGATCTCTCGGTCGTCGTCGCATCCAATCTCAACGCGGACATCC